>NZ_JBVVQI010000147.1:0-215 GCF_055811495.1 Mesorhizobium sp. WSM4830 | reverse complement strand
CCGAAACTGTCGGGCAAATCGAAGCCCGCTGAGGCGATTCGCTATGCGCTCGGCCGGCGTGCCGCACTCGAGTGCTTCCTCGCCGACGGCCGCATCGAAATCGACTCCAACACCGTCGAACGCGCTATCAGGCCGCAGACAATTACTCGTAAGAACAGCCTCTTCGCTGGCAGCGACGGCGGCGGACGGACATGGGCGACCATCGCCACGCTGCT
>NZ_JBVVQI010000146.1:0-215 GCF_055811495.1 Mesorhizobium sp. WSM4830 | reverse complement strand
CCGAAACTGTCGGGCAAATCGAAGCCCGCTGAGGCGATTCGCTATGCGCTCGGCCGGCGTGCCGCACTCGAGTGCTTTCTCGCCGACGGCCGCATCGAAATCGACTCCAACACCGTCGAACGCGCTATCAGGCCGCAGGCAATCTCGGGGTCATTCTGCCCATGTTGGGCAGGAGGTCGAAGTCCATTATCGCTGGCATCCGTATTTCGGACGCC
>NZ_JBVVQI010000145.1:0-216 GCF_055811495.1 Mesorhizobium sp. WSM4830 | reverse complement strand
AAGTTCAGGGTGACGAACTGGCCAGAATATGAGGCAGGACTTCGTCATCGCGGCAGTTTGACCCTGTGGGTGACGCCCGTGCGCGGCGACAATCAAGGTGAGATTCAGCGTCAATCAGGATGAGACTCGGCGGCGGGGTTGTGACGAAGGGAGGGCGTAGCCCGACCGGAGTTACATCCCCGCCGCGGCGCAATTTTTCGGCGTCTCATGACGCGG
>NZ_JBVVQI010000144.1:0-223 GCF_055811495.1 Mesorhizobium sp. WSM4830 | reverse complement strand
ACAATTACTCGTAAGAACAGCCTCTTCGCTGGCAGCGACGGCGGCGGACGGACATGGGCGACCATCGCCACGCTGCTGACCACCGCCAAGATGAACCAGGTCGATCCGCACGCCTGGCTCACCCAGACCCTCGAGCGTATCGCCAATGGCTGGCCAAACAGCGATATCGAGGCGCTTATGCCTTGGAACTACCAGCGCTGAACGGCATCAGCTACCCGCTTAC
>NZ_JBVVQI010000143.1:0-234 GCF_055811495.1 Mesorhizobium sp. WSM4830 | reverse complement strand
CGGAAGGGCACCCCGCTGTTCGACACCCGCCTGCCGCCCGACACCGTCACCGCCGTCCTCGCTCACGTGGCCGAGGGCACCGGCACCCGCAAGACGGCCCGGCTGGTCGGAGTCCACCGCGACACCGTCACCCGGTACACCGCCCTGGCCGGCGACCACGCCCAGCGACTGCACGACGAGCTCGTGGCTTTTTCCCCCGGCGACGAGTGAGGTGCAGTTCGACGAGAAGTGGGC
>NZ_JBVVQI010000142.1:0-238 GCF_055811495.1 Mesorhizobium sp. WSM4830 | reverse complement strand
AATAAAATAATAAATAAATCTTATTTTTTTCTTGCCCCCACAACCTCTCTCACACAAAAAAAAAAACCCCCCACAAAAAAAAAACCCCCCCCCCCCCCCCCCCCCCTTTTTTTTTTTTTTTTTTTTTTTTTTTTTTTTCCCCCCCCCACACTCTTCGCGGCGGGGGCCCCGCCCCCCAAAAACCCCACCCCCCCCTTGTGGTGGTTTTCCCCGCCCCCCCCCCCCTGGGGGGGTGCCT
>NZ_JBVVQI010000141.1:0-248 GCF_055811495.1 Mesorhizobium sp. WSM4830 | reverse complement strand
ATGGACCACTGGGCCAAGCTGGTTCCGTCACCCGCCTTCGACTACGCATACGCCTGGGGTTCGCAGCGAGGCGACACCGCGCTTGAAAGCTCCCCGGAACTGCAGGCCGTTTTCCGGCAACACAATCTCAGCACTGCCGGGACTGCTCCTTCCGAAGCCGCGGCCACCGATCCCACTTCTACGGCGAGCATCCCTTCCGAGGCCACCACTGGCGGCAGCACCTCGACTGCCACCGCCCCTACCGAAGC
>NZ_JBVVQI010000140.1:0-249 GCF_055811495.1 Mesorhizobium sp. WSM4830 | reverse complement strand
ATAAAGCCATTACTGGCGGCAATGCGTTGGGCAGCACCTCGCGAAAGGCGATCTCCAGCGGATGCATGCCGATGACGCGGGCGCCGGCAACAAAATCGCGCTCGCGGATCGACAGCACTTCGGCCCGCGCCACGCGTGCCGGTCCGGTCCAGGCGCCCAGCGCGATCGCCGCAACGACGACGCCGAGCGACGGCCCGACGATGCTGACGAAAGCCAAAGCCAGCAGGAAGGCTGGGACGGTCTGGAAAG
>NZ_JBVVQI010000139.1:0-257 GCF_055811495.1 Mesorhizobium sp. WSM4830 | reverse complement strand
GTCCGGAGCATTCCCTCGAGCAGGGTGCGGATGCCAGCCAGGACCACCTCGTCGGCGAGCGGCGTGCCGGCGGGTGAGCACAATGATTCGATGCCGTGATCCATCTAGCCGGTTCCCGATCCCATCCACAGCTTGGAAGGCGTATGAACCGTGAGGGCAGGGTCGAGAATGATCGCCACCGGCATCATCCGGGGATGAAAGAAAATCTGCTTCAGCTTGTTGCGTTCATCCGTGACAAGCGCTGCTGCATTGTACTC
>NZ_JBVVQI010000138.1:0-257 GCF_055811495.1 Mesorhizobium sp. WSM4830 | reverse complement strand
TCTCGGCATGCAGCTCGCGGATGCGGAGACCACATCGCTCGAAGTATCTCCGCCCGGGATCACAAAGGCCAGAGGATTGGAAATCTTATGCGAGTATCTGAATATTCCCATTGAGAAGACCGTTGCCGTAGGTGACGCGGATAATGATCTCGACGTACTCAGAGCTGCCGGTCTTGCAGTCGCAATGGGCAATGCAAATGAGCATGTGAAGGAAGTATGCGATGTTGTCGTGTCGGATAACGATCATGACGGAATTG
>NZ_JBVVQI010000137.1:0-267 GCF_055811495.1 Mesorhizobium sp. WSM4830 | reverse complement strand
GCCAGATCAGAATAGCGGTGCTGGCCGCCACGTGTCTTGCGTCTTGGCGCTTGCCACCTGGACAGGGCTTCCGGCGTATGGCGCGGCGATCAGGATGAGACGGCGGCGACAATCTAGATGAGACTCTTATGTCGCGGTCGATTGGAAGTTATCACGCTGATCGTCGCTGGCAAGAACTTCGCTGGTTTCTGATTGCCGCTCCGCGACAAGTTCCTGGGTGTTTTTGATTGTCGCGTATGAGGCTGGTCTGCCGCGCTGGCGTTTGGC
>NZ_JBVVQI010000136.1:0-269 GCF_055811495.1 Mesorhizobium sp. WSM4830 | reverse complement strand
GGGCGCTACTATCACGAACCTGAATCCTGAGTTTGCGACTCTTGAATCCGATGGTCGCTTGACCCGTATTTCTGATGGTGTCGGTGCTGTCGAATTCAACATTGGACAATTAAAAACGCGCAGGCGTTTCGATGTTCGCCAGCGATCCAGCGGAACTCGGCGGGATTTCTTGGGATACACCACCGGAACCGTCCCTGCTTACCTTGAAGCGCAAGTCGCTGCTCTCGCTGACTCCGATCCAACAAAACGCGGGGTGGAGTATTTCAGCA
>NZ_JBVVQI010000135.1:0-273 GCF_055811495.1 Mesorhizobium sp. WSM4830 | reverse complement strand
CTGCTGCATAAGCTACTGGCTGTGGATGCCGATGATGCCACCTGTCTTGCACTATTGAGCGGGCAGATCTGCACGCGCGAGGCCCGTCGCACCACCTCAAACGACGATCGGGAATTATCAGACAAGGAATCGCGGCGCTGGACATCCACCGTCGCTGCGTCCAGACCGCTGCTCGCCAAGGCCGCAGCGGTCACCGTGCTGGGTGACCGCGAGAGCGATATCTTTGCCCTTTATGCCAGTTCGACTGAGCAGCACTTCCATGTCATCGCGCGC
>NZ_JBVVQI010000134.1:0-279 GCF_055811495.1 Mesorhizobium sp. WSM4830 | reverse complement strand
CCTACAACCTGGAACACGAGTTCGCCGCGGTGTTCGCCTTCGAACCGGTGGCCGCGCACCGCGAGTGCTTCGAAAAGAACCTCGCCGGCGTGGGCCAGCACGTGCACCTGCACGGGATCGCGCTGGGCGCGGAGCACGGCTCGGTGGCCATGTGGTCCGAGCCGGGCAGCAGCGGCAACACGCAGGTGCGCGGCAAGGGCGAGATCCCGATGGAGACCCTCGACAGCCTTGACCTGATCAACGTCGACTTCATGAAGCTCGACTGCGAGGGCTTCGAAG
>NZ_JBVVQI010000133.1:0-296 GCF_055811495.1 Mesorhizobium sp. WSM4830 | reverse complement strand
GCGATGCCGCGCAGGGCTCGCTCGGCTGCATTGTTGGATAGGCAGATCCGCCCATCGTCGAGGAACCGGGTGAAGGATGACCAGCGGCGCAGCATGTAGTTGAACGCCTTGGTCAGGTCGTGTCCGCGCGAGAGCTTGTCGCGTGTCTCGATCATCCAGCACTCGAGCTCGGTGACCAGCGGCGCGCTCCGCTCCTGGCGCACGGCGTGGCGTTGGGCCGGCAACAGGCCGTTGATCGCGCGCTCGATATCGAACAGGGCATCGATGCGCTTCACGGCTTCGACCGCCAGCGGATA
>NZ_JBVVQI010000132.1:0-299 GCF_055811495.1 Mesorhizobium sp. WSM4830 | reverse complement strand
AAAGGGCGTAAACCGCATCATTGGCCGATGCAAGATGTGAACGCTGGCGTTCCTTCGCGCCCCCCTCTGTCCTGCCGGACATCTCCCCCTCTAGTGGGGAGATCGGCCGTCACTGCGGCTTTCGCCAATCTCATAGGATGCAGAAAGGGCGCTGTCTCCAAAGCTGCCGATCTCCCCCCTTGAGGGGGAGATGTCCGGCAGGACAGAGGGGGGCGCTGTCCCGCCGACATTGACGTCCGACAACACCGGAGTTTTCACCCTGGAAACAAAAAACCCGCCTCGGGAGGCGGGTTTTTGGA
>NZ_JBVVQI010000131.1:0-314 GCF_055811495.1 Mesorhizobium sp. WSM4830 | reverse complement strand
ACCTGGCGCGCACTGCCGAGTTCGCGGAAACGCGCGAATATCAGGCGAATGGTCTCCTGCAGGCGCATGTCGGGATCGAACCCGAGACCGTAATCCCGGTGCCAGACGTAGCCGAAGGGCACAGAGATGCGCAGTTCGCCGCGCTGTGCCTTGGCGCGGGCAGCTTCGTACATGCGAGCACGCAGCACCCCGAGCTCGAACTCGCTCATGCTGCCCTTCATGCCGAGCAGCAGGCGGTCGTTCGGCAGCCCCGGATCGTAGACTCCGTCCAGATCGATCACCCGTGCATCGACTTCGCCGCACAACTCGAGCAG
>NZ_JBVVQI010000130.1:0-314 GCF_055811495.1 Mesorhizobium sp. WSM4830 | reverse complement strand
ACCTGGCGCGCACTGCCGAGTTCGCGGAAACGCGCGAATATCAGGCGAATGGTCTCCTGCAGGCGCATGTCGGGATCAAACCCGAGACCGTAATCCCGGTGCCAGACGTAGCCGAACGGCACAGAGATGCGCAGTTCGCCGCGCTGTGCCTTGGCGCGGGCAGCTTCGTACATGCGAGCACGCAACACCCCGAGTTCGAACTCGCTTATGCTCCCCTTCATGCCGAGCAGCAGGCGATCGTTCGGCAGCCCCGGATCGTAGACTCCGTCCAGATCGATCACCCGTGCATCGACTTCGCCGCACAACTCGAGCAG
>NZ_JBVVQI010000129.1:0-315 GCF_055811495.1 Mesorhizobium sp. WSM4830 | reverse complement strand
GGCGGCAGGTGCGCCTCGGCGAGATGCCTTTCGATCCTGCGATGGGCACGTTCGGCCAGTTCATGCTCGGCGATGGCCGAGAGGAAGCGCGCGGCCGGCCACCCCTCCCGATCCGCCTGTTCGGCAAATAGCGGCCAGAGCGTCTTGATCGTCGGCAGCCTCAGTTCGTTGAGCATGATGCCGAGACGAGCTTCGTCGATAGTGTGGGCGCCCTTCATGCGGCTTCTCCCGCATACGTCGTGCCGATCAGGGCTTCATAGCCATTGAGCGACGCCAGTTGCACATGAACGGTCGGCAACCGGGCCGGGTCCGGAG
>NZ_JBVVQI010000128.1:0-315 GCF_055811495.1 Mesorhizobium sp. WSM4830 | reverse complement strand
CTCCGGACCCGGCCCGGTTGCCGACCGTTCATGTGCAACTGGCGTCGCTCAATGGCTATGAAGCCCTGATCGGCACGGCGTATGCGGGGGAAGCCGCATGAAGGGCGCCCACACCATCGACGAAGCCCGGCTCGGCATCATGCTCAACGAACTGAGGCTGCCGACGATCAAGACACTCTGGCCGCAATTTGCCGAACAGGCGGATCGGGAAGGATGGCCGGCGGCGCGCTTCCTGTCAGCCATCGCCGAGCATGAACTGGCCGAACGTGCCCATCGCAGGATCGAAAGGCATCTCGCCGAGGCGCACCTGCCGCC
>NZ_JBVVQI010000127.1:0-323 GCF_055811495.1 Mesorhizobium sp. WSM4830 | reverse complement strand
TGTCCGACGAACACCGGGACGTTATTGATAAGGCGATCGCCCACGCTGCGGCTCAGCAAAAATATAGCGAGAGCACGGTCCGAAAATACACGTCTGCGCTTCGCCGATTGGCGAATGATCTCGGCGCTCGCGGCCAAGCGAGTGATCTAAAAAATCACCAGCCCCTGTTCGATCACGTCATTGCTTTCTTTCCGAAAGACGATGATATGAAGAGGGCGTTGAACGTCCTGCGTGCGTATCATGAGCCCGGCTATTCAGCCACTGCTGGCGCCCCTGCTACCCGCTATCCCCATCTGTCCGACGAACACCGGGACGTTATTGAT
>NZ_JBVVQI010000126.1:0-326 GCF_055811495.1 Mesorhizobium sp. WSM4830 | reverse complement strand
CCCAGCCATGCGGCCAAGTCGCGAGCCTTCTGGAACTGGCATCCGGTACCGACGGCCGCCAGTAGCGCGGTGGCTCCCAATGCTCCGATTCCGGGGATCGTCATGAGCCGGCGGGCCACATCTTCTCGGTCTGCGATCGCTGCGATGTCCCTCGTCACGTCGTTGATGCGCTGCTCCAACTGGCGCAGATCGGCGAACAGGTCCACGAGCAGTTTGCACATTGCCGGCGAGAGGTCATTCGAAAGGTCGTCGAGAACCAGTGGCAAGTCGAGCTTGAACAGTCCGGCGCCCTGTCTCAATGCGATGCCGTATTCCAGGCAGAATGC
>NZ_JBVVQI010000125.1:0-356 GCF_055811495.1 Mesorhizobium sp. WSM4830 | reverse complement strand
CAACCGCAACGGCAATCAAGTCGCCGGTGAAGAAGGCGCGAAAGGCACTCGTCAAAGCGTAGCGTGCTGCACCCGACCGATGTGCCAGACAGCAGCGGACCTGAAATGGCGAAGCCCCACCTTTGCAGCGGGGCTTCGTGTTGGTCAGATCACTCTGCAGTGCGTCGGGACCAGATGAGCGAGAACTCGCCGTCAGTGTCGGTCTCAACCAGGCTTGCATAGATCGGAGCGGGAAAGTTTGGATCGTCGAGCTTGACCGAGTGGTAGTCGCGGCCCTCGCGCGAGGTCTTCTTCCATGCCGCTCCGAATTCGGTGGCTCCGGCAAAGATGCGGAAGTCCGGACCTTTCTCGTTGTC
>NZ_JBVVQI010000124.1:0-403 GCF_055811495.1 Mesorhizobium sp. WSM4830 | reverse complement strand
GGCGCGTCATTGTATCCCCGTCGATAGCTCTGATGGATGGAGTCGTAGTGATAGGCGACCGCTCTTTCCGGGTCGCGTCGATCAACGAGCAGCAGCGACCAATGCTCAGCGCGTCCCTCATTCTCCGCCGTAGCCATAGGATTGCCACTGTTCACCGGCAGGAACACGAAGTCGGCTGCGACGTCGTTTTGATGATAGATGGACAGCAACCTACCTTGCACGTCCCCGTCGTCACGGCGCAGCTGATGGGCGACCAACGCATCCACCAGCCGCGTTCGGGCGGCGAGCGCTGGGTGGGCCGCCTGCAGGTACTGCTCCAGCAACTGGTAATCCCTCTGGATATGGGCGTCGCTGAGCAGTTCGGTGGCCCCGAGCACCGCCCCCGCGGGAAGGTTGGACGAAC
>NZ_JBVVQI010000123.1:0-407 GCF_055811495.1 Mesorhizobium sp. WSM4830 | reverse complement strand
CCGTGTGCCGCATTGCGGCGGCTGACAATCTCATCGATGAAGATGCGGTAGGAGCCGAGATCGTCGAAGTCCCTTGTTCCGCGCATCAGCAGGGCGTCGCGAACGGCGTTCTTGAGATGGCCGTGGGAGCTTTCGATCGAGCCGTTCTCGTGGGCGATGCCTTTGTTGTTGCGGGTTGGCGTCATGCGGTAGTGGGCGCACAGTTCCTCATAGCGGCGCGTGAGATCGGCCTTTGCGTCGGCATCGAGGTTGCGGAAGGCGGCCGACAGGCTGTCGCTGCGGTGATAGAGCGGCGTGCCGCCAACAGACCACAACGCGTTTTGAAGCCCTTCGGCCAGGGCGACGAAGCTTTCGCCGCCGAGGATGACATGGGCGTGCTCAAAGCCCGACCAGGCGAGCCGAAAGTG
>NZ_JBVVQI010000122.1:0-407 GCF_055811495.1 Mesorhizobium sp. WSM4830 | reverse complement strand
CACTTTCGGCTCGCCTGGTCGGGCTTTGAGCACGCCCATGTCATCCTCGGCGGCGAAAGCTTCGTCGCCCTGGCCGAGGGGTTGCAGAACGCGCTGTGGTCGATTGGCGGCACGCCGCTCTATCACCGCAGCGACAGCCTGTCGGCCGCCTTCCGCAATCTTGATGTCGACGCCAGGGCTGATCTGACGCATCGCTACGAGGAACTGTGCGCCCATTACCGCATGACGCCGACCCGCAACAACAAGGGCGTCGCGCACGAGAACGGCTCGATCGAAAGCTCCCACGGCCATCTCAAGAACGCCGTTCGCGACGCCCTGCTGATGCGCGGGACAAGGGACTTCGACGATCTCGGCTCCTACCGCATCTTCATCGATGAGATTGTCAGCCGCCGCAATGCGGCACACGG
>NZ_JBVVQI010000121.1:0-411 GCF_055811495.1 Mesorhizobium sp. WSM4830 | reverse complement strand
TGGCTGGCCAAACAGCGATATCGAGGCGCTTATGCCTTGGAACTACCAGCGCTGAACGGCATCAGCTACCCGCTTACGAAGTTGACGCCCCAGTGCTGGTCCACCATGTAGTCGAACCCGACCTGCAGCGCGGTGCCGAAAGTGTTTTTGACCTTTAGATCATCGGCGCTGCCGGCTTGCTGATGATAGAAGATCGTATAGTTCACGCCGGCGCGCCGACATAGGGCTTGAAGGCGCCGAAATCGGTAAAGTGGTACTGCAATGTCAGCGTCGGCGGCAGCAGCCAAACCTTGCCGATATTCCCCAGCCCGCCGATCGAGCCTTGGCCTGTGACGTTGGCATAGGTGGTGCCGAGGATAAGCTCGGCTGCGACGTTGTCCGTGAAGAAATACGAAATATCGAGTTCCGGCG
>NZ_JBVVQI010000120.1:0-411 GCF_055811495.1 Mesorhizobium sp. WSM4830 | reverse complement strand
GGCGCGTGCCGTCAGCATGGCGTCCATCAGCTCTGATGTCAGCGCATCGCCAGTCGTCGCATCGCGCACAGCCTGATTGAGCAACATCCGTCCTGCCGCTGGCGCGACTAGATACAGCCCACCTGAACGCTCGCCGATGCGTTCCAGATGAACTGGGTTCGAAGGCCCAATTCACGCCGGCGCTAGCGGAGTGAGAAGGCCGCCGAGTGTCGCGGCGATCATTGTTGCGTTCACGTTCATCGCTCGGCGTGTGAAGCTCTGGGCGCCTCCCGCGCGGAAGTCGAGCGGGAGTCTCGCTTCTTCGACGCGACCTGCAACATTACCGGCAGCCGGGCAGAACGATGGAAGCGAAGCTTGCCGGCTTGATATTTGCAACGAATGAGGTTTGTTGGCGGAAATAACGAATTGTTT
>NZ_JBVVQI010000119.1:0-440 GCF_055811495.1 Mesorhizobium sp. WSM4830 | reverse complement strand
AATATGCTCTGATTTTGGCCATGTCGGCACCCGAACTCGCGCTCCCGGACGACGTTGACGCGCTCAAGGCGATGGTTGTTGCCATGGCCGAAAAGGCCGCCCTTCTGGAGGAGCGCAACCTCCATCTCGAGTTGGCCAGCAAGAGCGCTGATGAGCGGATCGCACGGCTGACCGCGGTCGTGAAGATGCTGGAGCGGGCGCGCTTTGGCAGCCGCTCCGAACGGTTGCGGACCGGTGCGCTGAGCGAGGAGCAGTACGCTCTGGTCTTCGACGAGATCGAAACCGGTGTGGCAGCCATCGAAGCGCAGATGGAGA
Source organism: Mesorhizobium sp. WSM4830 (assembly GCF_055811495.1). Lineage (NCBI taxonomy): Bacteria > Pseudomonadati > Pseudomonadota > Alphaproteobacteria > Hyphomicrobiales > Phyllobacteriaceae > Mesorhizobium > Mesorhizobium sp. WSM4830. The sequence goes on along the minus strand of NZ_JBVVQI010000119.1, from coordinate 125 downwards.
AGTCTGCGGGCGGCTCGAAAGCGAAGCGCGCTCCGCGTCCTCGCAAAAGCTTTGCGGCCCATCTCGAACGGGTCGAGGTGGTTATCGAGCCCGAAACGCCTGCTGGCTGCGAAGCGCTGGAAAAG
>NZ_JBVVQI010000118.1:0-442 GCF_055811495.1 Mesorhizobium sp. WSM4830 | reverse complement strand
CTCGCCAAGCTGGCGGGCGGCGTTGCCGTCATCCGCGTCGGCGGTGCGACCGAAGTGGAAGTCAAGGAAAAGAAGGACCGCGTCGATGACGCCCTCAACGCGACCCGTGCGGCCGTCGAAGAAGGCATTGTTCCCGGCGGCGGCGTCGCGCTGCTGCGCGCTTCGCTGGCCATCACAGTCAGTGGCGCCAACTCCGACCAGACCGCCGGCATCGCCATCGTGCGTCGCGCCCTGCAGGCTCCGGCCCGCCAGATCGCGGCCAACGCCGGTGCGGAAGCTTCGATCGTTGCCGGCAAGATCCTTGAGAACAAGGGCGCGACGTTCGGCTACAACGCCCAGACCGGCGAATATGGCGACATGATCGTCATGGGTATCGTCGATCCGGTCAAGGTTGTGCGCACGGCTCTGCAGGACGCGGCCTCGGTCGCCGGCCTGCTGGTCA
>NZ_JBVVQI010000117.1:0-464 GCF_055811495.1 Mesorhizobium sp. WSM4830 | reverse complement strand
ATTGCCCGGTGCCAGTCGCCGATGGCCACCATCCAGCCGAGAAACGTCACGAATGCGGTCAGATGGACCACCGGCGCGTAGAGCGCCGAAACGCGGTCGGCGATCCGGCGATAATGCGCGCGACCGCCCTCGGCCGCTTCCATTAGTCGGACCATCTCTGCCAGGAAAGAGTGTTTTGCGGCGGCTGTCGCCTCGACCGTCAGTGGGCCCGTGAGATTGAGAATGCCTGCCTGTACGGCTTCTCCTGACGCCACGGTTCTGGGAACGCTCTCACCGGAAACCAGCGAACAGTCGAGATCCGAGAAGCCTCGAATGATCTTGCCGTCGACCGGAATCCGCTCACCCGCAGCGATCAGCAACTGCATGCCGGGTTCTATCTCGCCAACAGGCCGGTAGTCGCGCGTGCCATCATCACGCATCACCATGGCGCCACGCGCCGCCAGCCGTGACAGGCCGTTCACCGC
>NZ_JBVVQI010000116.1:0-468 GCF_055811495.1 Mesorhizobium sp. WSM4830 | reverse complement strand
CGGCGCTGATGCCGCTGTTCAAGCGGCTCGAAGCCCATGTGCTGGCCGCTTCACGTCTGCACGGCGACGACACGACGGTGCCGGTCCTGGCCAAGGGCAAGACCGATACTGGCCGATTATGGACCTATGTGCGCGATGACCGACCGTTCGGCGGCGCCGACCCGCCGGCGGCAGTGTTCTACTATTCCCGCGATCGCCGAGGCGAACATCCCGCGGCGCATCTCGCCGGCTGGAGCGGCATTCTGCAAGCCGATGCCTTTGGTGGTTACGGCGATCTCTATGCGACGGGTCGTCAGCCGGCCCCTGTTCTGGAGGCCAGCTGCTGGGCCCACAGCCGGCGCAAAGTGTTTGAGCTGGCCGATGTCGAAGCGGCGGCGCGCAAGAAGGCGCACGGCGAGAAGCCCAACCTGGTCTATCCGCTGGCGGTCGAAGCCGTGAAGCGCATCGATGCCCTGTTCGATATCGAGC
>NZ_JBVVQI010000115.1:0-478 GCF_055811495.1 Mesorhizobium sp. WSM4830 | reverse complement strand
CCGCATGGCTGGGGCTGGTCCCTCGAGAATACTCGACCGGAGGCAAGCAGAAGCTCCTTGGCATCAGCAAGCGCGGGAACCGCTACGTCCGCAAGCTCCTCGTTCATGGCGCGCGATCATGCTTCCGTCACCTGGATCGAACCCGGGATCGCCTGGGAAGCTGGCTTGATGGGTTGCAGAGCCGTATGCACCCGAACAAAGCCGTTGTCGCACTTGCCGCCAAGATGGCGCGCATTGTCTGGGTTGTCCTGACCAAGCCGGGAGCGCTCTACGAACGCAGGGATCCTGCATTCGCCTGACCCTCTCGGCTCGATTGCAAGGCTCGGGAATAGTGATGACGAAACAGTGGATCAGCATGCCGTAAGCCCTGTGCAAAAAAGCGGGCTTTGTGCCCGAACCATTTATTGGGAACGGCGTGCGCGGATCTCATCATGGCCTGGCTGCAACAGCAGTCCACTCGCGAGAGGCCGGATACATT
>NZ_JBVVQI010000114.1:0-497 GCF_055811495.1 Mesorhizobium sp. WSM4830 | reverse complement strand
CTGGAAGACGCCTACATCCTTCTCCACGAGAAGAAGCTCTCCAACCTGCAGGCCATGCTGCCGATCCTCGAGGCTGTCGTGCAGACCTCGAAGCCGCTGGTCATCATATCGGAAGACGTCGAAGGCGAGGCCCTGGCCACGCTGGTCGTCAACAAGCTGCGTGGCGGCCTGAAGATCGCCGCCGTCAAGGCGCCGGGCTTCGGTGATCGCCGCAAGGCCATGCTGGAAGACATCGCCATTCTCACCGGTGGCCAGGTCATCTCCGAAGACCTCGGCATCAAGCTCGAGAATGTCGGCCTCAACATGCTCGGCCGCGCCAAGAAGGTGTCGATCTCCAAGGAGAACACCACCATCATCGACGGCGCCGGCAAAAAAGAAGAGATCCAGGGCCGCGTTGCCCAGATCAAGCAGCAGATCGAAGAGACCACCTCGGACTACGACAAGGAGAAGCTGCAGGAACGTCTCGCCAAGCTGGCGGGCGGCGTTGCCGTCATCCG
>NZ_JBVVQI010000113.1:0-510 GCF_055811495.1 Mesorhizobium sp. WSM4830 | reverse complement strand
CATCGACAACCCGTTCGGCACGAGGTTGTCACCCATGTCTTAGGTACAAACTGTTACCCATGTCTTCGGGCCGTACAGTGGGAGCGCTGGTAGCGGGAGAGGGATACCGCCAATACAGTGCTGCTACTGAATTCACTTGCTAAATCGAGTCCCTGCGCCTGTTGGCGGTTCGAATCGCGTGCTGTGCGCCACTTTACGATTTTGCGCGATTTCATACCCGTCCACGGACGGATGCCGCATCACGCCGCCGACAGCCGCACGTGGAACTTGCTGTCGGTTACCGAAAATTGTGGCAATCCGGACAGACCCGTCGAAACAGGGTGTAGGCTTCCGCCTCCTGGGTCACAACCGCTGTTTGCAGGGTGGCCAAGATCTTCTTGCCGTCGTAGCAGTGGAGACCGGTAACTTCTCTGGGGTCGGCCCGGTGTCGACCGAGTTTCTCGCAAGGTCAGGCGCCAATCAGACGGTGCTCTTCAACATCTTGCCCAAGGTGGATCCGGAGTATGTGGC
>NZ_JBVVQI010000112.1:0-560 GCF_055811495.1 Mesorhizobium sp. WSM4830 | reverse complement strand
CACAGCACCTTGGTGACGGCCGCCTTGATGCCTTCGTGGGCATCGGAGACGACGAGCTTGACGCCGCGCAGGCCGCGGCGGGTCAGCTTGCGCAGGAACTCCGTCCAGATCGGCTCGGCCTCCGAGGTGCCAATCTCCATGCCCAGCACCTCGCGCCGGCCGTCCGCGTTGACGCCGACAGCGATGATGACGGCGACCGAGACGATGCGACCGCTGCGGCGCACCTTCAGGTAGGTGGCGTCGATCCACAGATAGGGCCAGTCGCCCTCGATGGGTCTTTCAAGGAACGCTTTGACCTTGCCGTCGATCTCCTCGCACAGCCGGCTGACCTGGCTCTTGGAGATGCCGCTCATGCCCATGGCCTTGACCAGGTCGTCAACCGATCGGGTCGAGATGCCTTGCACATAAGCTTCCTGGATGACGGCGGTCAGCGCCTTCTCGGCCATGCGGCGTGGTTCAAGGAACCCGGGGAAGTAAGAGCCCTTCCTGAGCTTGGGGATGCGCAGCTCGACGGTGCCGGCGCGCGTCTCCCAGTCGCGCTCGCGATAGCCGTTGCGCTG
>NZ_JBVVQI010000111.1:0-582 GCF_055811495.1 Mesorhizobium sp. WSM4830 | reverse complement strand
CGGCATTGGTCGCCGTGCTCTCCGGCATGGGCCGGGCTGATCAGCGCGCCACGGCTGGCAAGCTGATCAGGGGATCATCGCTCATCTGGCTGATCGTTTCCAGAGTCATATATCTGGCGCGTTGCACGGCCCATTCATCGTTCTGTTCGAGCAGGATTGCGCCAACGAGGCGCACGATCGCGTCGTCGTTCGGGAAGATTCCGACGACCTCGGTGCGCCGCTTGATCTCGCCGTTGAGACGCTCGATCGGATTGGTCGAGTGCAGCTTGGCGCGATGTTCCTTCGGGAAGGTCATGTAGGCCAGCACGTCGGGCTCGGCGTCGTCCATGATTGTCGCCAGCTTCGGCACCTTCGGCCTGATCTGGTCGGCGACGGCGCGCCATTGCACGCTTGCGGCCTCCGGCGTCTCCTGGGCGAAGGCGGTGGCGATGAAAGCGGAGACGACCCTGCGGCCGCTCTTGCCGGCATGGGCCAGCACGTTCCTCATGAAGTGGACGCGGCAGCGCTGCCATGTCGCGCACAGCACCTTGGTGACGGCCGCCTTGATGCCTTCGTGGGCATCGGAGACGACGAGCTTGACGC
>NZ_JBVVQI010000110.1:0-598 GCF_055811495.1 Mesorhizobium sp. WSM4830 | reverse complement strand
TCCGTCACGCTTCTGTCTGACGCAGACTCCATATCGCGAACCCGTCCCAACGCCCAGCGGAGATTGCGGCTGCCTGGCAACAACGTCTCGGCGAATTTCATCCGTGAATCATGATCCAGCCTAGAGATCGCCAGGCCCTGTCTCTCAAGCGCCTCAGAAAATCTGCGAAGACTACGACCATAGATAGCACGGGTGGTTGAGGCCAAGCTGCTGTCACTGGCCACTTGTTCCAAGACATGCGCGTCTGCCTTTGAGGGCACCGGCGCTGGCCGCCCGACAGTCGCTGAATAGCCCGGCTCATGATACGCACGCAGGACGTTCAACGCCGGCTTTATATCCTTTATGTCATTGTTTTTCGAAAAGAAAGTATCGAGGTGATCGACCAGGGATTGGTGATTTTTTAGATCGGTCGCTTGGCCGCGAGCGCCGAGATCATTCGCCAATCGGCGAAGCGCATTCGAGTATATTCGGAGCGTCGCCGGGCTATGGTGTTGCTGAGCCGCAGCGTGGGCGATCGCCTCATCAATAACGTCCCGGTGTTCGTCGGACAGATGGGGATAGCGGGTAGCAGGGGCGCCAGCAGTGGCTGAATAGCCGG
>NZ_JBVVQI010000109.1:0-626 GCF_055811495.1 Mesorhizobium sp. WSM4830 | reverse complement strand
TTGGCCCAGTGGTCCATCATGGTTTCCATCTGGGCGGCGGTGGGCACGACATATTTGCCACCCATGTCGGTGTTATAGTCGCCGCCTCCAAACGTCTGGTAGCCTGGAACGATCTTGCTCGTCGGGATGCCCGACGCCTGAGCGGCGGCGACGAATTTGTCGATCATGTTGTAGTCGACCGCGCCATCCGTGCGGACAGGATAGACATCCACGCCGTAGTAATCGATACCCGTATTGGCGGGATTGTACGTGCCCGAAAAATCCGGATTCGCCGACGTTCCCAAGCTCATCATCGTGATGTAGGTCTTGCCGTCCGGCACATTGGAATGAATCCAGTCGGATTCTGCCTTCAGATTTGCGGCAGAGGCATAAGTGCCCCATTGGCCGGTGGGATCCGGCTCGTCGACAAGGAAGAATCCGAACAGCTTCGGATTGCCGATGAAGGGCGTGACCTTGTCGATAAACGATTGGGTTACGCCGTCGGTTTCGTTCAGATAGACCAAGCCTTTCATACCGTCCGGCAGCGCATTGAGTTGGTCAACGGATGAAACGTCAGCCAGGTTAAATCCGGCTTGTGCAATTTCCGTGCCTGATCCGCCTGACGTGTAATGCAGAGTGGTCATCCA
>NZ_JBVVQI010000108.1:0-669 GCF_055811495.1 Mesorhizobium sp. WSM4830 | reverse complement strand
TGCGCTTACCGCGTGGACATTGACGGCGCCAAGTGGCGTCGCAGCGGCCACGATCGCCGTGCGGCAGGCTCGCACGACCGCAACCGGCGTACCTGGTTTCGCTGTCAGTGGTCCCGGAGATCGAAAGGGATACCCGTTGGTGGAGTCGCCGTCACCGGCTTTGGAAGGCCTGAGGACGGGTGGCAGGACGATGGATTGCCGGGCGGTCTTGGCAGGGGCAGGGGCCGTCGCTGCAGTCGAACTGTCGGGTGCGGTTGCCGCTTCGTTTTCGGCGGACGGATCGTCGCCCACACTGGTACTTGTGCTTGTGTCACCAACGTTGCCGCTGGCACCAACGCCTGCGTCGACTGATCCGTCATCCGCACCGACCGAAGCTCCAACATTTGCCCCGCCTACGCCGTCGACGCTCGTGCCCGCCCCCACAGATACGCCTTGCGAACCGGCGCTCACTCCAGCACCGACCCCGACACCGCCCTCCCTACCACCCACCCCTGCTTCAAGAGCCGAGGCAGGCCCAATTGTGATCCCGATCGTCAACGCGGCTGCGACATACTTCTTCATTGTCGTCTCCCTGCGGCATCCATTTCGCTCCCTAGTCTTCACTGGCGCGGCTCGAGCTTTTTGATGGCCGTGTTGGAAGCAATGCTGCGGGAAGAGGTATGGTTGCGA
>NZ_JBVVQI010000107.1:0-669 GCF_055811495.1 Mesorhizobium sp. WSM4830 | reverse complement strand
GCATGGCAGCGCAAGACAGTCGGCAGATCCTGGTGGACGACGAAGCGTGCCCAGATAAGGCGACTGAAGCCAAGCACCAAGGAGAATAGCCAGACGATTCTCGGCGTGGTCGGCTCATCGGCAAAGACGACATTGAACTGGGCGAAGTCGACCTGCGCCTGCTCGCCGGGCGGGGTCTCGAAGCGAACCTCGTATCCACGCTCCGCCGCGGCAGGACGGACGTCGCGCAGGAAGTCGGTAACGGCCGTGTAGCCGCCGCCATAGCCGAGGTCCTTCAGTTCGCGGAAAAGCCGGCTGCCGGTGAGCCCAGGACATCGCGTGACATGTTCGCGAAGATGGGCCGTGAAGGGATCGATTACCGCCTGACGCGGCTTGCGCGGTCCGTAGGCCGGAGCCTCGAGCCCGCGCGCAATGTATTTGCGCACCGTCTTGCGGTCGATCCCGCTCTCCCTGGCGATCGCCGACACCGACAGGCCCTGCCGATGCAAATCCAGTATCATCATCATCTCCCCGATCTTGATCACCGAAATCCCTCTCCCGACCATCAGGAGAAGCATCAACGATCACGCGCCGCCGGTCTCCCGGAGCGCGCTCCGGAAGACCGGCGACAGCGCTAAACTGGGGAAGATTCAAACGGCACTTCTGGGGAGTATTGAGCCGGCATCGACA
>NZ_JBVVQI010000106.1:0-670 GCF_055811495.1 Mesorhizobium sp. WSM4830 | reverse complement strand
TGTGACGAAGGGAGGGCGTAGCCCGACCGGAGTTACATCCCCGCCGCGGCGCAATTTTTCGGCGTCTCATGACGCGGTCGGGCCGGTAGCGTTGGTGTTTTCTGGAATGGAGAATCACCTTTGTGCCGGGTCGCCACGTAACCGATCATCAGACGAGGCCTTTTATGAAGTACCGACAAACGCATTCTGTTGAGATCGCCGCCGCAAAGGCGTCGATCAGCCGGGCGACGGCTTATCGCATCGAGAAGGAAGCCAGCCTTCCATCGCAAAACAGGCCGCCGCGCGGCCGGCGTCGCCCCGATCCGCTTGAGCATATCTTCGACGCGGAGGTCGTTCCTCTTCTGAAGGCCGCTCCCGGCATCCGTGCCGTCGCCGTTTACGACGAGATGCTGCGGCGCCATCCGGCACTGTCCGAAGGCATTCGCCGTACGCTTGAGCGACGGATCCGGTCATGGCGGGCTGTTCACGGTGAGGCACAGGAGGTGATCTTCCGCCAGAGGCACGAGCCCGGCCGACTGGGGCTGTCGGACTTTACCGACATGAGCGGCCTCGACGTAACGATCGCCGGTCAGCCGCTCGACCACCTCCTTTACCACTTTCGGCTCGCCTGGTCGGGCTTTGAGCACGCCCATGTCATCCTCGGCGGCGAAAGCTTCGTCGCCCTGGCCGA
>NZ_JBVVQI010000105.1:0-675 GCF_055811495.1 Mesorhizobium sp. WSM4830 | reverse complement strand
CCCACTTCTACGGCGAGCATCCCTTCCGAGGCCACCACTGGCGGCAGCACCTCGACTGCCACCGCCCCTACCGAAGCTACCACCGGCGGCAACACCTCGACTGCCACCGCCCCGGCCGAGGCCACCACTGGCGGCAGCACCTCGACTGCGACCGCCCCTACCGAAGCCACCTCCAGCGGCAGCACCTCAACTGCCACAGCCCCGGCCGAGACTACCACCGGCGGCAGCACCTCGACTGCCACCGCCCCTTCCGATAGCAGTCATGGCAAGACCACGCTCTCGCATCTCCTCGCCGGCACCGGCAGTTCAACTGCTACCGCCGCCTCCGGCGCTACCGCCAGCGATGGCAGTCATAACAAGACCGCGCTGTCGCACCTCCTCGCCAGCGACGGCAGTTCGACTGCTACCGCCTCCGGCGCTACCACCAGCGATGGCAGTCATGGCAAGACCGCGCTGTCGCACCTCCTCGCCGGCGACGGCAGTTCGACTGCTACCGCCGCCTCCGGTGCCACCACCAGCGATGGCAGCCATGGCAAGACCGCGCTTTCGCAACTCCTCGCTGGCAATAGCAGTTCGACAGATACCGTCGCCTCCGCCGCCACCACCGCCGATGGCAGCCATGGCAAGACCGCGCTGTCGCACCTCCTCGCCACCGACGGCAGTTCGACTGACACC
>NZ_JBVVQI010000104.1:0-687 GCF_055811495.1 Mesorhizobium sp. WSM4830 | reverse complement strand
GTCGGGTGCAGCACGCTACGCTTTGACGAGTGCCTTTCGCGCCTTCTTCACCGGCGACTTGATTGCCGTTGCGGTTGTTGTCGCCGCCGCCGCGCGAGCACCTCGTTTTGGTTTTTCTGCCGCAACTGGTACGGGCGCTGCCTTGCGGCCGAGCCCGATTGATTTTGCCAGAGCCGAGCGGGTGGCTGCGTAGTTCGGCGCCACCATCGGGTAATCCGAGGGCAGGCTCCATTTCTGCCGGTATTGGTCAGGGCTCAGATTGTAATGCGTCCCGATATGTCGCTTCAAGGATTTGAACTTCTTCCCGTCCTCCAGGCAGATGATGAAATCAGGTGACACTGATTTCTTGATCGATACCGCCGGCTCCAGCTTGACTGCGGCCGGAGCGACAGGCGTGCCGATCCCTTGCAAGGCAACATAGGTGTCCCCAATCAGCTTCGACACCTCGCCGACCGGCAGCGGATTGTTCGACACGTAGGCGGAAACGATGTCGGCGGTAATTGCTACGAGATCATCGTTGTAGTTTCGGTCTGCAGGAACGGTCATCAAGTTTTCCTTTTTGTGTAAGGGCGCGCGTTCAAACGGATGAGCTGTTTATTGCCGATCAGGCAAACAATTCGTTATTTCCGCCAACAAACCTCATTCGTTGCAAATATCAAGCCGGCAAGCTTCGCTTCCATCGTTCTG
>NZ_JBVVQI010000103.1:0-689 GCF_055811495.1 Mesorhizobium sp. WSM4830 | reverse complement strand
GATTGCCGCTCCGCGACAAGTTCCTGGGTGTTTTTGATTGTCGCGTATGAGGCTGGTCTGCCGCGCTGGCGTTTGGCTTCCATTGCGGATCTGCGGCGATAGCTTTCGACATTCATCTCGAAGATCGTTGCGTGGTGGACGAGGCGGTCGACCGCGGCGAGCGTCATAGCGGGGTCCGGGAAGACCCTGTTCCATTCCCCAAAGGGCTGATTGGCGGTGATCATGATGGAACGCCGCTCGTAACGGGCGGAGATGAGCTCGAAGAGCACGCTGGTTTCGGCCTGGTCCTTGGTGACGTAGGCCAGATCGTCGAGGATGAGCAGATCGAACTTGTCGAGCTTGTCGATGGCGGATTCGAGCTGGAGTTCACGCCGCGCAACCTGAAGCTTCTGGACGAGATCGGTGGTGCGGGTGAACATCACGCGCCAGCCGTTCTCGATCAGCGCAAGGCCGATGGCTGCGGCGAGATGACTCTTGCCGCCGCCGGGCGGCCCGAACATGAGGACGTTGGCGCCTTTTGCGAGCCAACTGTCGCCGGCGGTGATCGCCATGACCTGGGCCTTGGAGACCATGGGCACGGCATCGAAGGCGAAGCTGTCGAGCGTCTTTCCGGGCGGCAGGTGCGCCTCGGCGAGATGCCTTTCGATCCTGCGATGGGCACGTTCGGCCAGTTCATGCTCGGCGATGGC
>NZ_JBVVQI010000102.1:0-690 GCF_055811495.1 Mesorhizobium sp. WSM4830 | reverse complement strand
ACAAGGGACTTCGACGATCTCGGCTCCTACCGCATCTTCATCGATGAGATTGTCAGCCGCCGCAATGCGGCACACGGCAAGCGCATCGACGCCGAGCGTTCGCATTTGCAGGGGCTTCCCGATCGTCGCACCACCGACTTCGAAGAGGTGGTCGTCACGGTATCGCGCACCGGCGGCTTCACCTTGCGCAAGGTCTTCTACACCGTGCCCTCCCGCCTGATCGGACATCGGCTTCGTGTGCGCCTCTTCGACGATCGCCTCGAGGTCTTCATCGGCGGCACGCATCTGATGACCTTGCCCCGCGGGCGTGGCCATGCCGACGGCCGGCATGACCAGGTCGTCAATTACCACCACGTCATCCATTCCTTGCGCAAGAAGCCGATGGCGCTTCGCGGGCTCGTCTATCGCGACAAGCTCTTCCCGCGTCAGGAATACCGCAGGGCTTTTGAGGCTCTCATCGAGCATCTTCCCGACAAGCAAGCCTGCAAGATCACCGTCGAGTTGCTGACACTGGCCCATGATCGCGGCTGCGAGCGTGAACTGGCCGAGGAGCTTGCCAGAACGCTCGACGCCGGCGACCTGCCCGACATTGCCGCCCTGCGAACGCTCTTCGCTCCGGACCCGGCCCGGTTGCCGACCGTTCATGTGCAACTGGCGTCGCTCAATGGCTATGAAGCCCTGATCGGCACG
>NZ_JBVVQI010000101.1:0-699 GCF_055811495.1 Mesorhizobium sp. WSM4830 | reverse complement strand
GTGCTTGGCTTCAGTCGCCTTATCTGGGCACGCTTCGTCGTCCACCAGGATCTGCCGACTGTCTTGCGCTGCCATGCCGGGGCTTTCGAGGCGCTGGGCGGCGCTCCTCGCGAAGTGCTTTTACGACCGTATGAAGACGGCTGTGATCGGCGAAGGCGATACCGGCGGCATCGTCTACAACCGTGCCCTCGTTGATCTTGCCCGCCACTATGGTTTCCATCCCAAGGCGTGTCGGCCTTACCGCGCCAAAACGAAAGGCAAGGTCGAGCGGCCGTTCCGCTACATTCGCGAGGACTTCTTCCGGGCCCGGTCCTTTCGCAATCTCGAAGACCTGAACGCCCAGTTGCGTCACTGGCTGGACACGGTCGCAAACCCGAGGGTTCACGCCACCACAAGGCGTGTCGTCAATGAAGCTTTCGCCGAGGAGCGGGTCGCAACATCCACGTCCACAAGCGCCGACAAAGACTGAGGAACGACGAGGTCATTCTTCATGGCTCGGGCGACAGGGTCGCTCAGCGCCCGTTGGCCTTCTACGACGCCGTCGCCCGGGTGATGGCGAAGGAGCAACGTCCATGACGAACGCGCTCGACACCACGCCCTCCACCATCGACCGGATCCGCCGCGACCTCGTCGGCCTGAAGATGCCGCGGGCGCTCGAAGCGCTCGATCATGTCGTGCGCCGGCTCGAGAAAGGCGAGA
>NZ_JBVVQI010000100.1:0-707 GCF_055811495.1 Mesorhizobium sp. WSM4830 | reverse complement strand
CATGGCAATCGCCCAACAAACGGCATGATCGCCAGGTTCCGCCGGAGGGACCAGTGCATGTTCTTGTCGACAGCACCGGCCTGCAGGTCTACGGCGCGGGTCAGTGGCTGGAGGAGAAGCACGGCGCCAGATCCCGTCGCAGTTGGCGCAAGCTGCATCTGGCACTGGATGCCGACAGCGGCGAGATCATTGCCCATACCCTGACTGATCAGGACACTGGCGATGTCTCTCAGGTTGAGCCACTACTCGACCAGATTGGCGGTCCGATCGGACAGTTTACTGCTGACGACGCCTATGACGAAAAACCGACTTACGACGCAGTCATCGATCATAGCGCTGCCGCCGCAATCGTCATTCCGCCTCGTGCCAATGCGGTCGAACCATTCGACGATAGACCTCCCGGCCAAAGGGACCAGCATATCGCCGCAATCGGCAGAGACGGCCGGATGAAATGGCAGGTCTCCAACGGTTATGGCAAACGCTCGCTGGTCGAGACCGCCATAGGGCGATACAAGTCCACCATCGGGCGGCGTTTGCGGGCACGGTCGCTTCCCGTTCAGAAGACCGAAGTCGCCATCGGCTGCGCCGTCCTCAACCGCATGCTTGCCTGCGCACGCCCGAAATCCGCCCGCCGCAAGGCGGCCACGGCATAGTCTGCCGCTTCAAAGATCGACATCCGCTCAAGTCCGGACCCATGCACCAACGCC
>NZ_JBVVQI010000099.1:0-777 GCF_055811495.1 Mesorhizobium sp. WSM4830 | reverse complement strand
TGAGCCAGCGAGGTAAACAGCGTCTCGTTGAGCAGTTCATCGCGCAGTCGGCCGTTGAAGCTCTCGATGAAGCCATTCTGCATCGGCTTGCCGGGCGCAATGTAATGCCATTCGACGCGGTTCTGATCCGCCCAGGCGAGGATGGCGTTCGAGGTGAACTCGCTGCCATTGTCGCTGACGATCATCCTCGGCCGGCCCCGCTCGGTGATGAGCCGGTCCAATTCGCGGGCAACCCGCATGCCCGAGAGAGACGTATCAACGATGAGTGCCAGGCACTCTCTCGTGCAGTCGTCGACGACGGCCAGGATGCGGAAGCGGCGTGCGTCGGTGAGCTGGTCCGATACGAAGTCGAGCGACCAGCGCTCGTCGGGCCTCAGCGGCACCAGCATCGGCGCCCTGGTCCCGATCGCCCGCTTGCGGCCGCCACGGCGGCGAACGGCGAGCTTCTCCTCCCGATAGAGCCGGAACAGCTTCTTGTGGTTCACGACCAGGCCCTCCCGCCTCAGCATCACGAGAAGACGCCGGTAGCCGAACCGGCGTCGCTCCTGCGCGATCGCCTTCATCCGCTCGCGAACCTCGCGGTCGTCCGGCCTGCTGGTCTCGTAGCGAACCGTCATGCGGCAACAGCCGATGGCTTTACACGCCCGCCGTTCGCTCATCCCGAAGCCTTCCTTCAGGCGAGCGACAGCTTTCCGCTTGGCCGCGGGCGTCACCATTAATGGGATGGTCCGCCCCGTCCTCCCGCAGCATCATCTGGGCAGTCACAACAAAGGAGGT
>NZ_JBVVQI010000098.1:0-871 GCF_055811495.1 Mesorhizobium sp. WSM4830 | reverse complement strand
GCTGTCGTTAGCTGTGGCAACCGCTGGCGCTTCGGGCGCCAACTGACCATTTGCCGGAAATGCCAACAGCAGAACGAAGCATAACGGAATGAGGGACGGCATGGCGGTACACCCCCTGCCGCCTATCTCGTGAAGTAAAATCAAGGGCCGTCTTTAATAAAGGTGAAGTCACAGCGGAGACATTTTGACCTGGTACTCTGCGCATGATTCATTACTGAACCTCACCGATCGCGGCCCTCACCGCTATTGTATTCTCCACTTACTGCACGCAGCAGCGCCGCGGATGCCGCATCAAAAAGATCAATGCTAGTGAAGCACTCTCGGCAACGCCAAAGCACGGAATTGCGCGCGAAGGCTGTTTCCTATTTCCTTAGTTGTCATCGTTCGAACGAACGGGACTTTCGTTCGTTTACTCTGGAACTTGTCTGAAACTCCGAAAAGGCTGTGCTGCTCATGCCGCAAGCTGCCTGTCCGGTCACTCCAGAGCCTCCAAGATAGACCTGTGAAGCCCTCCCCGACCGCGTGGATCGTCCCGGTCGAGACCATGGTGTAGAGCGCGGTGGTGCCGAGCTTGCTGTGCCGGAGTGATTATTCGAAATGCGCATACTGACGCGCGCAAATTGCCGGAGGCAGTCAGGTCTCACCGCTCAAAGATGGTGGGCCAGCCTCGACCCGGCAGGCGTGCGGCCAGCTTGAAATCCTCCAGAGGCCGGTCCACCCCGTCGTCTTTTGTCGCGTTCGGCGGGACGTCGATGGGACTGGCGAGCCTGGCAGGGTGTGTGTCTTATAAACAACTACGAGCCCACGAGACGCTCATGAATAGGGGTTTGGGGGGTGTGGGTGTTAAAAAAAGAGTGGGGGGGGGGGGGGG
>NZ_JBVVQI010000097.1:0-877 GCF_055811495.1 Mesorhizobium sp. WSM4830 | reverse complement strand
GGTGATCGAGGCCACCGGCAACGCGACGTCCGCTGCAGCTGTGGTTGCGCCGCATGTTAACAATGTGGTGATCGCCAACCCGAAACAGGTCCGTATCATTGCCCATGCCAACATCAAGACGGACACGATCGACGCAAGCGTTCTTGCGCAGCTCTATGCCAGCGGCTTCTTGCCAGAAGTCTGGATTGCGGACGAGCCGACGCAGGCGCTGCACCGACCGGTCATACGGCGCAATCAGATCGTCCGGCAGAGATCGCGCTTAAGAACATCATCCAGTCGATCCTTCATAGTCACCTGATCCCGTCTTGTCCGCATGCGGACCTGTGCGGCGCCAAGGGTCGGACCTGGTTGAGTGACCAGGTTGTGCCGGAAGACGAGCGCCTCGCTATCGATCGGAATTTGCGCGAGTTCGATCGGCTGGGCGAGGACCTCGAGGACATCGAGCGCGATCTTACCCGCTCGGCTCTCGAGAATGACAGCGTGAGGTGGCTTATGACCATTCCCGGTGTCGACATGACCGTCGCGTTGGCAATGAAGGCAGCGATCGGAGAGGTGACCCGTTTTGATGAGCCGCAAAAGCTCGTCAGCTATCTCGGGCTGAATCCGAGCGTCAGGCAATCAGCACCCGGGCCTGCCTATCATGGACGCATTACCAAGCAGGGACGCGGACATGCCCACGGCATGCTCGTCGAAGCGGCTTGGGCGGCAGCACGCGCGCTGGGGCCACTCCGTGCCTTCTTCCTGCGGGTGCGGGCCCGCCGCGGCCAGCACGTCGCCGCCGTCGCGACCGCGCGCAAGCTCGCCGTCGTGATCTGGCATCTGCTGATGAAGCGGGAGAGCTACGCGTGGGCAAGGCCGTCCCTGCACGCCAAGAAGC
>NZ_JBVVQI010000096.1:0-878 GCF_055811495.1 Mesorhizobium sp. WSM4830 | reverse complement strand
GCAATCTCGGGGTCATTCTGCCCATGTTGGGCAGGAGGTCGAAGTCCATTATCGCTGGCATCCGTATTTCGGACGCCGGCTTCGCTGCGAGAACAGCGAAGAACGCGCCAACGGTCGGATCATTCATCTCGTCATCGTGCCTGGGCATGTCATTACCGCTCCGGCCTGGATGATAGATCCCGTGGCGTGCGCAGCAATGGATCTGGGATCCCCGCGCGCGTCGCTTGCTGCACTGCTTGAACTGAACAAGCTCTTGATCCAGCGCCGTTTCCGGCGAGGCTCTCCGGATGGTTTCATCATCGGGGAGACTCAAAATGAGAACCTTGCCGCCACCGACACGATCTCTCGTGATCGTTCGCCAGCTCAGCATGCCGCTCGACTCGCACAAGCTAGTCGGGCTGAGCGCAGCGCAACGAACGATCGTGATCGCCCGGCTCGCCAATGTGCTGATGGCCGCCGCCGGCATCGTGACGGAGGAGAGCCGCGATGACGAGCAGTAATCTGATTCCGGCCACCATCCTCAAGCGCAAGGCCGTCGTCTATGTACGTCAGTCCACGCAGGCGCAAGTGCAGCTCAATCTTGAGAGCCAGCGTCGGCAATATGAGCTGGTCGACGTCGCGCGGCGCTGGGGATTCCGCAAGGTTGAGGTGATCGACGAGGACTTGGGACGCACCGCAAGTGGAGCTGTGGAACGTCCCGGTTTCGAGCGCCTGGTCGACGATCTGTGCACCGGTCATGTGGGCGCTGTGCTTTGCCTGGAGGCGTCCCGCCTGTCTCGCAACGGACCGGACTGGCATCGGCTGCTCGAGTTGTGCGGCGAAGTCGATGCACGGGTGATCGATCTGGACGGAGTCTACGATCCGGGGCTGCCGAACGA
>NZ_JBVVQI010000095.1:0-928 GCF_055811495.1 Mesorhizobium sp. WSM4830 | reverse complement strand
ACAGGCCAGGAATTTGCGGCGCAGCACACGCCGAGAGATGGCGTCTGGATCGTCGAAGTCGATGCCGATGCTGGTCTCGCCGAACCCTATCGCGATGTCCGTCGGATCATGATTTCCCAAGGAGCGCTGCAATGAGCTGCTGCGCGCCGGGCGCTGAAATGGCGCTGGCTCTCGATAGGGTCACACCCGTCTTGCCGTCAAACCAGGAAGTCAAATTGGCGAGCCGCTCGCTTGGCGATGATCTTCACCAGACCGACCTCTCAGTGCCGAGCGTTCACTGCGGCGCCTGCATACAGACGATCGAGACAGCACTCGAAAAGCTCGATCGCCTCGAAGACGCACGGGTCAACCTGTCGACGAAACGGGTTTCGATCCGCTGGCGTGGGAACGAGGCACCGCCATTCGTCGCTGCGCTTGAGCGGCTGGGCTACCCAGCGCATCTTTTCAAGCCCGAGGTTGATGAAAAAGACAAGACGCTTTCGGAACTGATCCGCGCCGTCGCGGTTGCCGGCTTTGCGGCGGGCAACATCATGCTGCTTTCAGTCTCGGTCTGGTCCGGCGCTGAAGGTGCGACCCGCGACCTCTTCCATTGGATCTCGGCGCTGATTGCCATCCCTGCCCTCGCCTTCGCCGGCGGCATTTACTTCCGCTCGGCATGGAACGCGTTGCGCCACGGCCGCATGAACATGGATGTGCCGATTGCTGTTGGGGTCTCGCTCGCCTATGCGATGAGCCTCTACGAAACCATCAACCATGGCGACCACGCTTACTTCGACGCATCGGTATCGCTGCTGTTCTTCCTGCTGATCGGCCGCACGCTTGACCACGTGATGCGGGAGCGTGCCCGGACCGCGGTGAACGGCCTGTCACGGCTGGCGGCGCGTGGCGCCATGGTGATGCGTGATGATGGCACGCGCGACTACCGGCC
>NZ_JBVVQI010000094.1:0-940 GCF_055811495.1 Mesorhizobium sp. WSM4830 | reverse complement strand
GCTTTGCGGCCCATCTCGAACGGGTCGAGGTGGTTATCGAGCCCGAAACGCCTGCTGGCTGCGAAGCGCTGGAAAAGATCCTGATCGGCGAGGACGTCTCCGAACGGCTCGATGTCACCCCGGCGAAGTTCCGGGTGATCGTCACGCGTCGCCCCAAATATGCCTACAAGGGCTGGGACGGCGTTATCCAGGCAGCCGCTCCCGCCCGCATCGTCGAAAGCGGCATTCCGACCGAAGCGCTGCTGGCGCAGATCGCCGTGTCGAAATACGCCGATGGCCTGCCGCTTTACCGCCAGGAAGCGATCTATGCCCGCGATCAGGTCGAGATCGACCGGTCACAGATGGCCCAGTGGATGGGCAGGGTCGGCTTCGAGCTCGAGCCGCTCGCCGATTACGCACTGACCCGCATCAAGCAGGGTGAGCGGGTCTTTGCCGATGAGACCACCCTCCCAACGCTGGCCCCAGGATCGGGCAAGGCCAAGACGGCCTACCTCTGGACCTCTCTCCGTGATGATCGGCCGTTCGGTGGCAGCGGACCGCCCATCGTCGCCTATCGCTTCGAAGACAGCCGTGCCGGCGAATGTGTCGCCCGACATTCGGACGGCTATCGCGGCATTCTGCAGGTCGACGGATACGCCGCCTATAACCGGCTGGCCCGATCCGATCGGGGCAATGATGGCGTGCTGCTCGCGGCGTGCTGGTCGCACGTGCGGCGCAAGTTCTACGAACTGCATGCCGCAGGCTCCTCCGTTATCGCCTCGCAGACGGTGGCGCAGATGGCCCCGCTGTGGGCCGCCGAGGCGGCCGTGCGCGGCCAGGACCCGGCAGTACGGATAGCTGCGCGTCAGGAGAAATCCGCCGCCGTCGTTGCCGCTCTCTTTGCGCTGTGGGAAAAGGAGCTGCCGAAACTGTCGGGCAAATCGAAGCCCGCTGAGGCGAT
>NZ_JBVVQI010000093.1:0-959 GCF_055811495.1 Mesorhizobium sp. WSM4830 | reverse complement strand
TGGCGGTTGAGCGGCTGATGCTGGCCGAACTTCTCGAACAGGATCATCGCCAGCAGGCCGGGACCGGCCCAGCCGCGCGGGGTGGCGTGGAAGGGCGCCGGAGCCTGGCTGATCGTCTCGCAGTCGCGGCAGGTGAACTTCTCCCGCACGTGCTGGATCACCTTCCATTGCCGCGGCACCACCTCCAGCGTCTCGGTGATATCCTCACCCAGCTTGCGCAGCCGATGACCGCCGCAGCAATGGCAAGCGGCCGGCGCCGGCTCGACCACGCGTTCGCGCGGCAGGTGCTCGGGAAATGGCTGGCGCGCCGGTCGTTTGCGCATGTAAGGCGCCACCTCGGTGGTCCGGGCAGCGGCCTGTTCGGCGGCGATCTCATCTTCCGTCGCGGTGCTCTCGAGCTCCTCGAAGGTGAGTTCCATCTGGTCGTGCAGGCGGGCTGAGCGTTCAGAACTCTGACCATGCAGCGCCCGCTGCAGCTTGCGGATCGTCAGATGCTGATGTGCGATCAGCGCCGCATCATCCGATGCCTTGGCCCTGGCGACCGCCAGTTCGGCCTCGACCAGCGCAGCGCGGGCGGCCTCGTCTTCGGCTCTGGCCAACGCCGCGGTCAGCGCTGCTCTCAGCGCGCCGATATCGTCCGGAACAGCATCCTGGGCGGTGGCAACCATGCCCTGGAGTGAATCATAAAACGCGTCCGCTGACTCGCGGAAAATGGCGCAAACTCAAAGAAAACTCAGCCCGCGCGCTGCGGGCGGAACGTGTGAACCGGGTTGCGCCAATCGATCCCGTCGAGCATGTAGGCGAGCTGCGCCGGTGATATGGAAACCGTGCCGTCCGCCGGCGATGGCCAGAGAAACCGGCCCTTCTCGAGCCGTTTTGCATACAGCGACATGCCGAGCCCATCATGCCAGATAATCTTGATCAGATTGCCGCTGCGGCCGCGGAAGACATAAATATCG
>NZ_JBVVQI010000092.1:0-971 GCF_055811495.1 Mesorhizobium sp. WSM4830 | reverse complement strand
CTTGACCCCAGCACACCGGTGCTCAGGTCCTCATGGCCACCAAATACGCACGTCTGCGGTCTTCACCGGATGGGTACAGTCTAGGCCGGGTTTATCGAGCGCCACCATGGCGACCGCACAGATCGCAAATCTCCGCGCCCACCGGAACCGACCCGCCACGCAGCCGGTTAACTCCGCATGAAGCTCACCACCAACCCAAGGGCCACACCCATGAGCATCCTGCAAACCACGAAGAAAGCCGTCGAGCAGGTCACCGGCATCGCCAGGCCGGGCAAGCGCGAGGTTCCCGATCTCGTCAGGCCGCGCAAACCGAACGAGTTTCGCTTCAGCGATGATGGCCTCGTGCCCAACCATCCGTCCTGGCCGCTTGTCGTCTTTCGCGGCGCCGTGAAGCTGCCTGAGGAATTCGATCCGGCGGCGGTCATGGAGACGCTTTTTGACGCCAATGGCTGGGCCGATAGCTGGCGCGACGGCATCTACGACTACGTCCACTACCATTCGCGCATCCACGAGGTGCTTGGCGTGGCGCGCGGCACGGCGAAAGTCCGGTTTGGCGGCAACAAGGGACGAACGCTGTCGCTGAAGGCCGGCGACGTCGCGGTGCTTCCGGCCGGCACCGGGCACCAGCGTCTTTCCGCGTCCGACGACTTTCTGGTCGTCGGCGCCTATCCTCCATCCGGCACCTATGACCTGTGTACGACTGCCGCCGATCATGCCAAGGCGGTGGTGACGATCCCCAGGGTCGGCCGTCCGCGCAAGGACCCTGTCTACGGAGCCAAAGGCCCGTTGCTCGCAGCCTGGAAAAGCGACTGAAGCCGTTCTTTTCGAAGGGGCTGCGGGTTGGCTTCAGGGCTCAAACCGAACCTTTGACCAACATCTACTGCGCCCCCGACTAAGAAGGCCGCTTTGTAGATAGATGGCGAAGCGGATCGTGCCGCTGTCGGCGTGCGCAGCGCTGGCGATCAGGCTTG
>NZ_JBVVQI010000091.1:0-1020 GCF_055811495.1 Mesorhizobium sp. WSM4830 | reverse complement strand
CCGCGGGGCGAATTGACCGGGCGCGCTGATCAAGGCCGAATTACCACTCCCGTGCCGTACAGTTGCACCCCAAGGCGATCGTTCTTCCGCCACCGGACCACCGCCTGATAGGTGGCTCCGTCCTCGGGGATGAACAGCACAAAACGATCCGGGACCAAGGCATCAGCAGCGACCCGCAGTTCGGCGCCTCTCTCATGCTGGTTGCAGACCGAGCAGCTTATGTCCATGTCCCGACGTCCAGTGATGATGGTCGCGTCCTTCAGCACAGGCGTTCTCTGGTGAAGGCGGCGGTCAGGTTTAGGGTCGGTAGGGTCCATAGTGTCCAGTCCTTGTCGTGGCGGATTAGCCATGTGGTTCACCGCCGAAACCTTGCAACGGAGCGCTGCGAATAGATCTGTGCTCGCCGCGGAGGTGCTTGAGGCGCGGCTTGACCTCCTCCGGCTTTACCCATTGCGTCGCCGGTCGCTTCTTGATGCCATGCGGAGGCGGGCCGGCATGGTCCTGCACTCGCTTCCACAGCCGTTCCTTCATGTCGCGACCCAAGCTGATGAAGGCCGAACCGATATACTTCCCGGTGCCTGGCTCCGCCAGCAAGGCGAATGCGGCCTTGCCAGGTTCCCGCTCAACGCCGAGCGGCTCATATTCCTGGACGGTGAAGCTCTTGGTCGTCAACCAGTTCGAAGTCGGGCCGCTTCGATATGAGCTGTCAGCGAGCTTTGAGACGATGCCGTCGAGCCCCGCCTGGTGGGCGAGATAAAAGATCGCCTTTGGATCACCAGGCAGCGATTCGCTGAACTGGATGCGGCTGTTCGGCTTGATGATGCCGAACAGGATCTCACAGCGTGCCTTGCAGCCGATGTCGTGCAGATCGTGGTCGTCCAAATACATGATGTCGAAGGCGCCGAGGATCATGGCGTAGGGGTCGCTGTGGACGGCCTCCTGCAGCGCGTCGAAGTCGGGCAGGCCGGCCGCATTGGTGACCACTGCCTCACCCTCGAAGATCGCGTTCTTGACGTCAAG
>NZ_JBVVQI010000090.1:0-1063 GCF_055811495.1 Mesorhizobium sp. WSM4830 | reverse complement strand
TTCCGCCCGCTTCATGACCGCGTGGTCGTTCGTCGGGTCGAATCCGAATCCAAGACCGCGGGCGGGATCATCATCCCCGATACGGCTAAGGAAAAGCCGCAGGAAGGCGAGATCATCGCCGTCGGTTCCGGCGCCCGCGACGAAGCCGGCAAGCTCGTCCCGCTGGACGTCAAGGCCGGCGACCGCATCCTGTTCGGCAAGTGGTCGGGCACCGAAGTCAAGCTCAATGGCGAAGACCTTCTGATCATGAAGGAATCCGACATTATGGGCATCATCGGCTGAATATCGGCCTCACCCTCATCTAAATCTTCGGGCTCAATCCAAGCCCCTGCCAGGAGCTAAAAATGGCTGCCAAAGACGTAAAATTCTCCCGCGACGCTCGTGAGCGCATGCTGCGCGGCGTCAACATCCTCGCCGACGCGGTGAAGGTCACGCTCGGCCCCAAGGGCCGCAACGTCGTCATCGACAAGTCGTTCGGCGCACCGCGCATCACCAAGGACGGCGTCACCGTCGCCAAGGAAATCGAGCTTGAGGACAAGTTCGAAAACATGGGCGCGCAGATGGTCCGCGAAGTTGCTTCGAAGACCAACGACATCGCCGGCGACGGCACCACGACCGCGACCGTTCTGGCACAGTCGATAGTCCAGGAAGGCCACAAGGCGGTTGCCGCCGGCATGAACCCGATGGACCTCAAGCGCGGCATCGACCTCGCCGTAGCCGACGTCGTCGCGACGCTGATCAAGAACGCCAAGAAGATCAAGACCTCGGAAGAGGTTGCCCAGGTCGGCACCATTGCCGGCAATGGCGATGTTTCGGTCGGCTCGATGATCGCGGAAGCGATGCAGAAGGTCGGCAATGAAGGCGTCATCACCGTCGAGGAAGCCAAGACCGCCGAGACCGAGCTCGAGGTCGTCGAAGGCATGCAGTTCGACCGCGGCTATCTCTCGCCCTACTTCGTCACCAACGCCGAAAAGATGGTTGCGGATCTGGAAGACGCCTACATCCTTCTCCACGAGAAGAAGCTCTCCAACCTGCAGGCCATGCTGCCGATCCTCGAGGCTGT
>NZ_JBVVQI010000089.1:0-1111 GCF_055811495.1 Mesorhizobium sp. WSM4830 | reverse complement strand
CTAGTCTTCACTGGCGCGGCTCGAGCTTTTTGATGGCCGTGTTGGAAGCAATGCTGCGGGAAGAGGTATGGTTGCGAGCAGAACGGTTTGCGGCGGCTTTTGGACCTTCATTTTCTGTTTTTTCGGGCAAGCCCGGTTTACGGGCTGGTTGGGCGTCCGAACGCGATAACCTACTTGCAAGTGCACTCGCGGGGGTACGCGCTTTCGGCGAGCGCTCCACAGCCGCAGTGCGACGCTTACCCTTGACGATATCAATTGCCTCACGCGCGGCACTGAGGCTGCGGGCTAGACCGATAGCCCTTTCACGCTCTTGCTCGAGCGCCGCACTCAATTCTGCCGAGTTCTGCTTTAAAGCATCGCGTTCCTGGCGAACAATATCGAGGTCACGCACTGCTGAATCTGCTCGTTCGCGTCCCAGCTCGAGTGTTTCTCGAGCCTGCTTTAGAGCGGCCTCGGCCACCTGTCGGTCCCTTATGGCGTTGGCCTGCTCGACGGCTGCCAGCTTTGCGCCTGCCTTAAGAGCATCGATAGTTTGGCGAGCCGTGGTAAGTTCTTGCTCCAAGAGCTCGACCTTGTGCCGCTCGTCATCAAGCGTTCGCTTCGCAGCAAGCTGGGAGGCGTCCATAGAGGGGTGCGCTCCAGGCGCGGCAGCCTCCTCGCTGTTCCAGAGACTGGCTTCGGCCCTGTAGCTTTCGATAACGCGCTGCGCCGTCTCCAGATCGAGCCCGAGCGCTTCCTCTGTTCGCTGCTGCTCTTTCAGGGTTTGTGCTTGCTGAGCCACCGTCTCTGCCAGTAGGTGTGCCTGGGCGCTTAGCTCACGGACGCCGCGCTGCATAACCTCTAGGTCCGCTCGTGCTGCGGCCAATTCGGCGTAAAGCCTCCTCATGCTCGCCGAGCGGCGTTCGCGCGCCCTCCTTGAGTGCCTGTGTTTCGCTGAGCACCAGCTCTCTAGATGTATGGGATCCGAGCGCGCTCGGTTGTGACTTGCCCGGTTCTTTGCCGACCTCGGTGTGTTCGGAAACCACGACCGACGAGCTGTCGTTAGCTGTGGCAACCGCTGGCGCTTCGGGCGCCAACTGACCATTTGCCGGAAATGCCAACAGCAGAACGA
>NZ_JBVVQI010000088.1:0-1177 GCF_055811495.1 Mesorhizobium sp. WSM4830 | reverse complement strand
ATGGCAAAAGGTAAATTCGAGCGCACTAAGCCTCATGTGAACATTGGCACGATTGGTCACGTCGACCATGGCAAGACGTCGCTGACGGCGGCGATCACCAAGTATTTTGGCGAATACAAGCGCTACGACCAGATCGATGCGGCGCCCGAAGAGAAGGCGCGCGGCATCACCATTTCGACGGCGCATGTCGAATACGAGACCGCCAACCGCCACTATGCCCATGTCGACTGCCCCGGCCACGCCGACTATGTGAAGAACATGATCACCGGTGCTGCGCAGATGGACGGCGCGATCCTGGTGGTGTCGGCCGCCGACGGCCCGATGCCGCAGACCCGCGAGCACATCCTTTTGGCCCGCCAGGTCGGCGTGCCCTCGATCGTGGTGTTCTTGAACAAGGTCGACCAGGTCGACGACGCCGAGCTGCTCGAGCTGGTCGAGCTCGAGGTGCGTGAGCTTTTGACCAAGAACGAGTTCCCCGGCGACGACATTCCGATCGTCAAGGGTTCGGCGCTTGCCGCGCTTGAAGATAGCGACAAGAAGATCGGCGAGGACGCCATCCGCGAACTGATGGCTGCGGTCGATGCCTACATCCCGACGCCGGTTCGTCCGCTCGACAAGCCGTTCCTGATGCCGATCGAGGACGTGTTCTCGATCTCGGGCCGCGGCACGGTGGTGACCGGCCGCGTCGAGCGCGGCGTCGTCAAGGTCGGCGAGGAGCTGGAGATCGTCGGCATCCGTCCGACCACCAAGACGACCTGCACGGGCGTCGAGATGTTCCGCAAGCTGCTCGACCAGGGCCAGGCCGGCGACAACATCGGCGCGCTGCTGCGCGGTGTCGACCGTGAAGGCGTCGAGCGCGGCCAGGTCCTGGCCAAGCCCGGCACCGTCAAGCCGCACAAGAAGTTCGTTGCCGAAGCCTACATCCTGACCAAGGACGAGGGCGGCCGTCACACGCCGTTCTTCACCAACTACCGCCCGCAGTTCTATTTCCGCACGACGGACGTGACCGGCATCGTGTCGCTGCCGGAAGGCACCGAGATGGTGATGCCGGGCGACAACATCACCGTCGATGTCGAGCTGATCGTGCCGATCGCCATGGAAGAGAAGCTGCGCTTCGCCATCCGTGAAGGCGGCCGCACCGTCGGTGCCGGCATCGTCGTCACCATCAAAGAGTAAT
>NZ_JBVVQI010000087.1:0-1194 GCF_055811495.1 Mesorhizobium sp. WSM4830 | reverse complement strand
GGAGGCCTTTGCACAGAATCTGATTGGTGATTCTGTAGTGTTGGTCGCTACGGGAGATTCGCGGATGGTTGATCGTGTGCTTGGTCAATTGAGCTTGGCGGACGGCCTGGCCTCGTCGGACGAGACAATCTTCGATCTTGTTGCGAAGGAGATCGACTGGGGTCCGATCGAGGCGCTTCTGGGCGCACGCAGCGGAGCCGGGCCGGGCACGGCCAGCTATCCGGCGCCAGTGCTGATGCGCTGCCTTTTGTTGGGCGTATGGCATGGGCTGAGCGATCCGGCGCTTGAGGCGCAGATCCGCGACCGGCTGTCGTTCCGCCGCTTTGCCGGCTTCAGCCTTTCGGATCGCACGCCCGACCATTCGACGCTGTGGCGCTTCCGCGAGGAGCTGACGCGCGAGCGGCTGATCGACAAGGTGTTCGAGGAGATCAACCGCCAGCTTGAGGACAAGGGCCTGATCGTCAAGCGCGGCACGCTGGTCGATGCCTCATTCCTGCAAGCTCGCGGCCGCCCGCCGAAACAGCCCAAGAAGGGCCATCAGGGCCCGGTCAAGCCATCGGTGGACAAGGATGCGCGCTGGGGCAAGAAGGGCAAGAAGAGCACCTTCGGCTACAAGATGCACATCGGCGTCGACCAGGATCATACGCTGATCCGGCGCGTCGAGGTGAGCGAAGCCTCGGTCACCGATACCGAGCCGGCCGACGCACTGATCAGCGGCGATGAAAAGGCGGTCTATGGCGATCAGGCTTATTATACCCACGCCAGACATGCCCGGCTGGTCGAGGCAGGCATCAAGGACCGCCTGATGCGGCGGCCCAACAAACATCATCCCGAGTTGCCGCCGCGCCAGAAGCGGCGCAACCAGCTGATCGCCAAGGTGCGAGCGGCGGTCGAGCGGCCCTTCGCCGTGTTCAAGGAGAGCTACGCCATGCGGCGCCTGCGCTTCTTCAACCTCGCCGCCAACCGCACGCAGTGCATGCTGGCCGCCTGCGCCTACAACCTGCGCCGCATGGTCGGTGCCCTCCATCCGCCAGGCGAGAAGCCGGCATAAGCAGGAGTCCGTCCATAATCGGCCGGATCAGCCGATTATCCTGAAAAATTGCCTCGCTGAACGCCCAGGCAGCGCTCTCGGCGCTCAAAAAAGCATATATCTCTCAAATCGCATATCTATGCGCCTTCTCTGCAAAGGCCTCA
>NZ_JBVVQI010000086.1:0-1226 GCF_055811495.1 Mesorhizobium sp. WSM4830 | reverse complement strand
TCTTTTTATCGAGCCGGTGAAACATTTCTCATGGATCGCAGTTCTTGGATCCAGAGGAGTTGAATAAGGGCAACCTGATTGCACGCGAGGAGCACGGACGACACAACTATAAATACGCTCTGTATGGAATACTTGGCAACCGGAAGCTCTCGCTTGTCTTGGTTGCCGCCGAAGCTTGTTTGAAAGAGGGCGGTCGCCGCCGAAAAGATTTTCTAAATGAAAATAGCCCAGATCGCGCCGCTAACCGAATCCGTGCCGCCCCGAACCTACGGTGGAACCGAGCGAATTGTTTCGTATCTGACCGAAGAACTTGTCCGACAGGGCCACGAGGTGACGCTGTTCGCCAGCGCCGATTCTCGTACCTCAGCCGAGCTGGTGCCGTGTTGCGACGTCGCGCTGCGCCTGAACCCCAGGGTCCAGGACGGTGTTCCGCACCACGTTATGATGCTTGAACGGGTGCGCCGGCGAGCCGATGAATTCGACGTTTTGCATTTCCATGTCGATATTCTGCACTTCCCCGCAATTCGGGATTTTGCCAGTCGAACGGTTACCACGCTACACGGCAGGCTCGACCTGCCCGATCTGGCGCAGCTTTATGCGATGTTCGACGACGTTCCCCTGGTCTCGATTTCCTTCGACCAGCGCCGGCCCATGCCGCCCGTCAATTGGGTTGGAACCGTGCATCATGGCCTGCCCCGCGATCTTCTGCCATTCCACCCGAACACCGCTGGCTATCTTGCATTTCTCGGTCGCATCTCGCCGGAAAAGGGGCCGGAAGCGGCCATAGAAATAGCAGCGCGGGCCGGGTTTCCCCTGAAGATCGCCGCCAAGATCGACAAGGTGGACCAGTCGTTCTGGAAGGAAAGGGTCGAGCCGCAAGTGCTGCGGCATTCGAACGTGGAGTTCATTGGCGAGATCGATGAGCGGCAAAAGGCGGATTTTCTGGGCAATGCGATAGCGCTTTTGTTTCCGATCGACTGGCCGGAACCCTTCGGGCTCGTAACGATCGAAGCAATGGCCTGCGGTACGCCGGTGGTTGCGTTCCGGCGTGGCGCCGTCCCGGAGATCATCGATGACGGTGTGTCTGGATGGATCGTGGATACGGTGGAGGAAGCTGTGGGCGCGCTCCGGCGCATAGACAGCCTCGATCGCGCACGAGTGCGGCAGACGTTCGAGAAGCGGTTCACGGTCGAGCGCATGTGCAGCGATTATGTGGCACTCTACCG
>NZ_JBVVQI010000085.1:0-1301 GCF_055811495.1 Mesorhizobium sp. WSM4830 | reverse complement strand
TGAGCGACCCGAGACATAGGTGACGTTTTGTACCGGACACATGGGTAACACTTTTGGCTTTTGGCCGGAGGTGTTGATGCCGTGGAAAGAGTGTTCGGTGATGGAGGAACGTCTTCGTTTTGTCGCTCGCCTTCTCGACGGGCAAGGCATGAGCGATGTGTGCCGGGAGTTCGGCATCTCGCGCAAGACGGGCTACAAGATCTTCAATCGCTACAAGGATGAGGGTCTCGAGGCCCTGACGGACCGCTCGCGCCGGCCGGTGCGCTATGCCAACCAGTTGCCGGTCCAGATCGAACGGATGATCATAGAGAGCAAGCGGGAGAAGCCGCACTGGGGCGCCAGGAAGATACGCGAGTTGCTGGTGCGCAAGCTCGCAGGCGACGTACGCATTCCGGCCAAGAGCACCGTTCATGCCGTGCTCGACCGCCACGGCCTTGTGAGCCGGGCCCGCAAGAGGAACCGGGCGAACAAGGCCGTGGGCACGCAACTGTCCCAGGCGACGCGGCCCAACGATCTCTGGTGCGCCGACTTCAAGGGCGAGTTCAAGCTCGGCAACGGCCGCTACTGTTACCCGCTGACCGTCACCGACCAGGCTTCGCGCTATCTGCTGGCCTGCGAAGCCCTTGAATCGACAAAGGAGGTTCCGGTCATCGAGGCTTTCGTCCGGCTCTTCAAGGAACGCGGTCTGCCGGAAGCGATTAGAAGCGACAATGGCCTTCCCTTCGCAAGCCCCAACGGCCTCTACAATCTATCAAGGCTGTCGGTGTTCTGGCTGAGGCTCGGCATCGCGATCGAGCGCATCCGGCCTGGCAACCCGCACGAGAACGGCCGCCACGAGCGCATGCACCGCACGCTCAAGGCCGAAACGACCCGGCCGCCGGGCATGAACGCCCTGCAGCAGCAGGCCAGGTTCGATGCTTTCATGAGCGAATTCAATGCCGAGAGGCCCCACGAGGCAATCCAAATGAAGATGCCGGCCGAGCTCTACAGAGATTCTTCAAGAGCCTATCAAGGCCTCCCCGAGCTGGAATATCCCTTCCATGACAAGGACATTCTCGTCACCGCCTGCGGCCGCATCTGCATGCACAGGAAGAAGATTAACATCTCTACCGTGCTCGCCGGCCAGAGGCTCGGAATCACCGAAGTCGACGACGGCATTTGGCTCGTCTCCTTCATGCGCTATGATCTGGGATATATCGACCTGGAACAGAGGACCTTGCAGACCATCGACAACCCGTTCGGCACGAGGTTGTCACCCATGTCTTAGGTACAAACTGTTACCCATGTCTTCGGGCCGTACA
>NZ_JBVVQI010000084.1:0-1401 GCF_055811495.1 Mesorhizobium sp. WSM4830 | reverse complement strand
GATGGGGTTGTCTAATCGCGGTGGGGACGTCAAGTATCTTCGCGCTTGGAGATGCGTTGGCCGGGTACACGGTTGTCTTCGCGGTCAACATCGGTCGCCGCATGATGGAGCTTCGCGGGACGAGCCTTCAATGTGGACGACGCACTTTGCTGAGTCAGCGGTGCAACCCCATCAGCGGAATGGCTCGGCTCACGTCCCGGCAGGGACGCCTCAGGCGTTCAGATTCTGAACGCTATCCGGATTTACGTCGTGGCTCCTGCATTCGGACTAAAGAGCTCGCCGGTTTTAAGCATCGTATGCATTATCACCGCCAGTTTGCGCGCCACAGCCACGGCAGCTCTTTTGAAGCCGATCCTCTCCCGGAGCTGGAGACCCCATGTCCGCAGGGTGCTCTCGGTTGAGCTGCGCGTCAGAATGACCGACGCCGCTTCGTAGAGAAGCCCTCGCAAATGGCGGTCGCCGCGTCGGGATATATGGCCGTCATAATCGACTTCTCCGGATTGGTAGCGGCGCGTCGTCAGGCCTATCCAGGCGCCAACAGATCGGGATTTCCTGAAGTTGCCCGGATCTTCAATGGCAGTGGCGAACGAGGTTGCGGTGATGGCGCCGATGCCAGGGATCGACATAAGCATGCGGCATGCCTGGCTCTGACGTGCATCTGCGACGAGCTGGCGTCCAAGCTCGGCGGCACGGATGCGAATGCCGCGCCAGGCCTCCAACATCGGCAGCACGATGAGAGCAAGTTCCTCGTGATCGGCAAGAAGGCGCCGAACGTTCTTCTCGAAGGTGCTTCCCTTTCCGGCGGGAACGAGCAGACCAAAGGTTTTCATGACACCGCGGATCTGGTTGGAAAGCTCGGTGGTGATCCGGACCAGCCGGGTGCGTGCCGCCACGAGCGTGCGGGTCAGCATGCTGTCAAATCCTTTCACCCGCACCTCACGGAAGAATCCCACCTCTGCAAGATGCGCCAAACCGTCGGCGTCGTTCGCGTCGGTCTTATTCGGCGCCATATCGAGCGCAGCTTTGGCATGGCGAGCATCGATGCAGATCGCTGGCACCCTTTCCGCGCGTAGCGCGTGATAGAACCAGACGGAAAGGGGTCCAGTCTCGAACACCACGCGTTTGGCGGCTGGCGCCCGCTTACGGATAAGCTCGGCAATGATCTTTGGATCAGAGGCGCACTTCCCGCGCCAGACGCGCTTGCCTTCACGTCGGATCGACACCGCTGTCTCTTTCATCGACACGTCGAGACCGATATATTCTTCCATGGCTGTTCTCCATCAGATGCTTGGGCCCGGCGTCAGGTCGTGAGCCCGTATTTCCATCTTATCGGGGAACAGCCACCTTCCAAGGATATGCTTGGTTTCAGGGCGACTCGCTCCCGCGATTACCCCATGTGGA
>NZ_JBVVQI010000083.1:0-1401 GCF_055811495.1 Mesorhizobium sp. WSM4830 | reverse complement strand
TCGAGGTCAGTTCGGTGCCGTTGTCGGAGACGATCGTGTCCGGCCGACCACGCCAGCGTGATGATGGCATCCAGCTCGCGCACCACGCGCAGGCCCGACAGCGAGGTGTCGGCGATCAATGCAAGGCATTCCCGCGTGTAGTCGTCGACGATGGCGAGCACCCGGAAGCGACGGCCATCGGTGAAGGTGTCGGAGACGAAGTCCAGGCTCCATCGAGTGTTGGCACGATCGGCCACGAGCATGGGCCTGCGCGTGCCCAGCGCCCGCTTGCGTCCGCCGCGCCGGCGCACCTGCAGCTTCTCCTCCCGGTAGAGGCGCCGCAGCTTCTTCTGGTTCATCACGATGCCCTGCCGGTCCAGCATGATGTGGATCCTGCGGTAGCCGAACCGCCGGCGCTCCGCCGCCACGGCCTTCATCGCCTCGCGCAACGGAGCGTCGTCCGGACGGGTGCTGGTGTAGCGCACCGTCGAACGGTCGATGTTCAGAGCCTGGCACGCCCGACGCTGGCTCACCCCATGCACCTCGCAGGCATGAGCCACCGTCTCCCGCTTGGCGGCGGGCCCTACCATTAATGGGATGGTCCGCCCCGTCCTCCCGCAGCATCATCTGGGCAGTCACAACAAAGGAGGTTGCAATGTCCCCACGCAATGCGCCGCGCCCTGCGGCCGTCTATGGTGTCGATATCGGCAAGAACATCTTCCACGTCGTCGGCTTGGATAGCGACGGCAAGCCCGTCCAGCGAGTTCGCTTCCGACGCGATACGTTGATGAAGTTCTTCGAGCGGGCAGCGCCAGCAATCGTGGGGATGGAATCGTGCGCAGGATCACAATGGATCGCCAGGAGACTGCATGTGCTGGGGCACAAGGTTCGCCTGATCCCAGCGCAGTTCGTGAAGCCCTACGTCAAGTCGAACAAGAGCGACATCATCGATGCCGAAGCTATCGCCGAAGCCGCCACGCGGCCGACGATGCGATTTGCCGCGATGAAGAGTGAGGAGCAAGCCGACCTCCAAGCCTTGCATCGGGTGCGCGACCAGATGATCGGCACGCGAACCCGTCTGATCAACCAGATGCGAGCATTCTGCCTGGAATACGGCATCGCATTGAGACAGGGCGCCGGACTGTTCAAGCTCGACTTGCCACTGGTTCTCGATGACCTTTCGAATGACCTCTCGCCGGCAATGCGCAAACTGCTCGTGGACCTGTTCGCCGATCTGCGCCAGTTGGAGCAGCGCATCAACGACGTGACGAGGGAGATCGCAGCGATCGCAGACCGAGAAGATGTGGCCCGCCGGCTCATGACGATCCCCGGAATCGGAGCATTAGGAGCCACCGCGCTACTGGCGGCCGTCGGTACCGGATGCCAGTTCCAGAAGGCTCGCGACTTGGCCGCATGGCTGGG
>NZ_JBVVQI010000082.1:0-1416 GCF_055811495.1 Mesorhizobium sp. WSM4830 | reverse complement strand
CGTGTTGGGGTGGACGGCCCCCGACGGCATCGTGATGTGCCAGAATGAGGTCGTTGCAGATCTCAATCAAGGGAGACCGTCCGTGGATAAACTTATTCGTATTGGCATGGATACGTCAAAGAGCGTTTTCCAGTTGCATGGCGTAAATGAAGCCGAACAGCCGGTGTTGCGCAAGAAGCTGCGACGCAATCAGGTGCTCGCCTTCTTTGCCGGGCTTTCGCCGCTGAAGATTGGCATGGAGGCTTGCGGCGCAGCGCACCATTGGGCGCGGGAATTGCACGCGCTGGGCCACGAAGTGGTGTTGCTGCCGCCACAATACGTGAAGCCCTATGTCAAGCGCTCCAAGTCGGATGCGGCCGACGCCGGGGCGATCTGCGAGGCGATGAGCCGGCCGGGCATGCGTTTCGTTCCTGCCAAGAGCGCCGATCAGCAGGGATCGCAGATGCTGGCGAAGCTGCGCGCGCAGTTCATTGGCCGGCGCACGCAGCTCGCCAATTCGATCCGCGGCTTTGCGGCAGAGTTCGGCCTTGTCGCGCCCAAGGGGCTTTCCCGGCTTGGCGATCTGCTGGCCGACATTCGCGCTGACGCGACGATCCCAGACACGGCCAGGGATATGTTTGAGACCCTGGCGCGCGATTATGCGCATATCAGCGCCGAGGTCGCCACACTCGATGAAAAGCTGCTTGCGCTTCACAGACGCAATGAACTGAGCCGGCGGTTGGCCGCCATACCGGCGATTGGTCCTGTCGGAGCCACGCTGCTGGCCATCAAGGTGCCGGATGCACACGGTTTCAAGTCGGGACGCGACTTTGCCGCCTGGCTCGGGCTGACGCCGAAGAACCATTCGACAGCAGGTAGAAATCGGCTTGGGGTGATCACCCGCGCCGGCGACGAGATGCTGCGAAGCGTGCTGGTAACGGGCGCCACCGCTCTCATCCAGCATATGCGGCGCGGCAGCAAACGCATATGGCCCTGGTTGGCGGCCTTGATCGCGCGCAAGCCAGCCAAGCTCGCGGCGGTGGCGCTGGCCAACAAGCTGGCCCGGATCGCCTGGAAACTGATGGTCAGCGGCGAGCAATACCGCCCCGCTGCCGCCCTTCCGGTGACTGCGCCTGTGCAGCCGTAAGAGCATTCAAGAGTTCGGCGCCGAGCACCGTTCGACGCTGAAGGCCGGAACTTGCAAGTAGAGGAGAAGATGGTGTGACCGATCGAACCGGGACCAGCGAGACACTCCGAGGTGCTCACCGGCAGCCAATGCCGTGTCCGTGCTTGGAACTCGCTATCCGCGTAGCCCATCTTGGCCAGCGCTCACAAACCGGCGCGCAAAAGGCCGGACATATGAGCGCAAGCGATCCGATCAAACTATCCGAACCAATGCTTGCAAGCAGGGGGCCGTCCACATATGAGCACCGGAAG
>NZ_JBVVQI010000081.1:0-1455 GCF_055811495.1 Mesorhizobium sp. WSM4830 | reverse complement strand
CTATCGCATTCACACATCTGGGTTGCGCTTTGCGGCGAAGCTCGATTCTATTTCGGCGGGAAAGCCGAAGGAGGATTGAATGACCGGAATCGAGTACGGGCTGGGGCGATTTGGTGACCTGCGCCTGGAAAAAGGGGGGCCTGCTTGCATCGGGCGCTGGTGGCGCGGCCTGGATCGTGTATCCGCCGGCTCGGCGGCAAGCGGGCGGCCGAAATGCAGTTTACGCGGTTTTTGCGCAATCCCTCGGTGACGGCGACGGAGATGTCGCTGCATGCCGGAAGACTGACCGGTCGTCGCGCGGCCGGCCGCGATATCGTCGCGGTGCAGGACACGTCGGAACTGGTGCTGGGTTCCCGGCGGGCGCGGGCCGATTATGGCCCGGTCGGCAAGGGCAATGCGGCAGGCTTGCTGCTGCACCCGGTTCTGGCGGTCGAGGCCGGCACGGGAGCCATGCTGGGCCTGGTCTCGATGCAGATATGGAACCGCAGCGCAGAGGAACTGGCGCCGCGGCGCCAGCGGGCGACAGCCAACAAGGAATCGCGGCGCTGGATCGACGCGACCAGGCAGGCCGGCGCGGTTCTGGAAGAGGCGGCCAGCATCACCATGGTGTCGGATCGCGAGAGCGACTTTTACGAACTCTTCGCCGAACGTCCGCACAATGTCGACCTGATCGTGCGGGCCTGCCAGAACCGGCGCATCGAGGCCGCGCAAGAAGAGCCCGGCTTGCTGTTCGCCTTCATCGACGCCCAGCCGGAGCAAAGCCGCTTTGAAGTGACCATCCCCGCCGCGCCCGGGCGACGCGCACGGGATGCCAAGCTGGCAGTGCGTTACGCGCCGGTGACGGTGCGGCGCCCACTCAACGGGGCCGATCCGGCGTTGCCCGAGACCATCGGTTTGACACTGGTCGATGTTCGCGAGGTGTCGAAGCCGAAAAACGGCAACGAGCCGGTGCATTGGCGCTTGCTGACCACCCACGGTGTCGCCACGGTGGCCCAGGCACGCCGTGTCGTCGACCTCTACCGCTCGCGCTGGGTCATCGAAGAGTTCTTCCGCATCCTCAAGACGGCAGGCTTCGATATCGAGGCAGCCGACATCGGCGATCCGCACGCCATGATCAACTTCGTCGCCGCTGCCACGATCGCCGCCGTCACTATCAAGCAGCTCGTGCAGGCTCGCGACGGCAACACCGATCAGCGGCTCAGCGATGCTTTCGATCCCGACGACCGACCCATCCTCGAAGCCGTCTCAGCCAAGCTCGAAGGCAAGACCGAACGACAACGCAATCCTCACCCCAAAGGCTCTCTAGCCTTCGCGGCCTGGGCCATCGCCCGCCTCGGCGGCTGGACAGGCTACTACGGCAAGCCAGGCCCCAAGGTTATGCGCATCGGCCTCGCCGAATTCCACGCCATCAAGTACGGAACCAAACTCAATCTGCAAAATGTGTGAATCCGATAG
>NZ_JBVVQI010000080.1:0-1546 GCF_055811495.1 Mesorhizobium sp. WSM4830 | reverse complement strand
GAAGACTGATTCATTATGCACCCCCTCTTCAAATGGCGGGAAACAGCGATTTCTGATTATCGTCGTTGATGATACGCGGAGATTTGCGCGCCAAATCGGCCTTGATCCGTTCATCTTCAAGGTCGCTGGCGCGGATCTGGTAGGGCGCGCCGCGCATGACCTGCTCGGCTGGCAATACGCCGTCCCTGACGAACCGGCGGATTTTGACGTGCGACACGCCAAGCTTCGCGGCCGCGTCCGACATGGTAAGCCACTCGCCGTTCTTGTCGGAAGACCGATAGCCGCTGATCTTGTGCACCGTGCGCAGCGATTGGACGCGTCGCGCAGTCCAGGTCTTTCCCTGACCCGTCTTCATGCCCATGCGGTTGAGTGTGGCGGCGATTTCGGCATCCGACCATCGCGTTGCCATGGATCGCATGACCGCCAGAGCCTCCTCAGGCGTACTCTGGCCATGCTCTCCGGATTTGGGTTTGCGAACCCTTACCTGGGAATGCTGGCCCCCATGCCAATGGATGGTCAGGATCACATCGCGCGCGTCGTCATCGACGTCCGCCACAATGTCCTTGATGAGCGCGCGCAGCAGTTGCTGACGGCAGCGCATATCGACACCCGGCGCATTCCAGGCGGCTTCGAGATCCTGGGCGAGGCCGGTGAAGTCAGGGATCGCGTCGACAGGCTCCATACGCTGGACTTCACTGAGCCGGGCCTCGCAGGTCTCCACGCGCCTGAGCGTAGCTTCCCAGTTCCTCTCGAGCTGGGCCGCTATAAGCCGGTTCTCCGGGTCGCAGGCGGCATAGCGGCGCTCGGCGAGCGATGCCTCATAGCGTGCCTGCTGCAGGTCCATCTCGATCATCTGCCGCCGCCTGGCTTCGCTCTCCAGCTGCATCTGTTCAGCCTCCAACGCCGCTTCGATCGCCATCGGCGCAACCGCCTCCAAGGCTTCGCGGGCCACCGCCGCATCGGTGCGAAAGCCGTTGAACGACATGCATCGCGCCTGCGCCATCATGGTGTTGCCCCGCTCGCAACGATAGACCGGGTAACCTTGGCCACGTCCGGCATACGTGACAACCAGTCTTCGCCCGCATCGACCACAGGAGAGAAGACCCGGGAGCAACGCGCGACCGCCGCGCCCCGACTTGACGCCGCCGGCCTTGCCATAGGCGTTGGCGGCGAGAAGTTCCTGGTTCCGTTCGTACTCGCTCCATCCAATATAGCCTTCGTGATGCTCCTTGAGCACCACCGCCCAATCGCTGGCCGGCTTGTAATGACCATAGCTCTTGCGGACGCGGCCATCCACGATCTCGGTGCGCTTCTCGCTCTTACCATAGACATAAGCGCCGGCGTAGAACGGGTTCTTCAGGACGGAGATCACGTTGCGGTAGCGGACCGGAACCCAGGCGAAGGACACCATCTTCTTGCCGTCGGAGGGTCTGGGGAAATGCACGCCATCGTCGATCATCGAGATCAGGACCTGGCGCGCACTGCCGAGTTCGCGGAAACGCGCGAATATCAGGCGAATGGTCTCCTGCAGGCGCATGTCGGGATC
>NZ_JBVVQI010000079.1:1259-1610 GCF_055811495.1 Mesorhizobium sp. WSM4830 | reverse complement strand
AAGGTGTGGCTCAGGTCTGATCGGATCGCTTGCATCCATATGTCCGGCCTGTTGATGCGGTTTTGACCGCTGGCCAAGATGGTTTCCGCGGCGCGAGTTCCAGACATGCCGGCGGGGTCTATGCCCCGATGGATCACTTCGGAGTGTCTCGCGCTTGGGATCGATCGATCACGCCATCTGCTGTTTCCTTGCAAGGTTCCGACATCATCCAGATCGGGTCTGGTGATCTTGGTCTAGACTTGCTGCATCACGGGCCGCAGCAGTCGGTTGGGGTCATGCCGGCGGGGTCTATGCCCCGATGGATCACTTCGGAGTGTCTCGCGCTTGGGATCGATCGATCACGCCATCTGC
>NZ_JBVVQI010000079.1:0-1159 GCF_055811495.1 Mesorhizobium sp. WSM4830 | reverse complement strand
GACATCATCCAGATCGGGTCTGGTGATCTTGGTCTAGACTTGCTGCATCACGGGCCGCAGCAGTCGGTTGGGGTCATAGTCTTCGCCGGTGAGCATCATCTTCCAGGCGATGCGGGCGACCTTGTTGGCTAAGGCCACGGCTGCCAGCTTGGGCGGCTTGCGCGCCAGCAGCCTCGCCAGCCAGGGCGACGGTTCGGCCCGGCCGGCGCGCACCTGGCGGATCACGGCGGTGGCCCCGACCACAAGGGTACTGCGCAGAGCCTCATCGCCCGCCCGACTGATCACGCCCAGTCTCTGTCGGCCAGCAGTGGAATGATCCTTCGGCGTCAATCCGACCCAGGCGGCGAACTGGCGGCCCGACTTGAAGGCCGCTGGATCCGGCGTCTTCATCACCAGCATCGCCGAGCCCACCGGGCCGATCGATGGGACCTTGGCCAGCCGCCGGCTGGCGGCATTCGTGCGCCGCCAAGCCGCAAGCTCGGTCTCGGCGCGTTCAATCCGAACTTGCAGCTGAGCGTATTCTGCGCCCAACAGCGCAAACAGCCCCCGCGCCAAATCCGGCAGGCTCTCATCGGCGGCGATGCGTGCCAGCAGCGGCTCGATCTTGTCCAGTCCTCGCGCCGCAATTACGCCGAACTCGGCCGCGTGGCCGCGGATCGTGTTGGAGAGCTGCGTGCGGGTGTTGATCAGCCGCTCGCGGGTCCCCAGCAACATCAGGCCGGCCTGCTCCTCAGCCGACTTCACCGGCACGAAGCTCATGGTCGGCCGGCTCATCGCCTCGCAGCCGGCCTCGGCGTCACGTGCGTCGTTCTTGTTGCGCTTCACATAGGGCTTCACGTGCTGCGGAGCGACCAGCCGCACCTCGTGGCCCAGGCCTTTGAGCTCTCGCGCCCAATAGTGCGAGGCCCCGCAGGCCTCCAGCCCCACGACCACAGGCTCCAGACGGGCGAAAAACTCCACCATCTGACCGCGACGAAGCTTGCGGCGAACCACCGGCTCCTCGGCCGCGTTCACGCCATGCAATTGGAAAATACTCTTCGACGTATCAATGAAAATGCGCGTAATCTGCTCCACGGACGGCTCCTTCGATTGAAGTTCTATACGACCTCAATCTGGCACATCGATGCCGCTTCGGGGGCCGTCCACCCCATCATGCCGT
>NZ_JBVVQI010000078.1:0-1888 GCF_055811495.1 Mesorhizobium sp. WSM4830 | reverse complement strand
TGTTGTGTGCCGAGCATGATCGACAGCTTGGAGGTGCAAGTCCTCTACCCAGCCTGATGACGGCGAAGGGTTAGCGAAGCGCAAGGGCGTCGTCGCGAGGCGGGGTCCGAAGGAAGCGTGGAGCAAACCCGCGACCCGATGGACAAGAACCGGATACGAGGCCTACCCGGCCGGACGAGCGGGCAACTGACCGCGAAGTCCATGGTCATCAAGGGCCGGGGTGGTAAATTCGGCGGGTGTGCGGGGAAGGCGGTCGATCTTACCTCGGGAGATCTGCGCCGTGTCCGGAATTCCGGACTGAGCCCGCCGTGAGGCGCGCTGATCGCGGTGCAGAAGTCAGCAGAGGGCATAGTAGCTGTCGGGCTCGCTCGGCAGTGAAGGCCCGAACGGTTGGAAGGACGAGTAGGACGGAGCTCTCGCATTGGCCATGCGGCGGAAAACCCAGCTTGAGCTGGCCTTTCCCGGGACCGGAGGGGGTGAAGCCCGCGCCCGCCTCGGGGCAGGGACCGAAGCCAACACGGCGAACGCCGTTCCCGAAAGCCCGGCGGCTATGGCCGGACCGTGCATGGAAGCGATTGTCGATCGCGACAATCTGAGGAAGGCGCTGGCGCAGGTCCGGCGCAACAAAGGGGCGCCGGGGGTCGACGGCATGAATGTCGAGGCCTTGGTGCTGCACCTGAGAGACCACTGGCCCGAACTTCGCATCCAACTGCTCAAAGGCTCCTACAAGCCGCAGCCGGTGCGGCGCGTCGAAATCCCCAAGGCGTCCGGCGGCACCCGTCCGCTCGGCATTCCAACGGTGCTCGACCGCTTCATCCAGCAGGCGGTTATGCAGGTGCTGCAGGAGGCATGGGACGAGGGGTTCAGCGCGTCGAGCTACGGGTTCCGACCCGCACGCTCGGCCCATCAGGCGGTTGCCGCGGCGCAGGCGTTCATTGCATCGGGCCACCGCATTGTGGTGGACATCGATCTGGAGAAGTTCTTCGACCGGGTCAACCACGACATCCTGATGGGGCTGGTGGCCAAGCGGGTGTCCGATCCGCGCCTCCTTCGGCTGATCCGGGGCTTCCTGACCTCGGGTGTGCTCGAAGGCGGACTGGTCGGCCCGATCGACGAGGGAACGCCGCAAGGCGGCCCGCTCTCGCCGCTGCTGTCGAACCTGATGCTGGACGAACTCGACAAGGAACTGGAGCGACGCAAGCATTGCTTCGTGCGCTACGCCGACGACTGCAACATCTATGTGCGCAGCGTGCGGGCGGGTGAACGGGTGATGGCAAGCGTCGAACGCTTCCTGGTCAGGCGTCTGAAGCTGAAGGTCAACATGCACAAGAGCGCGGTCGCCCCGCCGCACCGGCGCAAGTTCCTCGGCTTCAGCTTCACGGACGAGAAGACGCCAAGACGTCGGATCGCGCCGCAGGCTGTGGTCCGGTTCAAGGAGCGCGTGCGGGTGCTGACGATGCGGACGCGGGGCGCCAGCCTCGCGCAAATAGCCAAGGAGCTGTCGCTCTATCTCTTGGGATGGCGCGGCTACTTCAGCTTTTGCGAAACCCCGTCGGTGTTGCGCAGCCTCGACAAGTGGATCAGGCGGAGATTCCGATCCATCGCATGGAAACAGTGGACGCGCGGGCGCACCCGCTTTGCGGAGCTGCGTCGCCGGGGCGTCGGGTACGATCTGGCGGCACAAACCGCCGGCAGCGCCCATGGTCCCTGGCGCATCAGCAACAGCCCAGCGCTCGCCATTGCCTTGCCGAACGCTTTCCTCGCAAGCATCGGCCTCGCTGTCCTCGCCCCTGCCAAGGCCGCATAACCAGCCGAACCGCCCTGTACGGACCCGTACGCAGGGTGGTGTGGGAGGGGAGGAACTGCGAAGCTCCCCCCTATCCCGATT
>NZ_JBVVQI010000077.1:0-2048 GCF_055811495.1 Mesorhizobium sp. WSM4830 | reverse complement strand
CCCACCCTACACCCCCGCTTGGTGCAACAGCGCCTGACCGATCCCGCCGCACTGAACCGTGCGGCGGGTTTTTTCATTCACACACCGCGGAACACCCGCCGCAGGGAAAGTTAACCCCCAGGCAGCAACCCTTACCGTCATACTTTTGCTGTCAGGTCGGATAGTTCCGATCGGCCCGCTCCGGCGACGCGGGCCCGCGTCCTCGCCTATCGGTCGAGTAGCCACAGAACAAACGAGAGCACGATGCTGATCAGAATCCCGGTGCCGATGGGAGCATAAAACGTGAAGTTCTCACGTTCGATCATGATGTCACCGGGCAATCTGCCCAAACCGACCCGCGACAACCAGGGCCACAATAGGCCTATGGCAACTATCATCGAACCAATGATAATCAGAGTTCTGGACATGGCGGCATCCGGCCGGGAATATGGTGGCTGCCCTTGGCTTGTCTCAATCTCATTGGTGTTTTTGCTCTCGTTGAGCCTCAATTTCTTCTGGTTCTTTCTTTTCGATCTTCGCCGTCTCGTTCTCGGCATCGCAGACTGAGCGAAGCAGTTCGTCCATCTTGGCGTGCAGAGCCTGAATATCGGGATGCTCAGCGCGCTGGATGAACACCGTCATAGCCCCGGTCGCCAGAGCGGCAACGCCATACCGGTCTAAGCTCGAGCGGTTGAAGATCACCCAAAGCGCCGCATAGGCGAGAAACACAAGAAAAGCCGCCGGCCGGGATGTCAGCGTGCCGATGGAAGTCAGAATCTTTGCGATATCGTGCTTTGGCATTGTCCAGAACTGACGAGTTTGGCGCGGGTTCCAGAAGGCCGGCCAGGACGCGTAAGCAACCATGCAAGAGTTTGCCAAAACGGCTCGCAACGGAAGTGGACCAGGCCGGGAATCAAGGCTGGAGCGAAGCATCGCCTCAACGGCGACGAAGACGTTCGCCGTGCCTCTCTGCAGGACTTCTGAGATTGCGAGTAACCCGCCGCTTCGATCTGACGAGTTCGAGCACCTCAGCCTCATCCGCGTCAGCCTCTTCCAATGCGACCAAAATTTCCAAGGCCAGGTACTCGGTCTCCAACGATGAGCGGGCGATATGCTCGTCACTGCATACCTGGTCGAATACCCGTTGGCATAGATCGAGATCGGAAGGGTATAGACCGGCTCGTTTGAACGGCATTTTGAACCCCCCAAGCTTCCGAAGGCCGTCATTGTGGCAGTGAAGGGATCAAAATTAAGGACCGCTAGGCAGGATGAGTCAACGCCAAGTAAAAAGCGGACATTGCGATGATCGGCACGCCTCACCGGCTACGAACTCGTCCTAACTGGCGTTTGGTGGACGCAAATCGGCACTGCCGTAGTCGTTTCTCGCGATCCCGCGGCGCTGGGCACAGCCCGACCCAGAGCTCATGCCCCCGTGCTTGGTGCAATGCTTGATCGACCCGTCGCGCTTCGCAGCGCGACGGATCGCACCGTATTGATTGTGCTCGACGGAGCCTGCAGCCAACGAGGTGTCATGCCGGTTCCTCCAAAAAGCTGAGAAAGCTGGCGTCTTCACTCCTCCGGACGCGTCCTGAAATCGCAGGTTCTGCGGGCTTGGCCACGCGGCAGCCGTGTCGTGGCGGACGACCAGGAAAGACTACCAGCTCGCAGTGCGCGGTCGTGTCCCCACAGGTGGTGTAGCTCGGCGGTTACGAAGCCGCTCGCGAGCGCGCCGTTAGTCGCGCTGTAGCGAGTGAGCGGCATGTCGGTGGTCATCGGCGCTTTCCGGTAGGGTTTGGTTGTTGACGCCAACCCAATTCGGAAGGACCACCGATGACCGACGACATGATGAACCTGCGCACGCTCGTGGAGAAGACCCCGGATGCCGATCTCCTGCGCGAGATGATCGGCTTTGCCGCCGAGCGGCTGATGGAAATGGAGGTTGGGGCCGCCACCGGCGCCGCCTATGGCGAGAAGAACCCGTTGCGCACGGCCCAGCGCAACGGCTATCGCGAGCGCGACTGGGAGACGCGCGCCGGCACCGTCGAGCTGCGCATCCCCAAGCTCAGGAA
>NZ_JBVVQI010000076.1:0-2395 GCF_055811495.1 Mesorhizobium sp. WSM4830 | reverse complement strand
AAACAATCGTGTCAATCACGAGTGGGGGGATCGCTGCGCGTTCATCCCCCAGCTTCGGTATTCCACGCCTTGGGGAGGGCGTCCGCCGC
This sequence comes from Mesorhizobium sp. WSM4830, assembly GCF_055811495.1. Lineage (NCBI taxonomy): Bacteria > Pseudomonadati > Pseudomonadota > Alphaproteobacteria > Hyphomicrobiales > Phyllobacteriaceae > Mesorhizobium > Mesorhizobium sp. WSM4830. Next base: position 2,306 of record NZ_JBVVQI010000076.1, on the reverse strand, counting down.
AGTGTGCATCAGGCATGCCAGCACACGGACTGCCGCGCCAAAAAGAGCGGGACGAGGCATGAATTCGAGGTGGATGCCTGGAAACTCAACCCAGGGAACGCCAATCCGCCGCGCAATTTCGACGGATGGCCGGGCATAGAACAGCCCGCGGTCAGCTGAACCCGCGCCGAGAATTATAGGGAATTTGGCGCTGCGCAGTGCTGCCTCGTCGGGAACAAAGCGTCCCCAAGCCGCCCATTCATTCCCAAACAGGTGGTCGGCATTCCCAAGGAACCTCGCCTGGAGATCTTCCGGCCAGATATATGTGCTTTCGCTGCCCTCGCCCCGGACGGCCTGGAGGAACTCGAAGACAGTAGCTTGAGCGCCCGCTTCACGGTAGCGCGCGCCGATGCGGTCGAAAAAACCCCGCAACGGGTCCCCGTCAGCGAGCATCCCGGTGACGGGCGGCTCATGCGCGATCACGCCGCGCAGGACATCGGGGTGACGGGCTGCAATATCAAGCGCGACGATCGCTCCGGCGCTGTTTCCAAAAACCAGGGCCTTGCCGCCGGCAAGCTGGTCGATCAGCGCGCGCGCATCATCCGACTGCTGCGCGACCGTGATCGGCGTCTCAGAGCGGCCCGTACTGCGTGAGTTGCCCCGCCTGTCGTAATTTATGACTGTGAAGGCGCTGGCAAGATCCTCAGCCAGACCTGAGAAATACCCGGCGTCACCGCCGGCGCCCGAAATCAGCAGAAGATGTGGACCGTTTCCACGAACTTCATAATATATCTGAGCGTCGCCACGGTCGGCCATTCCACTGAGCATCGTTTACTCCTCAAGATTACTTCTGAGAACGAGAGAAAAAAGAAAGGTTGACAACCGGGAAGTCGAGCCCATTTTTCCGTCTCGCCCTTGCCCGCATCACCCGGTGGGACAACGCACGTCGGCCCGCCGGCATCGTGACCGGCGGCCAGGTGATCTCCCAAGACCTCGGCATCAAGCTCGAGAATGTCGGCATCAACATGCTCGGCCGCGCCAGGAAGGTGTCGATCCGTCTTCTCCTTGGTCGGGCACGTGTTTTCGAATGACGGGCGAGGCTGGGCTGGGCCCCTTGTAGCTCGCCAGGGCCTGCAGCAAATCCGTTAGAAGGTGCTGTTTCAGTCCGTCCTCTCAAAGACGGGCACACGGGTTCAACGGAAGAGATCATGCTCGTCTTGCCGGTCCGCGTGCAGTCACCCTGATTCAGTGTCGCACTTCTATGTGCAAAGCCCGTGCCAGCGCGCTCAGCGCGCAGTAAGCGCATGGATATGCTTCGAAAAACCTCCACAGTGCCCAGATGGCGGGTTGTAAGAACCTGACATTTCGCCAATGTTTGTTTTGAACTTGGCATTTTGTGTGCCGCTGTCAGGTTGTGGACACGCATCACGCGCCTCGCGGCGCCAGAACAGCGTGGCCCGCCCGCGCGGTCGCGAAGCGCCAAGACCATGAGGGCGCGTGCGGCACGCAGCCTCTGCCCGTCTTCCCGAAGCCGTTCGTTGCGCGATACCGGGCTTGGGTCGCGTGGCTCAGGGGTTTCGCCGCCAATGTTGATCGCGGAAGGGCTGGCGCAGCAGGAACGGGATCGTATCGTCCATCGCGCCAACATGGTGGCCGCGTTGCGTAGCCGCGAACCTAACGGCACGAACAAGCCGCCGTGAAGTATGAGCCAGCGCAAAAGATTCTGGCTAAGCACGGCCTGTCTTTTCAGCCAGGTCGAAAGCCGGTTCCACCGCAGGCCTATCACGAGCTCGACCATGACCTCACAGGTGGTGACGAATAATGTTCGTCGATGCATGTGCGATCGTCTCGATAATGGCGGGGAGGACACGGCCGACGCCTATGAAGCGGCGCTGCTCGATGCGGCATCGCCGCTCACATCGACACTTGCTCCCTGGGAAGCCATCATCGTCCTTTCACGGCCGGATCAGTTGAATTGCGCCTACAAAGCGGCTGAGGCGGTTGTCGTCGAATGGCTCGAAGCACGAAAGATTCGGCTCCGCGAGCCCGGTTCGCCCCGACGCGTCCTGTCCTACGCGGTCGCCGTCGCCGAACAGCACGGCATAGGAAAGCGGCGCCTCAGCAATTTCGGTCGCTTCCACTACGCCTATGCCAAGGCGATGCGCTCGCCGCTGCTCACCCTGCACCAGCTTTTAGGTCGAACAGACGTGGCAACCTTGCCGAAAGGATCCGATGACTGAGCGTCGTCGAAAAGTTGACTGAACTGCCGGAATTGACCGGGGCTCGTTGCCGAGCAGGTAAGCGAGGACATGGCCTGCCGAACGGCC
>NZ_JBVVQI010000075.1:0-2409 GCF_055811495.1 Mesorhizobium sp. WSM4830 | reverse complement strand
GGCGCGTGCCGTCAGCATGGCGTCCATCAGCTCTGATGTCAGCGCATCGCCAGTCGTCGCATCGCGCACAGCCTGATCGAAAGCCTTCCGCCCGGCCTTGCTCAGGCGAATGCCGAAGAGCGAATGGCGGATGGCGCTCTCCAGATCGAGGAACTTGCGCTTCAGATTGCGCCTGTGCGTCAGCAGCAACCGCATCCGATAACAGGCTTGCGACTTGACGTGCGCGTGCCGGAACCAGCCGGTGCGCATGATGTGGGCAATGCCCAGCGCATCGGCCGCGTCGGTCTTGTTGCGTTGCGCCGACATCGCCGCGCGCACGTGCTGCGTCTCCAGACAGACCGCCGGAAGCCCGAGCTTCAGCAGTTCCGGATGCAGCCAGGGCGACAGCGAACCGGCCTCGTGACCGACCCTTCTCAGCCGCGGCAGGAAAGGCTTCAACACGGCCAGCAGCGCGTCGGGATCGGTCAGAGCCGTCGCCTGCAGATGCACCGCGCCGCGATCGTCGACGACGCACACCGCCGTCTCATCCATCGCAACATCCAGTCCACAAAAGAATTCCATTGTTCGCCTCCTGCGTTGCTTCACAGGCGCAGATCTTGCCGCCGAGTCGCCAGCCACCACCAGTCGCGCCGCGGCCGACGCATAGCTTTGCCGTCCCGCCAGGCGCCCGCCCCGATTACGGGCGGCCGTCCTAATCCACCCTCGCACCCTCGCTGTCCTAATCCACCCTCGCGCAACCATCCGGCTCCTGCACATCTTTCGGATGGCAATCTGGCAACTGTGACGTTCCTTCTTGTCGAGGAGGATCTCCGGCGGTGCCTCAAGGTGCCTGGGACAAGGCTAACAACTCGTACTGGTCGAAGCATGTCGCGACCTGGCCTTTTGAGGCTGGGAATATTGGCGGCACCAGCTTTCAACGACGACTTTTGAGCTGTGGTGCGTCATGTGGTGAGCCCGAAAGATCGGCGCAAACGTACGGAATATCCCGGAAACAGCGCCAGAAGAAGTTGCAAAAGTGAGGCAAGAAAGGGCCGCCGAAGCGACGCAAGCGGCTATCGCTACGGCAGGCGCACGGACAGCGGCCCGATCGCTCTGCGGGCGTTCTGGAGCATGCATGTCGAGGCGATGAACTGGAGCGGCATGGGGCATGCGGAGTATGCCGCTGCACTTGGTCTGTCGCCTCATGCGTTGCGGATCTGGCGCAATCGCCTGGAGAATCCGGCGAAGGAACCGAGTGGCGATCCCTGCTTCATCGCGAGTGCCCGAGCCCGATTAAGCAGCGCTGCTGATTGCGTGCGACGCAAACACCGCTTGACGCCGGACGCGATCGGCCGGCGCCGCTTCAGACCAGAAGCGGGCGATCGTGCAGGAGACGTAGAAGCCCGGCGTCGCCATCGCGCAGGTCTGCCGCCGCCATCGCGTCGCCACCAGCGTGGGTTCCGCTGGCGGGTCGAGGTCGGCCTGACCGCTCGCAAGGCGCGGCGGTTGGCAACCATGGTGCTTGCCGACGGCGCAGCAAATGAGCCGCCTGCGCTCGCGGCCTTGCGCGATCTGGTGCAGCCGCCAGACGGCATGGTGGCGATTGAGCTGGCTGATGACGGCGCGTGTTTGCACCGGGCAGCAGTACTCCGACTGCGGTGAGCGGCAGCTCACTGTAAGGAGAAAGCATCATGATCGTCGTTCCGGGCGGGCGTGAAGGCGCACCTGGCGCTCGGTCATACCGACATGCGCAAGGCGACCTCGACGGCTCGCCACACTAATCCAGGAGCAACTGAAAACGGTCCCATCTCGGATTCCAAACGCATGGACCCCGCGACGAGTTTCGAGCTCGCGGAGGACATCGAGGGATATCGAGCGAGTGCGCGACCATTAACCCGGCAAAGCGAACCAAAGCGCGGCCCGTTGCCCGATCATCCGCTGCGCGTTGAACTGGTCATCGACGTCCACAGCCCCGCCTGCGGACACTGCGGTGGCACCCTGCACGGCATCTGCAAGAGCAGCAAGACGCTCGACTATGCTTCGGCCGCTTTAGGTGCTGCGCCCCGCCGCCCGAACGAGGCCAGTGACCTTGGCCGACATAATAATAGAAGCCACCTGAACGCTCCGATGCATTCCAGATGAACTGCGCTCGAAGGTCCAATTCACGCCGGCGCGACGAGGGTGACCGCGGCCGCCGAGTGTCGCGGCGGTAATTGTTGCGCACTTTCGTCGCTCAATCGTGCAGCGCAGGAGCGATACGTTCTGGCGGTGGTGTGTCCAGGTCTGGGCGCCTGCCCGCGCGAGCGGAAAATCTCGCTTCTCCGACGCGATCAGCAACGTCATCGCGGCCGGACAGAACGATGGAAGCGAAGCTTGCCGGCTTGATATTTGCAACGAATGAGGTTTGTTGGCGGAAATAACGAATTGTTT
>NZ_JBVVQI010000074.1:0-3329 GCF_055811495.1 Mesorhizobium sp. WSM4830 | reverse complement strand
CGACCCCGCTGATGTGCTGGCCGATGCGCTTGTCGAGCATGGGCTGCCACGGCACCAGTTGAAACCCGAGCCCGTCGTCCAGCATGGCGAAACGCCCGCTGGCAAGGTTGGCCGAGCCGAGCAGCCTACCGCTGACATGGTTGCCGGGCTGAACGGGCACGAAGGTGAGGCCGCGTGCGGCGGCCATTTGCTTGCCGACCCGCGTGACCTCCTGGCCCTCCAGCGTAGCAACAAGGTCGCGCGCGAAGGTGATCGTCCCGCTCGTCGAATCGCGTTCGGCATGGCCCATCGTGACGAGCTGGGCGGCCCGCCTGTCGAGCGCGGTGTCCACCTCAAGACCAAAACCTGACCTCACCAGCGGCACCGGGCTTGTGGCCGTAAGCTCCCGGTCGAGCCAGGTGGCACCGTCGCTGCCGACCTGCGCATCAAGATCGAACGTCGAAAGCACGCGGACGGAAAAGTCCTTTCCGCGGTTCCGGCCATCGTAGGCGATACCGCGCTCGGACAGGTTTTTTGGAATGCGCCAGTGGTCTTCGTCGATGCGCTCGACATGGCCGGCCCGGCGCAGTGCTTCGAGGCGTCGGACATGGAAACGGACGAAGGCGTCCGGGTCCTTGCCCTGCTGCAAAAATGTCTCGCGGATCGCCTCCAGGTGTTGGCTCGGCCGATAGATGCCGTCCTCGCCCGCTACGCTGCTGATGTTGCGGTCGGCCGCACGTGGCTCCTGCTTTGGCAGGATCGGATCGAGCGCCACGATATGACCGTGCTGGATGTCGTCGAACTTTGCCGCATCCGCGGTCTCGACATAGTGCGTACGCCCGTCGACGCCGTCGATGACCAGCGACAGCCGGTCGCTCATCTCATCACCGGCGAGCCCCTTGGCGAGTACACGGCCGAGGACCGGCTCGGTGATGGTCTTCCGGTGCATGACATATTGCGCAGCACCCCGCTCATCGGCGAGGCCGTGTTCCTCCAGCGCCCGGTGCATGGTCTTGATGATGTCGTTGCGTTCGCCAAGCGCCCGCAGCGTGCTTTCGGCTTTGTCGGAGACCACCCACCGGCCGGGCTCGATCTCGCTCGCCAGGCCGAAGTGCTGCAGTCTCTTCGCCCGATCGATCAGCAGATAGCGGTTACTGGAAATGGTGTAGCTGTCGCTGGCATTGGGACGGAGATCGACAAGATCGTGCTCCTGCTGTTCGGCGACCAGCATGCGGTCGAGCCGGGTCAGCCGTTCGGCTCCGATCTCGTTGGCCAGCTTGCGGGCGACCTCGAGCTCGCTTTGCAACCCAAGCTCCCGTTCCACCAGCTGGCCTGCCCGGTGGCGGATGCCATGGGCGATGTAGTCGCCGGCGATGTTCAGGATCTTGCCGTCGTCGGTGATGCCGCGCACCAGGATATGGGTGTGCGGATGACCGGTGTTGTGGTGGTCGACGGCGATCCAGTCGAGGCGCGTGTTGAGGTCGCTCTCCATCTGCCGCATGAGATCGCGGGTGAAGGAGCGCAGGTCTTCCATATCGGCGGCATCCTCAGGCGCAACGATGAAGCGGAACTGATGGCGGTCGCCGCGCCCGCGCTCGACAAAAGCCTTGCCGTCGGCCTCGTCGTCGACGGCCGAGTACACCCGGCCCTTCTCGCCGTCCCTGGTCACGCCGTCGCGCTGGAGATAGCGCAGATGCGCATCGACGGCCTTGCTGGTCGTCACGAATTTTTGGCCCCGCGCGCTGGTCCTCTTCCCTCGTCCCGGCAGCTTGACGACGCGGGCCTTCACCACGACGCGGCGGGAGCGAAAGCGAACGCCATTGGAGTCCTGCTTCCACCTACCGCCGTCCTTCGGCAATCCTGCCGCCACCTTGCCGCCGCGGCCCCGCGCGTTGAAGCGGCCGCTCCCCTGCCCGTCGTTCCTGCTTGCGCCGAGGCGATTGGGATTGCCGCCCTGCTTGCGGATGGCAATCTCGACCTGGCGCAGAAAGGGCAGCGTGCGCGAATTGACCGGCGTGCTGCTGCGCCGGATCCGGCCAATGCGAACCTCGAATCTGTCGCTGTCACGATCTGCCATGACGACAGCATCGGGAGTCGGATTTGGTGCTTCAAGGTGGCCGGAGCGCCGGGCGTTCTACGGCGCGCAAAGACTTGCTGCGGCGTAGAACAACCGATCGCACATCGCTGCGGCACGACAGCTTTGCTTTTCCAATCAACAGCATAGCCATAGACCGTCAACCCCGCACCTCGCGTCATTCTGCGTTGCGTCGACATCCGCCCGGAAAAACAATGTGCAGACAGACACTTAGAGCAAAGCGAGGGCGAGCGCCAGCTCGCTTTATCTTGCTGTCCTAATCGGTTGTGCTTCCGGTACTCTTTTCACCATCGTCGTCTCTCCTCTTTTTTACTCAAAAACACTTTGCGGCTTTCCGCAACATGCTTGTCCGCGAAACGGCCGAGATCCGGTGCGCCGGTGCGGTCCTCCGCACTCGCCGACGGCGTTTTCGGGCTGCATGCTGGCAGCGCTTTTGCCGTCGGGGTGCAACTTTCCATCGGATTCACGGGGCATCATCACAGGCAGTCCAACGCGGTCCGGCCGTCTTTCGATCGGCTCGGCCGCAAGCAAGATAGCGTGCGTCCCGTCGTTCCTGGTCTGCACCGGTCCTCATCCGCTTCGCAGCGGAGCTCGTGTGTTCAGTTTGCGTCTGTCATGCTGCGCAGTCGTTGCACGTCAAGCGTCGTCGCGCCGTTCATCGGGCTGCGCCAAGCGTTTTCCAGGCCTTGACCCGGGCGCGCGCAACAAGGTCGGTTTCGCGCGCCGCCGGGTCGCCGACATAGCACGTCCCGTCCGTCCACATGGCATGCATGATCACCGCCAGCTTGCGCGCCACCGCGACGGTCGCCATGCGGTGATTGCCCCGCTTCGCGAGCATCGTTCCCCAGCTCCTGAGCTTGTCCTTGCCGCGGAAGCGCGTCATCAGCGCCGACGCCGCCTCGTAGGGGGCGCGCCGGACGTTCCGCGTCGCCGGCCTTCGATATACGCCCCTGCGAGTCGATCGAGGTGCCCGACTGCCAACGCCGCGACGTCAGGCCAAAATAGGCTGCCACGTCGCGCGAGCGGCGGAAGCGGGACGGGTCCTCGACCGCCGTCATGAAGCTCAGCGCGGTCACCGGGCCGACGCCGGGGATCGCCATGAAGCGGTGGCATAGCTCGTCGCGGGCGACGAACCTCACGACCAGCTCGTGCAGCCGGCAGTACTGCTTCCACAGCGCGGCGCGTGCCGTCAGCATGGCGTCCATCAGCTCTGATGTCAGCGCATCGCCAGTCGTCGCATCGCGCACAGCCTGAT
>NZ_JBVVQI010000073.1:0-3772 GCF_055811495.1 Mesorhizobium sp. WSM4830 | reverse complement strand
TGGCTGGCCAAACAGCGATATCGAGGCGCTTATGCCTTGGAACTACCAGCGCTGAACGGCATCAGCTACCCGCTTACTCCGCGATGCGTGGCGGTGGAACTGCAGGGCGGGGCGGCGCTTGCATAGGTTGGCGATCTCGTCTCGCTGACTGTGGTCTTCGACAGGAGCAGCCGCGACATGCGCCCACCGCCTCATTCCGATTGACGTGATGATTTCTGGATTTGCGAGGAGTTTCTGCCAGGCCTCGCACGCCGCGTCGATGATGGCGTCGTAGGTTTCGAAGACTCGGTTTGAGAGCCAGTTGGAGCGCGGGTATGGCCAGAGGTTTTCCACCGGGTTGAGTTCGGGGGATCGCGACGGCAGGAAGATCGGCGTGATGTTCTCCGGCACGTCGAGATTTGCCGTTGTGTGCCATCCAGCGCGATCCATGTGCAGCACAGCATGCGCGCCCTTGGCGACATGGCGGCTGATCTCGTCGAGGTGGAGCTGCATGGCTTCGGTGTCGGCATGCGGCAAGGCCACGGCAGCACCTTTGCCGCGTGCCCGGCAGATGGTTCGAACAGATAGGCGTTCTTGTAGCGCTGGTCGGCGGGCTGTCGGGGACGCGTGCCACGTTTTGCCCATTGCCGAACCGAGCCGTTCTTCTGGCCCATCCGGGCTTCATCTTGAAACCATATCTCCACCCATGTGCCTTTCGGCAGGTCGGCCAGATGAGCCTTCAGCGTGCGCGGGAAATTTTTTTAAATGCCTCGATGTGGGGCCACTCGACCACGAATCCAGAACCCCATCCGGCCCGGCTTCGTTGAAGCGATGCACCCAATCGTGCAAGGTTCTGGCGGTCCATTCCGCCGATCCTGGCAGCGTCCGCCCAGCTCATGCCGTCAAGCACCGCCGCCAGCGAAAGCAAACGGCTGCTCTGCCGCGCGTCCTTCGAAGCCCGTGCCAACCGGCGAAGCTCCGAGGCCGAATAGTATGTCCGCAACTGAACGGCTGATCCCATAGGCGAATCCCCTTCGCCCCAAAAGAATCATAAATCGGGTCGCGGAGGAATCTGGAGGAGCGAGTCAGAAATCGGCACCGCTGGTATCAAGTATAACCATCCGGTCTGGCTCCGATTACCCACAACGTCGGCGGGCCTATTGCCCCGTGTGAATCTGCCGTTCTGCCCGTGACGCCGAAGCACGGAAGCGTCACGGATGCGAAATAAGACCGGCAACAGCGAAGCCGCTTGGCAGGAGGAGGCTCAGCGGCGCTCGAACCACAAGGCTCATGAACGGGACGGGCTACGAACAATCGAGTATTGCTGGATCGAGTTCCCTCGGTTACTGCTGCAGGCCCGCGGCTGTGCAAACTCTAGGCAGCTTCTGTACTCAACGCGCTCAGGAAGCGAGCTATCGTTGAAAAGTTACGATCAGACCAGGAGCGACAAGGTGGGGTTGCGCGTCATGAGCAAGGCCAGCAAGATCAGAAGCGTCCTTATAGTCGACGATGACCCCGCGCTTATCCAAACCATGGAAGAACACCTACGGGCCAGCAATTTGTCAACCACTGTGGCGGATAAGCACACAGAAGCGTTAGCGATCTACGAAAAGCTGAAGCCGGACGCTATCGTCGTCAATTTGGATTTTGGCCAGGACAATGGCCCCCAAATATTGCGTAATCTCCGCAACCGTGGGAACGTCCCGATCATTTTGATTGGCAACCGCCGGGGCGATAACGATATAGTGGTTCGGCCCCAAGAAAACCATCGAAAAACACAATCGGGAAGATGGCTTTTCGGGGGATGGTCGCTATGCCTGAAGACTCGCCAGCTCCGTGAGCCTTCAGGCGCGGTGGTGGCTCTGACAAAAGGAGAATATGCGCTCCTAGTTGCTTTCGTCGAAGCGGCCCAACGGCCGCTCTCGCGAGAATACCTGCAGCGGGCCACCCGGATCCACGAGAATATTGTTGATCGCAGCATCGATGTTCAGATCCTCCGCTTGCGCCGGAAGCTCGAAGTAAATGCGCGCGCGTCGCAATTGATAAGAACGGTGCGTGGCGTTGGTTATGAATTCAGTATTCCGGCTGAGCGGGCTTAAGCGCCGGGTTATCGATGCCAGTGATGCTGTCGGTATGGCGGTGCTGGCCGTCAAGCCTGCGGCAGGCTGCTGTGGCTGATCGCGTGTGCGTACTCCTCGGCAAGGCTCCTCTCGGCGAAGCTGTTGAGGCGGCCAACGACGGCAGCCGCGAGCGCATCAGGATTGCCGATCACCGGCTCGATCGCGCGCTGGCTCAGCTGAAATGATGTGCCCAAACCTACGTCGGCTACATAGTCGTACTCATAGGAGCATGCCTATGCCTTATCGGCTATGCCGCCTGTCCGGTCAAAATGGGGTGCGCTCGACTCTGAGCAGGCTAGGGTGACACTAAGGCACTCGCCGACAGTACGCAGTCGCAACACCTGCAGAAGATGGACGAATTCGTAGCAGCCTCATCCTGACAGCTTTTAATTCTCGCTTAGTTCAGCAATCCGGTGTCAATGCCGCTCGAATTTTCCCCAAAAGTGCCGAAGTAAAATTCCCCAGTTTCGCCGCTCAGGCTGTCGCGGATGGGTGTCCATTTTTCGGTGGCCGGCCGCGCGGCCGCGATGGTGCATTTAGTGTCGGCGGCGTGATGGAGGCTTTTGATCGCAGGTGTTCGGGCATGAGCTCGGCGTGCTGACGGAGCCGATAGCTCGATCCCTCGATCTGGACGACGACCGCATGGTGAAGCAGGCGATCGAGAAGTGCGGTTGCGACGACAGGGTCGCCGAAGACCTCGCCCCATTCGGCGAAGCCGCGGTTCGAGGTGAGAATCATTGCGCCCTTCTCGTAGCGGGCGTTGACGAGTTGGAAGAACAGATTGCCGCCACCGTGGACGACGGGCAGATAGCCGATCTCGTCGACGACGAGGAGAGCTGGCCGGCAGAAGAGGATGCGTTCCTGCAGGCGGCCTTCGCGTTCGGCCCTTGCCAGCGCGGCGATGAGTTCGGCAAGCGTGCAGAAATAGACGCTCTTCCCAGCCTTCACGGCCTCGACGGCAAGCGCAATGGCCAGATGGCTCTTGCCTGCGTGGATGTTGCGATGACCGGGCTCGACATGACGCTGATGCCGGCCTTCGAGAATGGGATGGGTGGCAATCAGCGCGCCGTCCTCGAAGATGCGCACCTCTTCGGCCAACGTGTGCACCTCGACGACACGGCGCCTGGTGGCGTCGGGCACGCTGTAGAAATTGCCGCCGACGCTGATCATGCCCTCCCGGCTGATGCGTCGCTCGAGCTTCAGGACCGATCTGAACGGAGCCAAGGGCAGCGGCCGCAGCGCTGCCCGCTCCTCGGCGAAAGCTTCGTTGACGACACGCCTTGTGGTGGCGTGAACTCTCGGGTTTGCGACCGTGTCCAGCCAGTGGCGCAACAGCACGTTCAGGTCCTCGAGATTGCGAAAGGATCGGGCCAGGAAGAAGTCCTCGCGAATGTAACGGAACGGTCGCTCGACCTTGCCTTCGGTTTGGCGCGGTAAGGCCGACACGCCTTGGGATGGAAACCATAGTGGCGGGCAAGATCGACGAGCGCACGGTTGTAGACGATGCCGCCGGTATCGCCTTCGCCGATCACAGCCGTCTTCATACGATCGTAAAGCACTTCGCGAGGAGCGCCGCCCAGCGCCTCGAAGGCCCCAGCATGGCAGCGCAAGACAGTCGGCAGATCCTGGTGGACGACGAAGCGTGCCCAGATAAGGCGACTGAAGCCAAGCAC
>NZ_JBVVQI010000072.1:0-4537 GCF_055811495.1 Mesorhizobium sp. WSM4830 | reverse complement strand
CTTCCCGGCCCTTCCCGTCCTTCCCCGCCCTGCTCGCCTACTCACCCGCCATTCGGCTCGTCAGTCCGAGCGCGATTGACGCTGAGTGGCACAAAGAGATCGCCTTTCGCTTCGCCGGTGCGAACGCCATTACGAAGGAAGAAGAGCGAGCGGCCGGAGGGAGTGTTTTGGCTGTCTGGCGCCTTGGAGTGCCTTCCGAATTCATCCATGTCGGCAGCCGAAATCCCCTTCCCCCTGAGCTGTTTGAGATAGGCAACGGTCTCTTTCGGCAGCGGCTTTCCACGCGTCAAATGCTCTTCGTAGCGCTCAGGTCCAGCATTGTAGGCAGCAAACAGGCCGGGGAAACCGAAGCGGTCAAACATGGCGCTGAGATAGGCGGTTCCGGCGAGAATATTGTCACGCGGATCGTGCGGATCGGCGCCCAGACCGTATTCGGCACGCATGTCCTCATACGTTTCCGGCATCACCTGCATGAGGCCCAATGCGCCCGCGCGTGAGGCAATTGGGCGGCCGTCGAGCATGGTCTTGCCGTCGCTTTCGGCATCCATGACGGCGTAAATCCAGGCTTGAGGAACATGGAAGCGTCTGCTTGCTTCGCCGGTGAACTCGTGCCACCTTCGAAGCTGCGGACTTTGGGAGATGACGACCGGCTCAGCGCCGGTCGAGGCGGAACAGGCGCATGGCGCAAAGGCGATCATGCCGAACATCAGGAGCCTCACTCGGTCCATAGCGGCACGAGCCTCCCGATGACATTTGCGCGTGGCACCGGCCCGAAATAGCGGCTGTCGAACGACCGAATATCGTCGCTGCCGAGCAGGAAGATTTCGTTGTCGGCGAGCGTGCGGCACCCGTTCCACCATGGCAGCGGGCGGCCTCTGGTATCGGTCGCCAGCCGTCGCGCGACGATCTCGCCTTCGATGATGATCGCGTCATTGAAGGCACAGACATGGTCGCCCGGCAGCGCGGCAAGACGTTTTACCAGCGGCACGTTGCGGGGCAGATAGCCGCGTTCGGCGGCGAGTTCGGCGAGCCATTCCGGCGGGCGGACGAGCACCAGATCGCCGCGAGCCGGTGCTGCAAAGCCGAGGCCATAGAGGCCGACGGGCGCACTGGCCGAGGCGTTCCAGACCAGCCAGGGCGTTGGTCTGACGGTGCCGGCGAAGCCGATCAGGGTCAGTCCAATCACGGCAGCGGCGATGGTTTTGCGTGCCCGAAGGCGCCGGAGACGGCTGCCGATCAGACGGATGGAAGGGCGCCGGCTCATGAGCGGCCTCCCTGGCCGGCTTGGCCGGAACCGGCCTCACCACCCTCGTTACCGGCATGGGGCGGGTGTCCTTTCGACCATCCGTCGAGTTCGTCGATGTGGTAACGGACATAGCGGCCGTGCTTGCGGAACTTCGGACCGCCGCCCTTGAGCCGCATCTTTTCCAGCGTGCGCTGGGAGAGCCCGATATAGAAGGCAGCCTGGGCCGTGCTGAGAAAGGGACTGCCCTTTTTGGCGCGGGCCGCGCGTTCGTTTTCGTCGTCCATGGTGCTCCTCGTTTCGCTTCGGACAAGCGGGGGCGAGAATGGGCGATCGAGATCGCCTCCGGGACGGGCGAAGACTCGGGGGAGAGTTTTCGCCGCATTTTCGGGCGGACGGGTTTGCCTGGAGCGCCTGGAAATGAGCCCCGCGCCGGCTGGGGCGCGAGGCTCGAGGCCGGCCGATCAGTCGGCCGGGTTCCAGATGATGGCGTAAGTGTCGTCATCGTCCTGGCCGGCGGCGCGGCCCAGATTGGCGTAGAGCTTGCGCGGTCCGAACTCCGGCGCTGCAATCGACAGGCTCACATAATCCTTGCCGGAAGTCTCGCCGGTGCGGATCCAGCCGGCGCCAACTTCGACCCCTTGCGTCAGCACCCGGAAGTCGGGATGGTTGTCGGCGCTCTTGGCCTGGTTGGGGACGATGTCGATGTCGGCGCGGACGCTGAGCGTTTTGAGCTGGCCCTTGTAGGCGCCGTTTTCCTGCTTGTTGACGTAACCGATCGCGGTCATTTCGAAGTCTCCTTTTGCTGTCGCCGGGGACCATCCCCTGCGATGGCGGACCGTGATGGGCGCGTCCGGACCGCCTGAACCCGACAGGGCCGAAGCGCTAGCGGAGGACCCGAGCGGGCAGCTTTTTTGAAGCGAAGCGGCGCGAGGAAGCCGCCGCAGGCGGCGGGGAAAAAAGCTGATTGGCGAGGGTTTCGGGCGGGCCGGATCCGCCCATAGGTCGACAAGCCAGCCGCAGGGGATGGTCCTTGAAGAGGGCATGGAGATCGAGGGAAGCGCGGTCGCTGCAGCCAGGCAGGAGGGGCGGCAATTGACAGGACTGCGGCTGATGCGGTGCCCATGCCGATCGAGATCGTGACCGCAGGTCGGGCGCAGAGCAGCATCCGGGTGGCTGATCGATCTACGGGATAAGCAGTTTGCCGGCCGGATTTGCTGCGGGATGCGGGGGCAAAGCATGCTCGAACGTGCTGTCGGTGCGACCGGGGTACGGCGCCGAGCGGCGGCTGCCGAGAAGCCGCCGCCGGCCGTGATAGGCTATGCGCGGACGAACAGCGACCTGACCCGTGCCCATTGATCGGCGGTGCGGAAGCCGCCTCGATCAGTGTAGCTTTCGACCGGGAATTTCATCCAGCGCGGCACCCAGCCGTCCACCTTCTCGCGGCCGTTCTCGCCGGCAAGGAAGTCGCGGATGATCTTCTTTTGCGTCTTGATCTTCTCGGCGACATTGCCGTCCGCGACAGGCTTGCCGCCGATATCGGCGAGCATGGAATTGGCGATTTCCTTGTCACGCAACAGGTCGAAGAAGGCGTCGTCCGGTTGCCAACAAGCGCCGATGTCGACATTCAGATGATTGCCGAGCGCCTCGATGACGGCGCTGCCGGCTTCAAGCGTCTCGGCCATGACGATGCTGAGAACGCGCAGGACATCGTCGTCGGACAAGGTCAGCAAACGGGCAAAGACGTGCGACGTGTCATAGCCGTCGCCATAGCGGCCAGCGACCGTGGTGTGCTCATCCGGTTGCCCAAGCAGTGCCAGGACCTCGCGCCGTTTTTCGGCGAACGCGGCCTCGGCCTTGCAGGCTGCCAGGCTTGCGGCCACGATCTCGTTGGCGGCGCGCTGCGGCTCGGGGCGCACCTGCCACAGGCCGGAGCCGGCAATCGCATGCGCCGCCATCAGGCGAAGTGCTGCGCCCGGATGGTCGAGCAGGCCCAAGCGCACCGCGGCATGACGGTGCAGATCGACATAGTTCTGCATCGGCCCGGTGAGCTCGGGCCGCGACGGTTTGGCCGGTGTCTCGGCCTCTGCGCCCTCGCCATTCGCGCGGGTGCGGCGCGCTTCCTTGCGCCACAGCCAGCCTTCATGGAACTCGACCTCGCCGCGATGCGAGACGGCGATAAAGACCTTGCCGCCCCTCTTCCTCGGCGTCTTTTCGTGGTCCCATGAGTGGAAATGCTGACCCGGTTCGAGCACGATCACTTCGCTCCATCCGGCCTCGAGAAAGGCGTCGCGCCTGCCGGCAATCGCCTCGTTCTGCTTGAGCCAGAACAGGTCGGCATCCGCGAAATAACCTTCCTCGCCAAACAGGTCGGAGACGATCAGGCCCGGATAGTCGTCAATGGCAAACAGCGCCACCTTGGTGGAGATTGACTGTCCGCCGAACAGCCACTGCTTCAACTGATAAGCCGCGTGGCGCGTATTGCCCGGATCGGCGAACAGTGCCAGCCAGTCCTTCTGCTGGGCTTTCGAAGCCATGGTGAGATAGCGAGCGGTTTCGCGTCGATTTCGTCCCGCCGATAGGCTTCGCGGATTTTGGGCAGCAGCTCGCCAAGCGCCAGGATGCGCTTCACCTGAAGCTCCGTAATGCCGAAGGTGCCGGCGATCTCCGGAACTGTGCGGCCTTCTCTGATGAGCCGCGAGAACGTCTCCCATTGCGACACTTCGTCGGGGTCGAGGCGGGCGATGTTTTCGATCAGCGAGGCTTCGAGCGCATCGGCGTCATCGCCATCCTCCATGATGGCGCAGGGCACGGCGTCGCTCTCGCCGCGCTCGTCGGGGAACGACTTGGCGGCGAAATAGCGTCGCTGTCCGGCGAGGAGTTCGAAGCTTTCCGGCGTCCCGTTGGGCCGCACCAGAAGCGGCACGAGAACGCCGCGCGCGCGAACGGACGGCAGGATATCGGAGATATCCGGCGCGCGTTTGCCGTGGCGCATGTTGAGGGCGGAAATGTTGAGCCTCTCAAGCGGAATATGAGCAAGCTGCATGGTTTGTCTCCAATGAAAGAACACAAGGGGCAAGACACCACCATTTTGGCGGCTTTTTCCTTGGGTTCGGTCGGTTTTTGACCGGCATTTTCGCCGATCGGCTAAATCTCTTCGTTCCGCGCGACGGGCATCTGCCGTTCGGTTCTTGAACCATTCTCCAATGCGTGACCCTGATGCACACGGCTTCGGTCACATAGTGGCGTTCGGCTCCCGGCTTCCCATTCTCCTTGAGAGGCGCAGCCCAGTCC
>NZ_JBVVQI010000071.1:0-4587 GCF_055811495.1 Mesorhizobium sp. WSM4830 | reverse complement strand
CTCCCCAAGGCGTGGAATACCGAAGCTGGGGGATGAACGCGCAGCGATCCCCCCACTCGTGATTGACACGATTGTTTCGGGAAGCGATGGGCAGCTTCAAAATGTCCCGTCGACGCGCACCAGAGCTGCCATGCCACTAGGATAAGCATCATGGTTCTATGAGGAACGAAGGGCTGGTTTTCCGCTTCGTCAGCCAAAACCGGACTGACAGCACACGTCCCAAAGACTGCAGATGCGAACATTCTGCTTCTTCGGCTTTTACCGGTTGCATGGAAGGTCGAGCGAGTGCCATTGTACACATCGTATTGTGGGCGATGTCACGTTGTCTGCATATACACGCGTTGAGACCTGCGGCCGCTGATGTCAGCTGACCATGGCCACGGCTTTCCATTCCGCCATGGCCTGCAGGCGGTGAATATGTGTAGCGAGAGCGGAGCGTTTTGAGTGGGGCGGGACGAAGAGATTGCGCAGAGCCGAGAAGATCGAAACGAAGCGTTGCAGTGCTCCTGGTGATCGGAAGCCTTGCATCATCCGCTCCCGTTTTCGCAGCGGCACATGGGCATTCTCCGCCCGGTTGTTCAATCCCTTGTGCGACCGATGCTCGATGCCCGGCATCACCTGTCGCCTGGCTGTTCCATAGGAGCGCAGCTTGTCGGTGATCATGCGCTTCGGCGCGACGCCTTGCTTCTTCAGCAGCCGCGTCAGCAAGCGTTTGGCCGCCTTGGTGTTGCGGCGGTTCTGGACGATCTCGTCGAGCACATAGCCATCCTGGTCGACGGCGCGCCACAACCAGTGTTTCCTGCCGGCGATGGTGATGACGACTTCATCCAGGTGCCAGACATCGTTTCGGCTCGGCCGGTTTCTGCGAAGACCTCGAACGTAATCAGGCCCGAACTTGATGCCCCACCGGCGGATTGTCTCATACGAAACCACGATGCCGCGCTCCAGCAGCATTTCCTCGACCAGACGCAGGCTCAAGGGGAACCTGTAGTAAAGCCAGACTGCATGGGCGATGATCTGCGGCGCGAAACGATGGCGCTTGTAGCTGACGGTTGCGGTGTTCATGCCGTCGCGTCTATGCCGCAAATCCCTGACCGCGAGTTAAGTTGATAACGCCGACGGCCGCTGCCGCTGCTCTCGTGCTTAAGCCAACCTTCAATTTTACAGATCCGATCAACTGAGTTGTGATCTTCCCATGATACGCCTTAGCAAGCCTGGCGTTGATAGTCACCGCGCTTGCGCCCAGTTACCACTATTTCATCTTCTACCAGACGCTCGTCCTCACACCCATGCTGTTCCTGTCCGGCGCGGTCTTCCTGGTCACCCAATTGCCCGTCGCCTTTCAGCAGGTGGCGGGCAACTTGCCGCTGGCGCCGCGACATGTCACCTGGAATTGTCTGATGTACGACAATGTTGGAAAGCGACATAAGCGGATCGATGTATCCCATTGTATCGAAATAACCCTTACCTTGGCACGCATATTGCTTCTGTTCATCCGAAAACCCGTTACGGACCGGCGATAATCGTGCTGAGAATGTCGAATGTTTGCCAGAATGATTTCAGCCGAGGCGACGTCCGGCCCTACTACGGCAGGACTTTCCAAATGCAGAAAGGACGAGTCCGTAATCGCTGGGGAATAGTCGAGACAGGGCTGCATAGGCGCTTTTCCGCAGTCGTTATCGGCCCAGACGCCAACTCTGCAATCGGTCACCCAACCAGTCCTGGATGTCCTCCAACAGCGCCCTGTCATGTTGAATGCAGCCCTACTGCACCCGCGGGCATCCTCGCCTGCATCGAGCGGGGCACGCCAACAATCGGCGCAGTCTATGATCTCTTCGCCCAGCCGGGGGAGAAGTTTAAGCTCTTCGCGCGACTCGCCATGGAGACCCGGAACAAAGAGGCACAACGCATCTTCGACGACATGGCCGGGAACGATACAAAAATCCTAACCTCCTACACGTCCGTCCTTGGCGATGGCGGGCTCAATTTGTGGGCGGATCCCGCTGTAAAGGCGGCGACAAGTCGCTCAGATTTTTCGGTCTATGATCTTCGCCGTCGCAAAACGTGCATCTATCTTTGCGTTGGTCCAAACGACCTTGAGGTGGTCGCGCCTTTGATACGCCTGTTCTTTCAGCAAGTCGTTTCAATTCTACAGCGGTCGCTGCCTCGCCGGGATGAAAAATACGAAGTTCTGTTTCTGCTCGATGAATTCAAGCACTTGGGTAAGCTGGAGGCGATCGAGACCGCAATTACGACCATCGCGGGCTACAAGGGTCGCTTCATGCTCATCATCCAAAGCCTCTCGGCACTGACGGGGGCCTATGGCGAGGCTGGCAAGCAGAATTTTCTCAGCAATACCGGCCTGCAAGTGTTCATGGCCACGGCCGATGACGAGACTCCAACCTACATTTCCAAAGCCATCGGTGAATACACGTTTCAAGCCCAATCGATTTCCTACAGCCAGGCGCGAACGTTCGATTGGAACATCCAGAATTCACATCAAGGTGCACCGCTGTTGCGTCCCGAACAGGTTCGGCTGCTCAATGACGAGTACGAGATCGTTCTGATCAAAGGTCTGCCACCATTGCAATTGAGGAAGGTGCGATATTTTTCGGATCGCATCCTGAAACGCATCTTCGAAAGCCAGACAGGCGCCCTCCCGGACCCGGCACCCTTGATGATAGCAGACGAGGGGCTCTCGGCAGAATCGCAACCCGATGAGCAGCTGCGTGGATTGGCGCAGAACTTTGACGATATAGTTTGTATGTGAGGTAGCATGGACCCGCTAAATAGTACATCCCGTGTAACAGCTTTGTCGCAGGTGCAGGACGCCGGCTTGGAAGAGGGGCAAGCGGGCCAGGCCCGGCAAGCGAGCTTTGAGCAGCACCTTGCCGAGACCCGCAGGCTGTTCGATCAAGCTGACGAGTCGCCAACCAATCCAGAGGAGCTTCTGCGACTGGAACGGGGGTTACGCGAAGTGCTTCAGCGACGGCAGGATGATCAAGCCACCTCGTCTTTTTTCAGCGACCCAGGCATGCCCGCTGGACGGGGTGACCTCAACAGCATCGTGGCGGACGCTTTCGCAGCGGCCGGCTCTGGGCACGCCGGAGTTGAGGCCGCCGCCCCGCCAGCGTTAGCTGCCAGCCAACAGCAGATCCGGCCCTGGCCGGATGCGCTTGACCGGGGCAACCTCCTGCCACCCGGGTGGGTGATCATCAACGATGAACATTACACAGCGCTGTTGCGGCCAGCGGAGAGGCAGAAGGCCCTGAATACGCCGCAAGCCGCCGCCATTCAGCAGCCGCTGAGCGAAATCGGCAATTCAGGCGGCCGCGTGCCGATGCAGCCGCCCAGGCAGCAGTTGGGTGAATTGCCATTGGAAGGGGTACCTGTTCAAGGGACATGGTCCGAACACATCGGAAGGCTGCATGCGGCGGCCGCGCCGTCCGCATGGTCTGAGAAGCACCTCGCTGCGATCGAGAACTCCATAAACGTCTCATTTGCGGTCCCCAAAGGCTTCTCCCATGGGACTCACCGCGTCCCAGACGCGATGCTCCCTTTCGTGGACCGCCACGACCCCTTGCCGAATGCGGGCCAGGCCCGGCAAGCGGGCTTTGAGCCGCACGTGGCCGAGCCGCGCCGAGCCGATCCTGTCGCGAGTGGCGCCCGTAATGCCCGCTATCGCCATCTGTCCGGCGAACACCGGGACCTTATTGATAAGGCGATCGCCCAGGCTGCGGCTCAGAAAAAATTGAGCGTGAGCACGGTCCGAACATACACGTATGCACTTCGCCGATTGGCGAATGATCTCGGCGCTCGTGGCCAAGCGACTGATCTAAAAGATCACCAATCCCTGGTCGATCACGTCGATGCTTTTTTTCCGCTAAACGATGATATAAAGACGGCATTGAACGTCCTGCGTGCGTATCATGAGCCGGGCTATTCGGCGACTGCCCGGCGGCCAGTGCCCTCAAAGGCAGACGCGCATGTCTTGGAACAAATGACCAGTGACAGCAGCTTGGCCTCAAGCACCCGTGTTATGTATGGTCGTAATCTTCGCAGATTTTCTGGGGCGCTTGAGAGACAGGGCCTGGCGATCTCTGGGTTGGATCATGATACGCGGATGAAATTCGCCGAGACGTTGTTTCCAGGCAACAGCAATCTCACCTTCGCGTTGCGACGGGTTCGCGATGCGGAGTCCGCGTCAGACAGAAGCGTGACGGACGCTTTCGCGGCGGCCGACTCTGGGCACGCCGGAGTTGAGGCCGCCGCCCCGCCAGCGTTAGCTGCCAGCCAACAGCAGATCCGGCCCTGGCCGAATGCGCTTGACCAGGGCAACCACCTGCCACCCGGGTGGGTCATCATCAACAATGAACACTCCACAGTGCTATTGAGGCCAGCGGAGAGGCAGAGGGTCCTGAATACGCCGCAAGCCGCCGCCATTCAGCAGCCGCTGAGCGAAATCGGCAATTCAGCCGGCCGCGTTCCGATGCAGCCTCCCATGCAGCAGTTGCCATTGGAAGGGGTACCTGTTCAAGGGACATGGTCCGAACACATCGGAAGGCTGCATGCGGAGGCAGCGCCCTT
>NZ_JBVVQI010000070.1:0-4703 GCF_055811495.1 Mesorhizobium sp. WSM4830 | reverse complement strand
GGGCGGGAAGGGCGGCGTAACGCAAGATAAAGGCATCGCCTCCAAGAGCCGGCTAAGTCTTTGTCTGCACATCGTTTTTCCCGGAGGCTGCCGGTGGAACCGGGAGGGTTGGGCGAGCAAGTATGTGATTTCCTTGCGATTTCTGGGAGGCCACGATGCAGGATGACGAATTCAGGCCGAAGCTCGGCAGAATAGGCTCGCGCGGCTCGAACGCCGGCAAACGCTTCGCCAGCCAGGTCCAGGCGGCGATCAACAGAGCCGGCGGCCGGCCCCGGCGCGGAGGCCGCTTTAGCGGCAGCCGGGCAGGGCGCGGCGGGGCGGCCGCCGCGCTGCTGAAATCCCGCGACAGGTATGCTGCCTTCCGGCAGCGGCGGGTGGTGGTCAAGGCGCGCGTCGTCAAGCTGGCCGGCAAAGGCCAGGGTGGGGCGCGTGCGCATCTGCGCTATATCCAGCGCGACGGCGTGACCCGGGAAGGCGCGCCTGGCGAGCTCTACGGCGCCGACAGTGATCGCGTCGACGGCAAGGCCTTCCTTGATCGTGCCGATGGCGATCGGCATCAGTTCCGCTTCATCGTCGCACCGGAAGACGGCACTCTGTATGATGATCTGAAGCCACTCACACGCCGGCTCATGGCGCAGATGGAGGAGGATCTCGGCACCAAGCTCGACTGGGTCGCCGTCGATCATTTCAACACCGGCCACCCGCACACCCACATCCTCGTCCGTGGCAAGGACGATCGCGGCGAGAACCTGGTTATCGCGCGGGAATATATCTCGAGCGGAATTCGCGAACGGACGGCCGAACTGGTCAGCCTCGATCTCGGTCCGCGAACCGATCGCGAGATCGAGCACCGCTTGCGCCAGGAAATGGAGCAGGAGCGCTTCACCAGCATCGACCGGCAGCTGCTCAGCACGCGCGACAGCGACGGACTGGTTTCACCGGTCGGCCGCGACGCCTTCCGACAGACGCTGCACCAGGGCCGACTGCGCAAACTCGAACGGATGGGCCTGGCCGAGGAGATCAGCTCCAGCCGCTGGCGCCTCGACGATGAACTCGAAGCAACACTGCGGCGCATCGGCGAGCGCGGTGACATCATCAAGACGATGCACCGCGAAATTGCGGGCAAGGGACTATCCCGAAGTGCCGCCGACTGTGTGATCCACGATCGACCCAGTCAGCTCGCGCAACCTGTCATTGGCCGTGTTGTGGCGCGCGGGCTTGCCGACGAGATCAAGGACCGCCACTACCTCATCGTGGATGGGGTGGACGGAAAAAGCCACTACATCGATGTCGGCAAAGGCGAGGCCACCGAACCGACGCCGGACGGCTGCATCGTCCGTGTCACGCCGAGAAACACCGAGCCGAGACAGGTTGACCGCACCGTCGCCGAGATCGCCGCCGTCCATGGCGGGCGCTACAATGTTGATATCCACCTGGAGCATGATCCATCTGCCACCCAACGCTTCGCCGAAACCCATGTACGGCGCTTGGAAGCCATTCGCCGTGAGACCGGCAGTGTCAGGCGCGAAGCCGACGGCACATGGATCATCGCGCCGAACCATCTCGACTACGTCGCCGACTACGAGCGCAAGCGCGCCATGGCTGCGCCTGTTGTCGTCGACAAGTTCTCGTCAATGCCGCTGGAGCAGCAAATCGCGTTCGATGGTGCCACCTGGATCGACCGGGAAATGGTTTCCGATGCACCGGAGGCCCTGCGCAACTCCGGCTTTGGCCGTGAGGTGCGGGAGGCGCAAGCCCGCAGGCGGCAATGGCTGATTGCTCAGGGTCTCGCGCATGAAGAGCAGGACCGCACCGTCTATCGGGCCAACATGATTTCGATCCTCCGCCAGCGAGAGCTGAACCGTGTTGCCGGTCAGCTCTCGGAAGAGCTCGGTCTGTCCTATGCTGAAGCGCGACCCGGAGACCGGGTAGAGGGCACGCTCCGCCGCTCAGTTGAGCTGGCCAGCGGCAAATATGCCGTTATCGAGAAATCGCGCGAATTCGTGCTGGTCCCGTGGCGGCCGGTGCTCGAGCGGCATATCGGCAAAGAGGTTTCTGGCATGGTGCAGCGCGAGGGTATCTCCTGGAACATCGGTCGGCAAAGGAGCGGGCCCAGCGTTTCATGACTTGCCTGGCAGCCATGCGCAGGCGCGGTGTGCATTGGACTGGCCCGGCAAAAGTTGGACAAGGCGGTCCGAGCTGGCCGGTCTACCGGATCATCGACAATGCGCGCGTCCACCAAGATGCTCGGGACGCACCAGATTGCCCGGAGTTCGCGCAAACATCGAGGACAGTTGCGGAACCAGCTCCGACGAAAAAAATCGAGCTCCTCCCGGCTTCTGTCGCTGTGGATGCGCTTCCACATGGCATGAGGATAAGGGCATTCCGAGCAACGCGTCCGCCCGCGCTTTAATGGCTTCGCGAACGATCTGACGAGGTCGAGCAGTTTGGCTAGACGCTTTTCGAGCATTCAGAGTATCGCCGCTTTCGAAGCTGATCGGCGGACGAGGTGAACCGCTCTTATGCTTGCAACGGGCGAGACTCGCCACATCGACGGGTGTAAGATGCGAGATCGGCGATAAACGTTCAGGGCATCGCCGGCTGTGAGCGAACATCGCGCTTCCGCCCCAATTCGGGAGGGAGCGATGAGCGGCCCCAACACCTCGAAAATTGGCCTCGCCTACTCAGAAGACCGCGATCGCGGGCAGCCAGTTCATCGCCCAGAAACTGCCTATAGAAACGAACTGCTGCGGCGCATGTCTCCGGCCGACCTGCAATTGCTCAGCCCTCACCTTCACAGCAGCTTTCTGCCATTGAGGACCCAGCTCGAAACCGCAAACGCCGCAATCGAGGCCGTCTACTTCTTTGAGGCGGGGATCGGCTCGGTGGTGGCGAAGCTGCGGCCGGAGGTCGACGCCGAGGTTCGCGTCATCGGCTTCGAGGGCATGACCGGCTCGGCGCTGGTCATGGGGGGCGATCGCTCCCAGCATGATTGTTACATTCAGGTGGAGGCCGAGGTTCTCAGCATGGACACCGAGCCATTCACAAAGGCGCTTTCAGACAGCCCGACGCTGCGGCTTTTTCTGCTGCGCTATGTGCATTACGCGCATATCCAGACCTGCTACACCGCGCTCGCCAATGCCCGCTTGAAACTGGAAGAACGGCTGGCGAGATGGCTGGTCATGTGCGACGATCGGACAGAAGGCGACCGGTTGCCGATTACCCATGAATTCCTGTCGGTCATGTTGGGCGTACGACGGCCGGGCGTCACCGTGGCCCTTCAACTGCTGGAAGGCCGCGGCCTGATCAGGTCAAATCGTGGCGAGGTCATTATCCGCGACCGCGCCGGCCTCATCATCTTGGCAAACGGCTCATACGGGCAGCCGGAGGCGGAGTATGCCCGCCTGATCGGCGAGCCGGCGTTGCCATGAGTACGCGGCAACCGTCGCCGAGATCAGTCGACACACAGCGCTTTACGATCATGCGCATACTATTCCGACTAGAAAGACGCTGCTTTCGTCGGCGGGCTCCCAAGGCTTTCAAATCGACAAACCGATAGGTCACCTTTTCCTTGGGCCTACTTTCCGCCGGCTGTGCCGCCACAAACAGGGAGGAAGCCTGCAGAGTGGCTGTTGCCAAGGCGAGCCCGAGTTGCCGGGGCCGAGCCCACGAGTGGAGGGCTGACCACCCGAGCAGCGCCCAAAAAAGTGGATGGCCCGCAGAGCATGGCGCGGCGCCCGAGAGATGTAGTAGCATTGCCTGCAGCTGGTAAGGCTCACGCCGACACGGCGGTCTTGTGCGCCGCTTCCGCTTCGCCTCGCTGCAGGGCGGAAGGGCGCCGTGCGAAGCAGGGCGCTCATAATGCCTTGCATAGGCAGCCAAAGAGCTGACTGATAGCGATCCGATTCGCAATCGAGAGCGATCTTTGAAGCTCGATCAAATCGAGTGACGCAGAAGATGGGAATGCGGTGGGCTGTGTAGAAAGGTAGAAATGCAACTTATCCTTGGCGCCATCGGCAGGGTCTGGCATACGGCCTTGCTTAAGATCGACAGGGCCCGGTTGCGGCGGCAGCGTAGGCGGCTTGGCGATGTTGACCGCCGCGGCTGAATCCCCCACCCGGAACTCCGCACGCTCGAACACTCCGCGATGCTTCGGCCGGGAACTACGATCGCCGATCTCCGCCCGTGTGCCTTCAACATCACCTGGTGCTCCGCATTTTGAGGAGCTAATGCGTGGGGCGAGCCCTCACAACGCAGATTTCAATGAGTTCGGCGGCTCGGACGCTTGCTGACCAGCATTGCGCCAGCCTGCGAGCATGCTGCCGAGCAGCGGCGCGCGTGATCACAGCCTGGAGTGTGCGCCATCACATGCACGCCTTCCGCCCATCGCCTTCTGACCGCAGCATGTAGCGAAGAAGTGTCAGAGCCGGGTCTCGCCACCATCTCCCATTCGAGGTCTCGCCAGGATCCCGATTGATGAGGACGCGGTTTCGACCACGCATCCTTTGCGAGGTCACGACTGAGCAACGTGCCGTGCCAAGGCTGGTTTCCGACAACTATGTTGCCCCTCCGGCACTGACACAAAGCTCTCGAAAGCCAATTTCGTGGCAGTCCAACTGGCGGTTGCTAGACCTGTCGGAGCTCATGCGCCTAAGCTGGTCTTCGGCCGCGCGCGCACCTGGCAAGCCCGCCCACCCTACACC
>NZ_JBVVQI010000069.1:0-6431 GCF_055811495.1 Mesorhizobium sp. WSM4830 | reverse complement strand
CGAACCGCCCTGTACGGACCCGTACGCAGGGTGGTGTGGGAGGGGAGGAACTGCGAAGCTCCCCCCTATCCCGATTCCGAAGGTGCCGGGCAGGGCTGGTAGGGGTTTTGTCACCGGTTTTTGCGGCGACTACCCAAAATAATCGGATTTCAGCGGCTTAGCCTTTCATTTTGCACAATCGTCAGGACAATGGCGCCCGACTTGGAGGATTCGGAATGCGCGTTAAACGGCTGTCCCTTGTTCTGATCTGCGCCTTGATGGCGTTGGCCATCGTCCCGGCGGCCAGGCACGCGCTGGCGGAGGAGACCAAGCCAGATCCTGGTCTGTCCGACGTACTGACCGATCTGCTGCATGGCGTCGAAGGCGAAAACGCCACTTCTGGCCCCGACAAGCGCGTGCCGTTCGGCCGCGAGGAGGTGCAACTGTCCTTCG
The DNA here is from genome assembly GCF_055811495.1 of Mesorhizobium sp. WSM4830. Classification (NCBI taxonomy): domain Bacteria; kingdom Pseudomonadati; phylum Pseudomonadota; class Alphaproteobacteria; order Hyphomicrobiales; family Phyllobacteriaceae; genus Mesorhizobium; species Mesorhizobium sp. WSM4830. The sequence goes on along the minus strand of NZ_JBVVQI010000069.1, from coordinate 5,999 downwards.
CGCCACTGGTCAAGCAGACGGCCCCGGCCGTGGTCAATGTCTACGCCTCGCAGACCGCCAAGGTGACGTCGCCCTTTGACGGCGATCCGTTCTTCGAGGAGTTCTTCGGCCGCTCGCAGCCGCGCGCACAGTCTTCGCTCGGTTCGGGGGTGCTGGTCGATCCCACCGGCGTCGTGGTCACCAATTTCCATGTCGTCAAGGACGCTGACCAGGTCAAGGTCGCGACCGCCGACGGGCGCGAATTCGACAGCAAGGTGCTGCTCAAGGATGAGACGCTCGACCTCGCCGTGCTCAAGATTTCTTCTGACAAGCCGTTCCCGGTGATCGCTATCGGCGATTCCGACGCGCTCGAGGTCGGCGACCTGGTGCTGGCGATCGGCAATCCGTTCGGGGTCGGCCAGACCACCACCAGCGGCATCATTTCGGCGGTGGCGCGCAGCCATATCGGCGTCTCCGATTCCAGCTTCTTCATCCAGACCGACGCCGCCATCAACCCCGGCAATTCCGGGGGCGCGCTGGTCAACATGGGAGGGCAGCTGATCGGCATCAACACGGCGATCTATAGCCGTAGCGGCGGCTCGATCGGCATCGGCTTTGCCATCCCTTCGAACATGGTCCGCGCTTTCGCCGATGCGGCCAAGGCCGGGCTCGACTTCTTCGAGCGGCCGTATGCCGGTGCCGAGTTCGAGGCGGTGACGCCGCAGATTGCCGAATCGCTCGGCATGGACAAGCCGACTGGCGCGCTGGTTTCTTCGGTCGAAGAGGCGGGACCCGCCGCCAAGGCAGGGCTCAAGCCTGGTGACGTGGTGCTGTCGCTCAATGGCAAGCCGGTCGAGAGCGTCGGGGCGCTGGACTACCGGATGGCGACGCTGTCGATTGGTACGAATGCCAGCTTCGGCGTTCTGAGCAAGGGTCAGCAAGCGACGATGGACATCGCTCTGGAACGGCCGCCCGAGGGCGCCAAGGCTGCGGAACTCACATTGCGCGGCCGCAGCCCGTTTTCCGGTGCCAAAGTCGCTGAACTGTCGCCACGGCTTGCCCAACGGCTCGGTCTGCGCACCGATGTCAAAGGCGTAACCGTGGTCGACATCAACCGCGATTCGCCCGCTGCCGATTTTGGCTTCCAGCCGGGCGACATCGTGCGTGAGGTCAATGGCCTGACGATCGACAAGGCGGCGACCCTGGAACAGGTAGCCCAGCAGGATACGCGCTGGTGGCGCTTTACCGTCGAGCGCGGCGGGCAGATACTGCGCCAGGTGTTGCGTTACTGAGCCCGACCGTCAGCAGGATCGGGCTCCAGGCAGAAGAAGTTGCATGGCCGATCTGTTCAGTGTCGATGAACCGGAAAAGACGCCGCCCGGCAGGCCGCTGGCCGACCGCCTGCGCCCGAAGAACCTCGGCGAGGTCGTCGGCCAGGAGCATCTGACCGGACCCGACGGAGCGCTGACGCGGCTGATCGGCTCCGGCTCGCTCGGCTCAATGATCTTCTGGGGGCCGCCCGGCACCGGCAAGACCACGGTCGCAAGGCTGCTTGCCGGCGAGACAAGCCTCGCCTTCGAACAGATCTCGGCGGTGTTTTCCGGCGTTGCCGACCTGAAGAAAGTGTTCGAGGCAGCAAAGCTGCGTCGTTCTAACGGCCGCCAGACACTGCTGTTCGTTGACGAGATCCATCGTTTCAACCGTGCCCAGCAGGACAGTTTTCTGCCCGTGATGGAAGACGGCACCGTGGTGCTGGTTGGCGCCACCACCGAGAACCCGTCCTTCGAGCTTAACGCCGCGCTGTTGTCGCGCGCGCGTGTGCTGGTCTTTCACTCGCTCGGCGAGGACAGCATCGCCAAGCTGCTGGCGCGGGCCGAGGAGGCAGAGGGTAGGGCGCTGCCGCTCGATGATGAGGCGCGGGCGATGCTCATCCGGATGAGCGACGGCGACGGCCGAGCTGCACTGACGCTCGCCGAAGAGGTCTGGCGCGCAGCGAAATCAAAGGAGGTGTTCGGCGCCGAGGCTTTGCAGCGCATCGTCCAGCGCCGCGCGCCGATCTACGACAAGGGCCAGGACGGCCATTACAATTTGATCTCCGCCTTGCACAAAGCGGTGCGCGGCTCCGACCCCGATGCGGCACTCTACTATCTCGCCCGCATGTTCGACGCCGGCGAAGATCCGCTCTATCTCGGGCGCCGGCTGGTGCGCATGGCGATGGAAGATATCGGGCTGGCCGACCCGCAGGCGCTCGTCGTCGCCAACGCCGCCAAGGACGCCTATGACTATCTGGGCTCGCCCGAGGGCGAACTGGCCTTCGCCGAGGCGACCGTCTATCTCGCCACCGCGCCGAAATCCAATGCTGTCTACACCGCGTTCAAGGCCGCCACACAGGCAGCGAAGGAATTCGGTTCGCTGCTGCCGCCCAAGCACATTCTCAATGCGCCGACCAAGCTGATGAAACAGGAAGATTACGGCGCCGGCTATCGCTACGACCACGACGAGCCCGACGCTTTTTCCGGCCAGGACTATTTTCCGGAGAAGATGGGAAGGCAGACATTCTACGACCCGCCAGAGCGCGGCTTCGAGCGCGATATCAGGAAGCGGCTGGATTATTGGGCGAAGCTGCGCAGCGAGCGGGAAAAGTAGCTGCCAGTCGCACACTGGTGTGATCGCCGTTGTCTGGCGGGATAAAAAACCCTATCAAGATGCGCCTTCGGCCGGCGGACAGGCCAGAAACGTACCGACGATATTCAGAACGGAATCGCGCCTGCGCGTGGAAAAATGACAAAAAAATCTCGCAAGACCCTTCGGAAGTTCGCCATAGCGATCCCGCTGCTGGCGCTCGGCTTCTATTTCATTCCCATCCTGACGACAATTTTCATTGCCCTCGGTCTGATCGACGTATTGCGCAACGACAACAAGAACTGGGCCCTGTTCAGTGGTTATTTCCTCGGCAACGGCATCTTCACCTGGCTGCTTTCGCCCTTCAATCTGCTGGTCGATCTGCTGTGCTACAGAAACCGCGGTGTCTGGAAACTGGAGCAGTTTCCTCCGGACTATCAGCGTGAGGTCAACGAGGTTCTCGACGTCTTCAAGGCGCGCAAGGACGAGATCATCGCCGATATCGACGCCAATTTCGGCAGCGGCCGGCGCGGCATGTATGTCTACCAGTGGTACGGCAAGCACAAGATCGACAATGTTGCCGAATTCAACAAGGATTTCAAATATATCAAGACCATCGCCGTGTCGGTGTTCAGGGGCAAGGAATCGACCTCCTGGCATTTCGGACCGCTGCGGCTCAGCCTGCGCATTCTCTACAATCTTCTCCCGGTGAAGGGCGAGGTTTTCGTCGAGTGCAACGACGCCAGGAACTACTGGCACGACAATCCGCTCTATATTTTCGACGACACGCTGCTGCACCGCTCGGTCAACGAATATGATGGGCGCCGCTACTGCGTGTTCATGGACATCATCCGGCCATCGCCATTCCCCGGCCTGATCGCCGCTCTTCTCGCCATCGTTTCGGTCAGCGTCGAGCGCATCAATGCCATGTTCTACAAGAACTGGAAGATGATCGGCTCCAGCAAGCCGAAGAAGGCCGGAGCCGCCTGACACCGTGGTGTGACCGGCGCGAGGAAGCACGATGTATCATCTGCTGCTTGTCTGCCTTGGTGGCGCGATCGGTGCAATGGCCCGCTTCTTCCTGTCCGGCTTCGTCGCCCGCCGGGTCGGCGAGACCTTTCCCTGGGGCACGATGGCCGTCAACGTCTCGGGAGCGTTTGCAATCGGTGTCGTTGCGCATGCGGTGGCGCGCGACGGCATGCCCGCCATCTGGGCCTTTACCGTCACCGGCGGCCTCGGCTGCTACACCACGGTCTCCTCCTTCAGCCTGCAGACGCTGGCGCTGGCGCGCGACGGCGAATGGCTGCGCGCCGGCGGAAATATGCTGCTTTCGGTTTTCCTGAGCCTCGGCGGCGTGACGCTGGGCTTTGCAGCGGGAAGTCTTCTGGCTGGCAGCGGCGCGCCGTGAGCGGCCCGCGGAAGCTCCGCCCTGACGGGATGGCGAGGCATGCGGCGCACCTCATTGGCTGGCGCAGAAGGAGCCAGACGGTTCGGCTCTATGCGACCGTGGCCGCAGGCAGCATGATCGGCGGCGTGCTGCGGGCGCTTGCCTCATTGGCGAGCACCGCCTTGTGGGGCACTGGATTTCCCTTCGGCACGCTCCTCGTGAACATCGTCGGCTCATTCCTCATCGGCTTCTACGCGACATTGACGGGACCGGATGGTCGCGTCTTCGCCGGTCCGCTGCAGCGTCAATTCTTCATGGCCGGCTTCTGTGGCGGCCTGACGACCTTCTCCGCTTTCAGCCTTGAAACACTCACCCTCGCGCAAGGCGGGAGGCTTGTGGCGGCGGGACTTAATATCGCGATCTCCGTGGTGGCCTGGCTTGCCGCCGTCTGGCTTGGCCACATCTTTGCAGTTCGGCTCAACCGGCTGAGAGGGTCCAGGCAATGAAGATACCGACACAGGCACAATTGCTGCGCATATTTATCGGCGAAAACGACAAGGCAGATGGCCGTCCGCTGTATTAGGTTATCGTGCTGAGGGCCCGCGAAATGCAGATCGCCGGCGCGACCGTCCTGCGCGGCGCGATGGGGTTCGGCCATTCCAGCCGGCTTCACACCACGAAGATCCTCCGCCTATCGGAGGATCTGCCGCTCGTCATCGAGATCGTCGATGACGAGGAAAAATTGGCCGCTTTCCTGCCCGTGCTTGAAACAATCATGACAAGTGGTTTGATTACGCTGGAGAAAGTTCAGGTTCTGCAATATGGAACCGACAACGAATAACCGAGTGAGATTGCGGGTACCGGCGAATGCCGTTGCATGCCTGCGAAACGGCGATTGGAATCATGGCAGGCGTTGAACAGATCACAGTGGACGCCGGCGAGGCGGGCATGCGGCTCGACCGCTGGTTCAAGAGCCATTTCCCCGGTCTCGGTTTCGGTCATCTGCAGAAGCTGCTGCGTTCCGGCCAGATCCGCGTCGACGGCGGCAGGGTGAAGGCCGATACACGCGTCGAAGCCGGCCAGACGGTCCGAGTGCCGCCGCTCGAAGTTGACAAGAAAGGCGAAAGTCCGCTCACCGGTCATTCGATCCGCAACCAGGGCGACGCCGACGTTTTGGCCAAGATGCTGATCCATGAGGACCCGAAGGTCTTCGTCTTCAACAAGCCGGCCGGCCTAGCGGTCCAGGGCGGTTCTGGTGTCACCCGCAACGTCGACGACATGCTGGAAGCCTGGCGCAACCACAAGGGCGAGAAGCCCCGTCTGGTGCACCGGCTCGACCGCGACACATCGGGTGTGCTGGTTGTCGCTCGTACAAGGCTCGCCGCGATGAAGCTCGCCGAAGCGTTCCGGGCGCGTGAGACGAAGAAAACCTACTGGGCGCTGGTCAAGGGTGTGCCGCCGAAGCGCGAGGACAAGATCTCGACCTGGCTGATCAAGGAACCGACGCCCGACGGCGATCGCGTGCGCATCGCCAAGCATGGCGAAAAGGGCGCCGACCACGCCGTGTCCTATTATCGCATCGTCGAGCAGGCCGCGCAGACCCTGTCCTGGCTGGAGATGGAACCCTATACCGGGCGAACCCATCAGCTTCGCGTCCATGCCGCCCATATCGGTTGCCCGATCATCGGCGATCCCAAATATTTCGAGGCCGACACCAATTGGGATTTTCCAGGCGGCATGCAGAACCGCCTGCATCTGCACGCGCGCCGCATCGTCATCCCGCATCCCGACAAGGGCTTTGTCGACGTCACCGCACCGATGCCGCCGCACATGCGTCAGAGCTGGAACCTACTCGGCTTTGACGAGCAGAGTGCCGAGGACTAGCGCTGGTGGGCGTCGCCACAGAGACCCTCGACCGCCGTGACGCGGTCGATCTGGCGGCAGCCGCTATCATGGTCGGGCTGACCTTTTCCTGGGGGCTCAACTACGTCGCTGCTAAGATCTCGTATGC
>NZ_JBVVQI010000068.1:0-7263 GCF_055811495.1 Mesorhizobium sp. WSM4830 | reverse complement strand
CTAACCCTTCGCCGTCATCAGGCTGGGTAGAGGACTTGCACCTCCAAGCTGTCGATCATGCTCGGCACACAACAAAAGGGCGCCGACCGCGCCCTCTATCACTGCTTGGACCGATCTAATGCCGGTATTGCTGAATGCGCGTGGTGCGCAGGCCGGCAAGGCCATATTCGTCGATCGACGCCTGCCAGGACAGGAATTCCTCGGTGGTGAGCTTGTAGCGCTGGCACGCCTCTTCGAGGCTCAAAAGCCCGCCACGCACCGCCGCCACAACTTCCGCCTTGCGCCGGATAACCCAGCGACGTGTGTTTGTCGGCGGCAGATCGGCGATGGTAAGTGGGCTGCCGTCTGGCCCGATAACATATTTGACTCGCGGTCTAATTAGATCGGTCATCGTACTCTCTACAAAAAACTCAAAGACCCAATCCCCACCACATTACCGCCACAGCTTTAAAATTTGCCTAAGCAGACCCTAATGGTTAGGTAAGGATCATGAACGCGGCGTTAGCCTTTTCATCGGCATTTGAAACATCTGCCGGCAAGCGCGTTGAACCCGGCAGGAAAAATGAGCCGCCCCGGCAAAGCTGGCGCAGCCGAGACGCTTGACCTATATTCCGGCCATTGGCATTGAAGCGCCGCGCAGAACGAAAGAACCATGAACAGCCTCGACCTTCCCGGACGCCCCGAAAACACCCGCGTCGTCGTCGCCATGTCGGGCGGTGTCGATTCGTCGGTCGTTGCCGGTCTCGTGAAGCGCGAGGGCTACGACGTCGTCGGCGTTACGCTGCAGCTTTATGACCACGGCGCGGCAACGCATCGGGCCGGCTCATGCTGCGCCGGCCAGGACATCGACGATGCCCGTCGCGTCTCCGAGACGCTCGGCATCCCGCACTATGTCCTCGATTACGAGGAGCGCTTCCGCAAGGCGGTGATCGACCCGTTCGCCGAGAGCTATGTCGCCGGCGAAACGCCGATCCCTTGCGTTTCCTGCAATCAGACGGTGAAGTTCGCCGACCTGCTTGCGACCGCCAAGGAACTCGGCGCCGACGCGCTGGCCACCGGCCACTACATCCGTTCCGGCGCCAATGGCGCCCACCGCGCGCTTTACCGGCCGGTCGACGCCGACCGCGACCAGAGCTACTTCCTGTTCGCCACCACCCAGGCGCAGATCGACTATCTGCGCTTTCCGCTCGGCGGCCTGTCGAAGCCTGAGGTTCGCGCCATCGCCGAGGAGATGGGACTGACAGTCGCCGCCAAGCAGGACAGCCAGGATATCTGCTTCGTGCCGCAGGGCAAATATTCCGACATCATCGCCAAGCTGAAGCCCGCTGCCGCCAATCCGGGCGACATCGTCCATATAGACGGGCGCGTGCTTGGCCGCCACGAGGGCATTTTGCGCTACACCGTCGGTCAGCGCCGCGGCATCGGCATCGCCTCGGGCGAGCCGCTCTACGTCGTTCATCTCGACGCCGACCGGGCCCGTGTCGTGGTCGGCCCGCGCGAGGCGCTGGAGACCCACAAGATCTTCTTGCGCAACATGAACTGGCTGGGCGATGGCCCGCTGACAGCTATCCCGGCGACCGGGCTTGAGCTTTTTGCCAAGGTGCGCTCGACGCGGCCGCCGCGCCCAGCCGTGCTGCATCACCGCGCCGGCGTCACTTCGGTGGAGCTGGTCGACGGCGAATCCGGCATCGCGCCCGGACAGGCTTGCGTGCTCTATTCCGACGATGGCAACGAGGCGCGTGTGTTCGGCGGCGGCTTCATCGAGCGCTCCGAGCGCGGTGCCGAAGCCGAGGCGATGCTGACGCGGCTGGCCGTCCAGCCGGCGCGGGTTCCCGCCGAATAGGCGGCGTTTCGCTTAGGACCTTGTATGGGCGACGGTGCCGGCGGTCAGGATGCGCAGCACCCTGATGGCTTCCTCGCCGCTGGTGCGCGGTTCGGCCCGCGTTTCGATGCAGTGGATGAAATGCTCCAGCTCGCGCGTCAGCGGCATGCCCTCGCCGACCGCCACATAGGACGGCTCGTTGGCGGTGAACGCCCATTGGCCGCTGTCCTGCCAGACCGCGTGGCGGTAGACGGCAAGCTTGCGCTCCCACGGCTCGACGTCGTCAAACACCGCCATCGCCTTGGTGCCGACAACGGTCAGCCGCCGTTCGCGGTAAGGGTTGAGCCGCGAGGCAAACAGATGGCCGCGCAGGCCGTTGGGAAAGCGCATGTGCAGATGCGCAAAATCGCTGAGATTGTCGAGAAGAGCAGCGCCTTCGCCACGCACCTCGACCGGCTCGGTGCCGGTGATGGCCAGGATCATCGACAGATCATGCGGCGCCAGATCCCACAACGCGTCGTTTTCGGTGTGGAACTTGCCGAGGCCGAGCCGATGCGAGTGGATGTAGCGGACCTCGCCTAGCTCGCCATTGTCGATCAGCGCCTTCAGCGTCTCGAAGGCGGGATGGAAGCGCAGCACGTGGCCGACCATGAAGACACGAGCATTGTCGGCGGCCGTCTGCACCGAGCGCTCGGCATCGGCCACCGTCAGCGCGATCGGCTTCTCCACCAGAACGTCCTTGCCGCCGAGCACGGCGCGCACCGCCATGTCGGCATGGAACTGCGGCGGCAGCGCCATGACAATGGCATCGACATCGTCGCGGGCAAACAGCGCCTCTGGCTCGATCGCCAGGCAATCCTGCTCGCTGGCAAAACCCTCCGCACGCGCCGGATTGACGTCCGAAACCGCATGCAGCGCGCCGAGCGCCTTGAGGGTGCGGATGTGGTTGCTGCCCCAGTATCCGCAACCGAGGACTGCAATGCGCGGTTTCATCAATTCTTGACCATGGCTTTCGTGGCCGAGACATAGCGACGTGCCTCGCTGAACTCAACCCCGGCCTGTGCGCCCAAATGTCTGCCCGGCAAAGCTTTAGGCGCCAGCAATATGCCGGCGCGGCAGCCACTTCGATGCTTGACAGGCTTGGCCTCGCAACCTTATATCCGCGCGACCTTGGCGAATGCGCCGATATGCCTGCCGATTTAAGCTGGATTTCGGGCCTTCGCCGCCCTGGCGGGGTAGCTCAGTTGGTTAGAGCACGGGAATCATAATCCTGGGGTCGGGGGTTCAAGTCCCTCTCCCGCTACCATCACTGCAGCGTTGGGCGCCTCTCCCGGCTTGCGATTTGGCAGGCTGAGAAGCTCCGCCAGCGCACCGCGGACTTTCAGCTCAACCTGTCCCCGACCCTCCGTCGGAATGACCTCGATCCCCGTGACCAGTGAGCGGATGATCTTCGCCGCCTCGTGCCGCTCACGCTCATCGGACTGCAACGCGTCCTGGAGCTCGGATACTTGCCGACGGTAAACCGTCACCGCTGCCGGATGAAACTCCACAATGCTTTCTGCGGCCGCCATCGCCTGAAGCTCTCGGGCCAGATTCTCCTTTTCGCGCTCGAGGGCCAGTAGCTTCGATTTCATGCTGGTCGTCGCGACACCGTCAGCGATAGCATCGACGATGTTAACGATCTGCCTGTCGATGCCGGCATGCCGCCTTTCGACTTCCCTTTGCCGTTCGCGGTTCATGGCGTTCAGTCGCTTATGCTCGGCATGATATTCAGCAAGGAAGCCCGCAGTGGCATCTGGCGCCAGCAAGCGCCGCTGGATGCCTTCAAGCACACGCTTCTCAAGCTCGCCAACACGGATCGTCCTGTTATTGGTACAAGTGCCTTTCTCACGGTGGGCGGCGCAAGCAAGCTGGTCGCTGTTCTTCACCGTATAGGAAGCGCTACAGCAGCCGCACCGCACAAGCCCCGAGAACATGTGCTTCGGCCGTCGGCGGTGATGGAGTTTCATGCCTCCATAGAGCTTCTTGCGGGCTTGCACCGTATCCCACAGCTCATCGTCGATGATACGCAGATGCGGCACTTCAACGACCTGCCAGGCTTCCGGCGGATTCGGTCGCGAGATGCGCTTCCCAGTCTCGGGATCCTTGCGCATTTGGAGACGATTGAAGACGAGCAGCCCGATATAGGCTTCGTTATAGAGAAAGCCGCTTCGCCGCTTGAGATTGCCATTTATGGTCGAGGCGCCCCACGCACCGCCAAACGGTGATGGGATACCTTCCTTGTTGAGGCCTGCGGCTATCGTACGTGCCGATTTGCCAGCCGCGAACTCCAGAAAAATCCGACGCACGACCTCGGCTTGATCCTCATCGATCTCGCGCAGACCGCGGATAGGTTCGCCGCGTTCATCGAGCTTTTTGACCACGCGATAGCCGTAGGAGAGGCCGCCGGCGTTGTAGCCGTTCAATATGCGGCCGCTTTGGCCCCGCCTGATTTTGGCGGCAAGATCGCGCAGGAACAACGCGTTCATCGTTCCTTTCAGGCCGACGTGCAGTTCGTCTACAGCACCCTCCGAGAGAGTGACGATCCTGACACCGGCAAAGCGCAGTCGCTTGAAGAGGCCGGCTACGTCCTCCTGGTCGCGTGACAAGCGATCGAGTGCCTCGGCTAGAACGATCTCGAATTGCCCGCTTTGAGCATCGGCTAGAAGCCGCTGGATGTCTGGTCGGCGGATGATGCTTGCACCGGACACGGCGGCATCGGCATAGGTCCCAACGACAGTCCATTTCTCCCTGTCCGCGTGCTCTCGGCAAAGCCGCAGCTGATCCTCGATAGAGGCTTCGCGCTGGTTGTCGGATGAGTAACGAGCATACAGCGCGACACGGGTCATGGATCGCTCCTCTGCCTCTGTCTGCTAATGTCCGCCGCCGTCCCCATCCTCCCATTCTGACGGTCTTTTCTCAAGAGGATGAACTTTGTTGTCATTGGCCGCATGCAATTGTTCAAAATGCTCCCGAGCAACCCGCCGACCCAACAAACGGGCGATCGACAGGACGGCTCGTTCAGCCATGTCTCGTGCCGACATGTCAGCCCTGTAATCATGGCTTGCGCTGTCGTTCCCAGGTTTGGCCTCGTCCACCATGGCATGCCCGCTGTTCTGTGTAGATCAAGGGCATTGAGCGGCGTGATGATCGGCAAGACAAGTTCAGTTGCCGCGCGGTCGTAGTGTGGCGTGAAAATACTTGCGCGCTGCGATTTGGGAAATTCGAAGCCGGACTATTACCAAAAGCTCTGCGCTCTCTAGCAATATCGCACGCGATATCCAATATGCCTGCATGAGACTGCTTTTCGATACGGCGACCATGGTGGCTGCGATCCGAAGTGACGCTGGCGCCTCGCGCCAACTGTTGGTGGCGGCCTTGGATCGCCGGCTGACGCTCATCGCTTCGGTGACGCTGATGATCGAGTACCAGGCGGTCATGACAAGACCTGAGCACCTTGAGGCTTCCGGCCTGTCGGCCGAGGAAGTGAACGCGTTTCTAGATACCGTGACGGCCGTCGCCGAGCCGGTTCGCCTTGTCTTCCTCTGGCGGCCCGCCGTGCGCGACCCGGACGACGACATGCTGCTGGAAGCTGCGGTAAATGGACGGGCGGATGCTATCGTGACGTTCAACCTGCGCGACTTCGGCAAGGTGGCCGATCGCTTCGGTATCATGGTCCTGTCGCCGGGCGAGGCGCCGAGACGATTGGAGAGAAAGACATGAGGAGAAGCAATTTCGCACTGCGGCTTCAGCTCTCGCTTCTCGATGAGGCGCGCAAGGTGGCGGAGAGCGAAGGCGTGCCGCTCAACCAGTTCATTAATGTGGCAGTCGCCGAGAAGCTTTCGGCGCTGCGCACGGAAAGTTACTTTCAGGAACGCGCTGCCCGTGCCGACATCCCAAAGGCGCTGGACATCCTGAAACGGGCCGGCAAAGGGAAGGCGCCGATCAAGGGCGACGAATTGCCGGATTAACGCTCCCTGAGAAATGGAGCGGTATCGCACGTGCGTCCGAAGCGTCCGTCGGACCGAAAACTGCCGATCAAGGCTGGCGCGGCACGCGCCACCGCGATGCGAAGCTGGAAGTTGGGTTGGGCGGATCTTCATATCTCGCCTCCTTCTTCGTCTTTCAGGCGCTGAAACAGCAGCCAGCCCGCCAGAGCTTGGGACGCTGCTCGCCTTTAAAGACCTGTTCCGGCGTCATCTGCTCTGCGATGCGTATCAAATCGCTGAGTGCCGAGCGGATTTGCAGCCATGGGAATTCGGAGCATTCCTCCCAGGCCTCGCCCTCTCGCAACACGGCGTCGAGCTTGCCCGCTACACCGGCGAGGGTCGTAGCGGGAGTCGTTGAGAACGCTTCCAGCAGATCCTGTGCCCGGTCGCAAGCGTCACGCTCAGCTCTGAGCGCGGCGGTGTAACCATTCTCCTCGGCAGCCGCATCCCAGCGTGCTTGATGCGCCGCGAAATCAGCTTCGGCCTTCTCGCGGAGAGCCACCATGTCCGGCCCTTTGCCGAGTACTTCATTGAGCATCTCGATCGAGTGGACCGTCACGTCCTCACCCGCGGGCAGGCGGACGGTCGCGCGAGGAAAGCCGACGCTCTCGACAAGCCTCGTCTCCAGACGCTGTTGCTCGCGGCAAAGCCGCTCGCTCAGCCTGTGGGCTGTCTGCCATTCCCGACAAAGCGCCAGCGCTGGGTCGAAGAGGGACATGTTCGTCGCGGTAGCGTTGCCGGCAAGAGTACTTTTCTCAAGCATTGAAGCGGTGGACGCGGTCATTCCTCCCGCAAGCACTTGCCTACGGGTGACGAAAGGCAGAGTCGTGGTATTGTCGGAATCAGCCATGATCCGAGCTCCTGACAGCTTGGTTGTGGTCAGGTCGGGCTAAGCGTGTCAGCGCTCAGCTCGGCCGATTTGGAAAATATCCTCTTATACAAATTGATTGACGTCAATCGGATTGTAAGCCTTGCAAAATGCGCTAACGATAGAGCAGTGTCGCGGCGCTCGGGCGATGCTTGGGTGGAGCCAAGACGAATTAGCTAAAGCGGCAAATGTTGCTCGACAGACGATTGCGGATTTTGAGCGAGGGGCGCGGATCCCGATCGCCAACAATCTGATAAGTATAAGGCAAACGCTTGAGAGGGCCGGAATCGAGTTCTTGTCCGAAAATGGTATCCGCTTAAGAGGCCCCATCTGACACCTGTCTGCCAGTACGCTTGGCTAATTGTTGCCGACGAAAACAACAGGTGACAGTGCCGGCCGACGGGCGCTCTCACAACCCTAACCCCCGCTTTCTGCCGAAGCTCCAGTCGATGCCGCCGCTGCTTTGCACGACCCCGCTGATGTGCTGGCCGATGCGCTTGTCGAGCATGGGCTGCCACGGCACCAGTTGAAACCCGAGCCCGTCG
>NZ_JBVVQI010000067.1:0-8444 GCF_055811495.1 Mesorhizobium sp. WSM4830 | reverse complement strand
CAGGTTGTCGCCGCGCGGCGTCTGTTCGAAGCTGGCGTCATGGTCAAGGACGGTTCCGCCATGGAGCGCTTGGCGGCAATCGACCTCGCGGTGTTCGACAAGACCGGCACGCTAACGCTCGGACAGCCCCGGCTCCTCAACGCACCGTCCATCCACCCGACCATGCTGGCAATCGCAGCCGATATGGCCGCGCATTCCCGTCACCCGCTTTCAAAGGCCATTGCAAACTTTGCAGGTTTCGCCGGCCAGCCAAAGCTCGAGGCTGTCAGCGAGCACCCCGGATTCGGCATCGAGGCCACTGCCGCGGGCAGCACCTGGCGGCTGGGTAGGCGCGGATGGGCTGGATGGAAGGCCCGAACCGGCGGCGAAAGCAGATATGGAGGAACGGTTCTGACGAAAGATGGGATCATCGTGGCTTCCTTTGTCTTCGAGGACGCGTTGCGTGCAGACGCCAGAGCGGCCGTCGAGCAATTGAACCACGCGAGTGTTTCCGCACACATGCTGTCGGGCGACACCGCGGCTGCCTGCGCCGAGGTCGCGGGGACGTTGGGCATCCATGACTTTGTTCCGGCCCTGCTTCCTTCGGGCAAGGTTGAGTTTATCGAAACGCTGGCGAAGGACGGCCACAAGGTGCTGATGGTTGGCGACGGTCTCAACGACACCCCTGCACTGAGCGCGGCACACGTCTCGATGGCTCCTGCCACGGCCGCCGATGTCGGCCGCAGGGCAGCGGATTTCGTGTTCCTGCGCGAAAGCCTTTCGGCCGTACCCCTTGCCCTCGACGTCTCGCGCAAGGCCGGACGACTGATCCGGCAAAACATCGCCATCGCGATTATCTACAATGCCGTCGCCGTGCCGATCGCCATTTCGGGGCACGTCACACCGTTGATCGCCGCAATCGCGATGTCCGCCTCGTCGCTGCTTGTCATCGGAAATGCATTACGCCTGGCGTCCTTTGCGGCGACCGCACCGGAGACGGCGGGCAGGCGCGGCAACCGGTCTGCCACCGGCGCACTGGCGCGATCATCATGACGACGCTCGTCTATCTGATACCTGTGGCCCTATTCCTCGGCGCTCTTGGGCTATCTGGGTTTCTGTGGGCTTTGAGGAGCGGGCAATATGAGGACCTCGACGGAGCGGCGGAGCGCATCCTCATCGACCGAGATGACAGACTGGAAAGCTGACTGGCTCCGCTGTGCCGGCGTGATGGCGATGGCGCCGGCACTACCCGTCGAAACTGATGAAGATCAGGGCGCGGATAAGGGATTGAAGGGGTGATCCTGGGCGCATCGCTGGCCGAGGAGCCGTGAGTGACAACCTCTTATGGTCTCTTCTTGGTTGACCGCCATGGGGCGGCCAACGCGTCGTTAGTGACGCAAACTGCCATTTGGCCGGGGACTCCTATCGCTGACCGGCCGCATGCTGCAGCCGCGCGATCAGGTCGCGATTGCGGCAATAGTCTGGCGGATCGTCGGCTTGCTGCTGCTCGTCGAGCCAGGTCGAGCATTCATCCTGGTGCCCGCAGGCGCGGCAGCGGTCCACCGCCCGATTGGTGACGGCTATATTGTCTGGAACGATCTTCAATTGTTTGTCGACGCCGAGCTTCCGCATCATGCGGCCCATCAAGGCTGTCCTGGCGTCAACTGAGATCAGGTAGTCGAGAAAAGTCATGTCGGTCACTCCCGTTTCCCGCCATATCATTGTCATCTCGGCGACCGCTGCATTGATCTCGGTCAACGGGCTATCTGCCGACCGTGATACTTGCGTGAATGCCGCAACTGGCGGACTTGCGATGGGCCGGGGGTCAATACGACATGAGGCGGTTGATGCTGCTTTCTTCGATCAGCGTGCGCGTGACTCCACCGAATGCCCATTCGCGCAGGCGGCTGTGGCCATATGCGCCGGAAACGATCAGATCGGCGTTGATTGAGCGCGCAAATGCCAACAGATGCTCACCGTCAGCGTCGCCGCGGATGAACTCGGTCCGCGCCATGATGCCGTGATGCTCAAGAAAGACTGCGACATCGGCGAGGCTGTCACGGATGCCGTCGTCACGCTCGCTGTCGATTGTGGCGATGACGACGTCGTTGGCCTTGGCCAAGAAGGGCAATGCGTCGGTCAGCGCCCGTCGCGCCTCCCTGGTGTCCTTCCAGGCGACCAGCACGGTCTTTGCCACATGTTCGATATGGCTTGCAGCGGCGAGTACTGGCCGGCCTGTGCCGAGTAGAAGGCTACCGATATCGACAGTGCGATAGACATTTTCTCCTTTGTCGCCGCTGGTCACGATGAGGTCGGCCGCACGGGCCGAAACGCTGAGGAAGCGCGTCGGGCTGCAGACGGCTTGACCCCATTCGCTTGAGATCGAGGCAGGAACGAGCCTCTCGAAGTCGGCGCGCAGTTCGGCAAGCCGTTTTTCGATTTGCGTTCGCTGGATCAGCATGATCTCGCCTTCGTAGACCATGCCGTCGCCAGTCGCGACCAGAGGCGGGACATCCGCAGCTGCGAGGCCGATAAGGTGAGCGCCGAAGCGTTCAGCAAGTTCAACCCCGAGGCTCACAATGGCCGCAGGAGGTGCATCGATGGCGAGGTTCACGATAATTGATTTGTAGGACACTGGAGCCGCCTTTCGCTGGAGCAGTTGAATGCAGCATGAGGATGCATGGGCCTGCGGCGCCTTGATGCGGGTCAAAGTGCATTAGTAACCGCCTTGATCGCGACTATTTGGCATCATGGTTTTGCGTGTGCAGAA
Source organism: Mesorhizobium sp. WSM4830 (assembly GCF_055811495.1). Taxonomy (NCBI): domain Bacteria; kingdom Pseudomonadati; phylum Pseudomonadota; class Alphaproteobacteria; order Hyphomicrobiales; family Phyllobacteriaceae; genus Mesorhizobium; species Mesorhizobium sp. WSM4830. The sequence continues at coordinate 5,695 of NZ_JBVVQI010000067.1, read as the reverse complement.
ACGGCGATGAATGATAACTAGGCTGCGTTGCGGGTTCCCTGATCAAAGGACTTGATTTGGACGACGGACAAACACGTGACTTGTCGACCGACGTTCGCGGCCAGGGGCAGACCACGGCCGAACACGACCGGCTGGCCCAGATGTTCGAGCAAGCCCCCGGTTTCATGACATTGATGCGTGAGCCGGGTCATATCTATGAGTTGACCAACGCCGCCTATCAGCGCCTGATCGGCCAAAGGCAAGTGGTAGGAAAGTCGGTGCGCGAGGCCCTGCCCGAGCTTGAAGGCCAGGGTTTTTACGAACTGCTGGACCAAGTGTACGAAACGGGCGAACCCTACAGAGGTCAGGGCGTGAAGGTAGCCCTTCGCAACAGCCATGACGAGCCGGTCGAAGAGCGCATCCTCGATTTCGTCTATCAGCCCATCAAGGCCGACGACGGTCGCGTCACGGCTATTTTCGTCGAAGGCACCGATGTTAGCGAGCTTTCCTTTGCGAACGCCGCCCTCCGCTTGCGCGAAGATCATTTGCGTTCGATCCTGGCCACGGTGCCTGATGCAATGGTCGTCATCGATGAACAAGGCCTCATTCAATCCTTCAGCACGGCTGCCGAAACGCTGTTCGGCTACCAGTCGAGCGAGGTGCTCGGACAAAATGTCAGTCTGCTGATGCCGTCGCCCTATCGCGAAGAGCATGACGCTTATCTGCACCGCTATCTGACGACCGGTGAGCGCCGCATCATCGGGCTCGGCCGCACCGTCACTGGAATGCGCAAGGATGGCTCAACCTTTCCGATGGAACTTGCCGTCGGTGAAATGCATCCTGGGACCGGCCGCTTCTTTACCGGCTTCTGCCGGGACTTGACCGAACGCTACAGAGCGGAAGCAAGAATACAGGAGCAGCAGCAGGAGCTCCTGCACATGGCGCGGTTTACCGCGCTGGGCGAAATGGCTTCGACATTAGCGCATGAGATCAACCAGCCTCTCACGGCAATCACGAACTACCTTAAAGGCAGCCGGCGGCTTCTCGAAAAAAGCACGGAAGAGAACGCGCCGATGTTGAGGGAGGCCGTGGAAAAGGCAGCGGAACAGGCCTTGAGGGCCGGAGACGTCATTCGCCACCTTCGGGACTTCGTCGCAAGAGGCGAGAGCGAGCGCCAGGTCGAACGCCTGCCCGCGTTAATCGAGGAAGCCTCGTCGCTCGCCCTGGTCGGTGCAAGAGAAATTGATGTCCGCGTCACCTACAAGCTTGATCCCGTCGCCGAACTGGTCTTGACGGACCGCATCCAGATTCAGCAGGTCCTGCTCAATCTGATGCGCAACGCGATAGAAGCCATGCAAGGTGTGCCACGCCGTGAGTTGCAAGTCATGACCGTGGCCCGTGACGACGGGATGGCAGAGGTAAGCGTGGTCGATACAGGCACCGGTCTCGCGCCTGAGATCTCCGCTCAACTTTTCCAGCCATTTGTCACCACCAAGAAACAGGGCATGGGCGTCGGCCTCTCTATTTGCCGTACCATTGTTGAGTCGCATGGCGGCCACATCTGGGCCGAGGTAATGCCGACTGGAGGAACCGCGTTCCGGTTCACCTTGCGCATGGTGGAGAAGGAAGAGGTCGCCAATGACCGGTAACCATCTGGTGCACGTCGTCGACGACGACGTCGACGTTCGCAAATCGCTTGGTTTTCTCCTGGCGACGGCTGATTTCGCCGTGCGCCTGTACGAATCGGCGACAGCTTTTCTGGCTACGGCCACGGGCAATCTCGACGGCTGCATTGTGACCGATGTGCGCATGCCGGGCATTGACGGCATCGAGTTCCTGCGACAGCTCCGGACCCGCGGGCATACGCTTCCGGTCATCGTCATGACGGGTCATGCCGATGTGGCCCTCGCTGTTCAGGCGATGAAGGAAGGTGCCGCCGACTTCATCGAAAAGCCGTTTGACGACGAGGTGCTGATCGAAGCGATCCGCTCCGCATTGGACAGTCGCAATCGGACGGAAGCAATACACCCACAAGGCGTGGAGATCCGTGGTCGTCTGGCGGCCCTGTCGGAGCGGGAGCGACAAGTGCTGGACGGCCTTGTGTCCGGCCTGCCGAACAAAACGATTGCCTATGACCTCGGCATCAGCCCGCGCACGGTCGAAATCCATCGTGCCAATGTCATGAGCAAGATGGCCGCGAGCAGTCTGTCGCATCTCGTGCGTATGGCGTTGGTTGTGGAGTCCAAACGTTAAAGCGAGTCAGTAAGACACCTGTGGTTGTTTGCCGGGATCGTATCCGGCACCCAGTCTCGCCAGTGGGTCGGGTGAACGTCGATGCGTGCGCGGGTGGCGGCGTTCTTCCAGCCTTCCCGCTCCTTGATGCAAGGAAAGACAAGCGCATGTTCGCCGTCCTCGTCCAGGACGGCGAGTTCCAGCTCACGGTCGAACGGAGCGCTTGAGATCGGCTGCCACATCATCCCCTATGATGGGTGGGAGCAGCAGGCCCCGCCTTGATCTGGATCATTTTCCAAATCCCCTCCGGCATGGACACTGACAACTGACACGGCCGCCAGGTCAGTCACCGGAGGGCCCAGCCACGGGTTTCGATTCGTCTGTCGGGCGACCGACCCTTGATCGTGATCAATGACCTCCCCTGTGGCAGGGCTACGATCCGCGATGCCGGATATCAGAGTCGATGGAGCACCGGCGATACCGTGCAGTCACAAAACAGGAGATTGTGCCAATGCTGATCCGCACGCTTTCTGATTTGGAATGTACAAAATTGCTGACGGCCAACCGTGTCGGCCACTTGGCATGCGCCAAGGATGGACAGCCCTACGTCGTACCATTCTACTATGCCCACGCCGACAATCACCTTTATGCATTTTCCATGCCGGGCAAAAAGGTCGACTGGATGCGTGCCAATCCGCCGGTGTGCGTCCAGGTCGACGAACGCGGCCAAGGACGGGCATGGAGAAGCGTGGTTGTCGACGGTGTCTATGAAGAACTGCCTGACCGGATCGGCTACAAGGTCCAGCGCGACCATGCATGGTCGTTGTTGAGCAAGCACGTCGACTGGTGGGAGCCTGGCGCTCTGAAACCGGTTACGCCTCCTGTTTCGGACAGCACTCCGCATGTTTTCTTCAGGATCATTATCAAGCAGGCGTCGGGTCGGGAAGCAAAGGAATAGCGTGCTTTCCCGTCCGAACACCGCGGGCGCACAGCCGGCGTGGATTGTGCGGGGCAATCCGTTTTCACGCCAAATCGTCCATCGCGCAAAAAAAGATTGGAAGTGCGAGCCAGCTTGGGGATAGGCATTCTCTGGCGCATGTATACCAGTGGTGAAGGGCGATGGCGCAAGAAAATCTGGTGGTTTGCAGCAAATGCGGCGGGATCAATCGACTGCCGCCGGCGCGCAATGCCAAAAACGCAAAATGCGGAAAGTGCGGGAAAAAGCTGTTCTCAGGTCACCCCGACGACGTTGATGAACGAATCTTCGATCGCCAGGTCAAGCGAGGCAGCCTTCCCGTTGTCGTGGATGTCTGGGCGGCATGGTGCGGGCCCTGCAAGATGATGGCGCCCGCATATGAAGCCGCAGCAAACGAACTGGAACCGCATATTCGGCTGATCAAGCTCAACTCCGATAATGAGCAGGCCGTTTCAGCCAGGCTCGGCATTCGCGGCATCCCGACCATGATCCTGTTCCATGGCGGACATGAGGTTGCGCGCACATCCGGCGCAATGAATGCGGGGCAAATCGTCAGGTGGATCCGCGACCACCTGCCGATGGCCGGCGCCTGAAGCCCACAAATCGTGGATCCGCTCATCGCCCGGCTCGGACTTGCACTGACCATAGGCCTGCTCGTCGGACTGGAGCGCGGCTGGCGAGAGCGGGATGCGCCCGATCGTAGCCGGACGGCCGGAATTCGAACCTACGGCATATCCGGTCTGCTCGGCGGCCTTCTCGCAGCGCTGGCCGATGCTCTCGACGCAGTGTCCGTGCTGGTCGGTGGTTTCATCGCCTTTGCGGCAATCTTCGCCTGGTACAAGGCGCGTGAGGCAGCCCATGATGAGGATTTCAGTGTCACGGCGGTAATAGCAGCCCTTTGCGTATTCACGCTCGGTGCGTTGTCCGTCGCTGGCGATTACCGCGCCGCTTCTGCAGGAGGAGCGGCACTCGCCGCCATCCTTGCCAGTCGCGAAGTCCTACACGGCCTCCTGAAGCGACTGTCCTGGATCGAGCTTCGTTCCGCGCTGATCCTGGCTGTGATGAGCGCGATCGTCCTGCCCTTGCTGCCAAACCGGACATTGGACCCATGGGGCGGTTTCAATCCGTGGGAAGTCTGGTTGCTCACGGTGCTGATGGCGTCGATATCGTTCGCCGGCTATGTCGCCGTTCGCGTCCTTGGAACCGCACGCGGGCTGCTCGTCAGCTCGCTCGCAGGCGCGATCGTCTCTTCCACCGCCGTAACCGTGGCGCTGGCCCGCAACGCCGTGTCGGCAAGCAATCCTCTGCCGCTCGCTGGCGCGGCGTCGCTGGCCGCAATGGTTTCTTTGCTACGCGTCTGCGCCGTGGTTCTGATCGTCGAGCCAAGCGTGTTCCCTTCGGTCGGCATTCCCGCAATTGCCGCGGCGCTCTCCTTCGCTGTTTGCGGAGCATTGCTCCTGGCTCGGGATAGCGGGGATCGCAAGGGTGCCGCCGTCGCGCGCAATCCCTTCGACCTCGGCCCGTTGCTGCTCTTTGCCCTGCTGTTTGCGATCGTCGCGACCGCGAGCGCTGCACTGGCTGCTCAATTCGGCGGACGCGGCTTGCTGGCGAGTTCGGCGCTTGCGGGCACATTCGATGTTGATGTGTCGGTGCTCAGTGCCTTGCGCCTGGTCAAGCATTCGGTCCCTGTCGAGACCGTTGGCCAGGCGGTGCTCGCGGCGCTGGCAGCAAACGCGATCTGCCGCCTGTCGCTGGCCGCATTTGCCGGCCCGATCAGGTTCTGGTTGCCGCTCGCAGGTGCAACGCTCGTCGCCGCAATAGCCGGCTACGGCACGATGTTGCTGCCCTCGACTTTCTGGTAGCGCCGAGAACCGGCCTCTTTTGACGCCGATGTCAAGCCGGACAGCCGCTTTGTGAAACTCCGAGAAGGAGTACGCCATGATCAGCTTGAAGGGTCTCCCGAGATTCCGGCACGTCCGGCTGCTGCCAAGCCGCCTTGGAGGTAACCCATGCCGCCGGCGCATCTTGATTGTTTCTCGGGCATCCCGATCCATCGCCGCACCGGCTCTGCCGTAGTCTCGCCAGGGCCTACGCCAAGGGTGCGGAACTGGCGGGGCATGTCGTCCGCCGGGTCGACCTGGCGGCACTCGATTTTCCAATGCTTCGGACGGTGCAGGAGTTCGAGCACGGCGCGATTCCCGACTGCCTGAAGCACGCCGCTGAAGCGAGCTTCACCCGCCTTGTCGCCGCGGCAGCTCTGAGCAGTCTTTGTGGGGGCAAAACAAGGTGTCGGCCGGGCCTCTACCCGGACGGTGACCTCGGTGGAGCGCCCACGATGATACTGTCTCACCTCCACTTATCCCAATTTCGCGCACTGGAACCGTCGAGGCCGCGTCGGACGAGACACCATCAACGAAGCCTTCCCGATCGTGTCCCAGGGAGTGGTGTAGCTGACGGCATTGGTCGCCGTGCTCTCCGGCATGGGCCGGGCTGATCAGCGCGCCACGG
>NZ_JBVVQI010000066.1:0-8668 GCF_055811495.1 Mesorhizobium sp. WSM4830 | reverse complement strand
GGTGCTGTCGACAAGAACATGCACTGGTCCCTCCGGCGGAACCTGGCGATCATGCCGTTTGTTGGGCGATTGCCATGGGTTCTGTCGCAAAACTTTTCACCGGGTTTGCAACCAGTATGGTAGGCGTAGATCCCGGTTGAAGATGAGCAGGCAGATTGAGTTTCCCGATCATGGTCGATTTCAAAGGCAGTCATTACCCGAAAGACGTGATTTTATACGCGGTATTTTTCTACGTGAGATATGCGGTCTCCTATCGTGATCTGGAAGAGATTATGGCCGAGCGCGGCGTTACCGTTGACCACGCGACGCTGAACAGATGGGTCGTGAAATATTCGCCCCTGATTGCCTGCCAGGCCCAGCGGCGCAAATCCGCAACCAGCAGCTCCTGGCGGATGGACGAGACCTATATCCAGGTCAAAGGCAAGTGGACCTATTTCTATCGGGCTGTCGACAAATTCGGCAAAACCCTTGATTTCATGCTGTCTGAGCACCGCGATGAGGCCGCGGCCAGCGCTTTCTTCGCCCGCACGATTAAGAACAATGGCTGGCCCGAAAAGGTCGTCATCGACATGGCAGGATTGCAAAACATCAACTGGCTGCTGCTGTTGTTTTATGGATGGTTCTGGCTGATCGAGATCCTGCAGGTCAAATACCTCAACAACACGATTGAGCAGGACCACCGGTTTATCAAGAAGCTGACCCGCCCCATGAAGGGCTTCAAATCCTTTCAGTCTGCGTCAGCAACACTGGATGGTATCGAGGTGGCTCACATGATCCGCAAGCGCCAATTTTCAACCAGTGGCCAATCGGCATTTCAGCAATTCGCCGCACTCGCTGCATAACTGTGTCCAGCGATGGCCGCTTCTGCGGCCTTTTAAAAAGTTTGCGACAAAACCCTCCCTGGAACACGATCTAATTTTTCTGCGGTCAACTGCGAACGACAGCTTGATACATTCAAAATCAATTTAACCCATCAAATGCCGGGAAAAACACCTTACAAGCGTAACCACGTATCGCTTCAACAGGGCGTTCGCAGATGCTAGCTGTGGATGCGGTGAAGGCGATAGGAATATGATCAATGGTTGACTTGGCGGACATAAATCAGCTGCCGCATGAACTTACTCACGTCCCTAGGGACATCCTTTCGCAGATCGCGAAGGGTGCGTGCCCAGGCGTCAACTGCCGAACATGCTTGAACGCGGCGTCGCATCTGTCAACTTCGCGGCTACTGGACCGTAGGGATGAGGTCGATCGCAAAAGAGTGCCTCCACTCGCCGTCGCAATTCACCGGTGCGGTCACGGTGAATTTGCTAATCGCGGATCTGCTGATGCGCCTCCTGCCGTCGCAGGGAGGAGGAAGGTCGGGGATGTGGGCCAGGAAGTAGGCTTCAGGTCGCAGGGCAACGCTCCCTATGCCCCAAAGAGCTGGGTTGATAATTGAAAATTCTGCGCACCCGCACACATCTTCTTCGGTCAAAGGAGCAGCCATGGCTACCGTGAAAGTCGATATCAATAACTTCCAGTCGGAAGTTCTGGAATCCGCAGCACCCGTCGTCGTCGATTTCTGGGCGGAATGGTGCGATCCCTGCAAGATCATTGCTCCGAGCCTCGAGGAAATCTCCGTCGAGATGGAAAGCAAGATCAAGGTCGCCAAGCTCAACATCGATGAAAACCCGGAACTCGCCGCCCAATTGGGCGTGCGCTCCATTCCGACGCTCGCGATCTTCAAGGACGGCGAAGTGGCCGATTTCTCGGTCGGCGCCAAACCGAAGCAAGCTCTTTTGAACTGGATTTCGAACGCTTCCTGATCGATATCGCTCAATCTGTACCGCAATGAAAACACCGTAGATTCGCCCCGTAAAGCGGGTGGGGTTCATAGTAATTTATGGGCGTTTGTACAGGGCTCAGCCCTTTGAGCTTCAGGCTGATGAGGTCGTTGGTTTGTGATAGCGGCTATAGTCCTCCCCCTCTTTCGGACCTGCGATGCTGTCGGAGCGATCGAGTGGCGAAGAAGTTTTTCATTGCGGCGTTGTCGAGGCAGTTGCCGCTGCGTGAATGCTGCGGCTTTCAAGCATGCCGTTGCCGGGTCGCGTGACCGCACTCAAACCAATGATGCCTGTTGTTGACAGGCTTTAGGCGATGCGTTTTGCTGGATCGGAGAGGGAATGGGCAGCACCGGAGAGTTGGTCGGACAAGCAGGGCGTCCTGATAGCGAAGGAGGCCCGCACCGCATCTCCGACGCAATGTCGGACCAGCAGAAGGCGCGCGAAGCGACGCTTTCCATCGCCGGCGCGGTGGCTGCCCGCGACGGCAATCTCGACGGATATTCGGATTCGGAGTTGGCCGATTGGGTGAACCGCTTCAGGAGATGGCCGGACCAGCAGAAGACGCGTGAAGCGACGGTTGCCATCGCCGGCGCGGTGGTTGCCCGCGCCGGCAATCTCGACGGATTCTCGAATCAAGAATTGGCCAATCTGGTGAACGGTTTCGGCAAGTGGCCGGAAGAAGAAAAAGCACGCAAGGCGATCGTTGCCATCGCCGGCGAGCTCGGTTCCAAGGGCCGTCGCTTCAGTACTTTCAGCACGCCTGCGCTAGTCAGGATCGCCAACGGTCTGTCGCGGTGTATCGAGGAGGGAGAGACCGTCGGCGAGGTCGCCGAACCCGCCTTCCTGAAGGACCGGCTGAAGCTGCTGGCGCACTACCTCCAAGCAGCCGAGGATCGGCTGCCGCAGGCCGATGTCCATGCCATCGCGAGTATATTCAAGGCGTTGGGCAATGCGCAGTTGTTGGACGATCTCGGTGCGCTGGCACGGCCGGGGCTGGACAGGCTCGAGGTGTTACGTGCCGCTCCCGAGTTTAAGCTCGACAACAACCTGGAGACGATGGGGAATCTTTGCGCCTCCCTGCTGCCACTAGCTCGCAGCCCGAAGCCGGTGTTGCGCTGGCACCGCACGTCGGCGCTGAACCTGCTCAACGCCATCCAGCCGGTGGTGGAACACAAGATCGATGCCCATCTCAAACTAGGCCAGGCCGAGCGCACCAGCGGCGCCAATGCAAGCCGCTGCTCGGCGCTTTCGATCTATCAGGTGCTCAAGACCCGGGCGGTGCTGGAGAGGCACTACCGGCTGCCCTATGTCGACGGCGACAAGCTCGCCTTGCAGGCCAGGCAGCAAGAGCTGCACGGCAAGACCAGGCAGATCCTGGACAGTGCCCGCGCCCTCATCTACGCCGACCTTTCCTACAGGAGCTGGAGCGTGATCGCCGAGATCGAGGCGAAGGAGCCGTTCGAAGCGCTCGACACTTTCATGGCGCAGAACGCATCGATGATCCAGGCCCAGCATACAGCCGCCAGCTTCGATGTCCATCGGGTCCTTCAGGCCATGGACCACGAGCCGAGACCGCCGCAAGGCGATGCCGGACTGATGCGGCTGCCGGTGGTCGACATCCAAGGCCGGCCGCTGACCAGCGAAGCCGAGCTGCGTTATTCCATTTTCCACCGCTTGACCTCGGGCGCGGTGAAGGTGGTGGCGGTGCAGCTAAAGGGAACTCCGACTGCCGCCATGCTGACACGCACGTTCACCTTGGAGGGCGTGCCCTACCGCATGGACCTGTTCGGCGGCAGCAAACTGAAGCCGCCGAAAAAGAGCCTGAACCAGCTTGCCTCTCAGCTGCCCTTGGCGGCCGAAGAGGCCCCAAGCGCTAAACTTTTGGCGATCCCCTATGCCGAGACGGCTCCGGGTACGGCCTTTGAGCAGCTGTCGCGGGACTGGGCGCCGTTCAAGGAAGCCTATTACTATACCCAGCGCCGCGGATTTGCTGCGCCGCCGGGCATCCCCGACATTGGCCCGCATGATTATGCGCTGGAAGGGTGCTTCAAGCTGTCCCTTCTGCCCGACCGCCCCGCAGGCGCAGTGCATCCCTTCCGGTTCGAGGGGCGAGACGGCGAGATCGCCTTGCGGCCGCATGACGGCTGCGGCTTCATCAGGGCCTCACTGGCCGAGCGCATGCCGTCCATTGCCCGGGCTCGCCACGACGCTCCCGAGCGGATGCCCGCCTTTGCCGATAAAAGGCAATCGGCGGTACCGCCCTCGGCGCTGCAACATTATCCGCGCAGCGTCGAGGTGGCACAGGAGACCCGCGAGAAGGCTCTGGCTTGGCTCGAAACCCATCAAAGCCTCACCGCCGAGCAGCTGTTCCGGACGGTCACGGGCGGGCATATCGAAGGTTCGGGCGCTATCGCCGTGCCGTCCAGCGACGAATGCCTGCATGTGCCGACGGGCAAGAGCAAGACCTTGACCCGTGACGCTGGCGTGCTTGTCGGACGCTCCCCCTATGACAAGCCCGACCTGCGCCCGTTCGCCGCCGACCGGGTCAGGTCGGCGCGCGATGGCGATCGAACCGCGGCGTTCCTGGATCGGTGCGTGGCCTTCCAATACAGCTTCAACGTCGCGCACAGGTCGGGGGCTGGGCTTGCCGCCGACGATCCGACCTTCTTTGCCAAAGGCATCTTGATCGTTGTGCCCGACGAAATGTGGCCGGCGGACTTCGCCGAGCGCGGGGTGGTGATGTCTGCCGAGGACGTAAAGTGCCATTCGCGCTGGCTGGAGGAAAAGGACCGGGTCACGGCCGACACCGCGCTCGAGTGCGTCGGCATCCTGCAGGCGACGGAGGTGTTCGCGCCCGGCTCTTTGGTTGCAGTTCCGAGCGCCGAACAAAAAATGCTCGACGGCGATTTTGACGGCGACTCCGTCGTCATCATCGGCGACCGGCCTCGCCTTTACGAGCATGTGCGCCAGTTCGACGCGCAGCTGCAGGCGCGCGGCATCACCTCGATGAAGCCGCCGAAGTCGCACACGCCGGCCATTGAGAAAGGCGGCTACCAGTTCAGCCGGTCCAAGCAGATCCTGTCGGCCACCGGGCCGGTGCTGGAGACCTACAGCTGCCTGCAGCGCAACATGCTGGCGCAGCCGCTGGAGGCGCAACGCTGGTTTGCCGAGCGTGCCATCTTCGGCACCTACGAGGGCATTCATCAAGAGCTCAAGGCCGACATTCGCGCACTGTTGCAGGAAGATCGGCCGGATGGCCAGGCCCTCGATGAGCTCATCGCCAGGGCGGGGGAAGACAGCAAGGACGCCGAGCATCCGGTGGCCCGCGAACTGGCCGCGTTGCTAGTGGCCGAGCTCCAGGACTGGAACCTGCAGCTCAATAGCGAGCAGGCTCATGAGCAGTCGGACGTCAAGCAGCAGTTAGCGCGATCCGTGGCCTCAACCGGCGCGAAGCCTGCCGTCAGCGCCGACGCCGGCGCGCTCTTCCCGAAACTCAGAGAATCCTATCCGGCAACCGCTGACGCCAGGAAGCGCATCGACTTCCTGCTCAACCGCTACCAGCCGCGCATTGATCCGCGGCCCGACGGCTACAAACCGGACGATCTGCATGAAAGCGCCATCAATCTGTTGAGCGTCGGCATCAAGGTCGGCACGGACGCCTACAAGTCCGATACCGGTGCGCTGGTGTTCAAACAGAAAACCGCCGAATTGCAGCGGCTCTTGGAGGGGAGGCCGGGCTTCAAGTCGGCGCCCTATGTCAAGGCGCAGGCGGCAAAGCTCCACCAGGGCCGGTTCGACGTCGATCGCAGCCTGGCGCATCTGGAGGACAACCCCACTCTGGCGGCCTCGGTCATGGAGGCCTCGATCAGACTCGCCGTCGAAACCCGCATTCTGCCCAGCGCCATAGCAATCTCGGCCGACGACGACCCCGCCAGCAGGATAACGCTGAGCAGCGAACAGGCCCTGGAGCGCGCCAGGCTCGAAGCCGCCCCCGCCGAAGCGCAAGAAAGCGCGATTACCGAAACTGTGCATGCGGTTGCGGAGCTTTTGCGGCAGGACGGCATTGAGGTGAAGGTGCAGCATCTTGACCAACGGTCGCGCGGGCAGGGCTGGATAGCCGACGAGTTGACCGGCCAGAGCGTGAGCGCGGCGCCAGAGGCCCAACTGGTCACCAATGCCGTGCGCCATGTCTTCGAGATCCCAGACGAGGCTTTTACACGCGCCTTCAGGAAAGCGGCACTGGCCTTCGAGGAGCGGGACTGCAGCGAGGTCGAGACCACCAACTGGTTCACCAAGATGGACACGCGGCGGTTACGCGGCGTTCACACGGCGTTCAGAACCGCGCAGAACTATCGCTTCGAGGTCGAGTTCCATACGCCGGCCAGTTACCGGGCCGAGCTCGCCCAGCGCGCGCAGAGCGAATGCAAGCCGGTCCCCATTCCCCGTGGTGCCTTTGAGATATTACAGTGGGGCTCGTCAGGAGACAGCAGGTCGAGGGTGGCAGGGACCTCCAGGCCGCGCGGCGTCGCAAGACAACAGGATAGGGTCGCTCGATCGCCGAAAGCCGGCGAGATCCGCGCGGCCCTCGGCACGCAGCCGGTAGTGTTCGTCGGCATGCCGGCGAGCGGCAAGGGGAGCATCGGCGCCCAGCTTGCCAAGGAGTTGGGGTTGGACTTTCTCGACATCGATAAGCGTATCGCCGCCGCGCACGGCGATTTGATAGAGATGTTCGCCGAGCACGGCGAGGGGCACTTCAGGGACCTGGAGGCCGAGGAGCTCGCCAAGTGCCTGGAGAGAGGACCCGTCGTCATCGCAACCGGCAGTGGCTGCTTTGCCGAGGAGTCGAATCGAGCCCTGATCCTTAATAAGGCGCGCTCGATCTGGCTCGACACCGACCTGAAAGAGCTCAAGAAGCGCCTCACGAAAGACGACAGCCAGCCGCTGCTGCAAGGCGAAAACCGCGAGGAGAAGGTTGACCAGCTGTACGAAAAGTGCAGTCCGTTGTACCAAAAGGCCGATATCAGATTGCCCCTGGTCCCTCCCTTTCAAAAAGACAAGAAGGACGCGCGCATTTGCGTGGACATACTCTACGATCTCCTGTGCAGCAACAGAGAAGCCGCACTGCCAGCTGCCGAGATATCACATGTCTCCGGTTCTTCCGGCACCGCCACCAGCATGTCCCCAACAGCACAGTGCATGCACGATGATCATCCCAGTTGCGGGGAGGGCGTCGCGGAAACCATCCAGGCGCCGGCGGCACCTTTGAGTGAAGCGGAACGGCCGCCGCCCCTCGACTCCACCGCCGCCCCGCAGCCTTTGCTAGCCGGCAGTAACGCACGAGCGGATTTAGCGTCTTCCCCGAGAAGCAGAGAACGCTCAAGTCGAGGTCGATAAGCTTTAACGGCGTTGTCACGTTCTTTGAATATGGCCACGTGAGGCCCAGCGTGCGCTTTTCAGGCAGGCCGTGCACTCACGGCTTCCCACGCTGCCATTGCCTGGCGTCGATGGATTCGAATTTGTGCGGCGGGGCGGTTGGTCTGGGATGAGCAGGGAGGCAAGCAAGCAAAAATGGGCATCGCAATTGGTAAGGCCAACCACCGCGACTCAGTGTTCGGTCAAACATCCACACCGGGACTTCGAGCAACCAGCATAACGTTAAACCCGAAAAGCTCCAGCGGGACACAGCAGACCCCTTGTCCACCAATCCATGGATATGGATAAGCCGCCCAGACCAGGGATGCCACGGATATAAAAGCTCACGAACCTCGGTCCCGTGGGTGTTCCGTCGCCCTGGTGTACAACACGCTTCACACGCATAAAGCTTCGGGATATCGGTAAACGAGCGAGTTCTCAAACCGTCAAACAGAAATCTGATCCTGTCTGGTTTTTATGGGCCAACTCCACGCGTTGGGACATGATCTCTCACGGAAGCAAAGAGGTGACGATGTTTCTACTTGAGGCTATTACGCTGATTTCGTTGTTTAACGCAAATTGTGATGTCGCAGCGATCAAAATCGAAAAACGCCCATTAACCGTGATGGTCGCAAATGACTCGGATGAGCGCAGCAGGGGACTCATGCACAGGCGAGTTCTTAGCCCGTTCGACGGCATGATATTTGTCTTCGATTCCCCTCGCCATGTGCGGTTTTGGATGAAAGATACTCCGCTCCCACTGGACATCTTATTCTTCGATGGTAATGGCCGACTGGTATCACTGCATCGCAACGCTGTGCCCTTGGATCAAGCTCCGATCGACGGGGGGAGTAACGTTCAGTACGTAGTTGAACTCCAGGCCGGCGGGCACCCTGATATATTGGCGGAACCTAACATACTTGAGCTAAACGCATGCAACGGGGCGTTGGTGCACGGATCTTTTATTGGTGTGGGTTTAGGCAAGCGGTAACCGCAATAGCCTTTGTAGCGTAGCCATGCCTTTCAAACACAATACCAGCCGCCGCCATCATATTGAGAAGATGAAGTTCAGGGTGACGAACTGGCCAGAATATGAGGCAGGACTTCGTCATCGCGGCAGTTTGACCCTGTGGGTGACGCCGGAAGCCCTGTCCAGGTGGCAAGCGCCAAGACGCAAGACACGTGGCGGCCAGCACCGCTATTCTGATCTGGCGATCGAGACCACCTTGACGCTGGGCCTTGTGTTTGGCCTGCGGCTGCGCCAGGCAGAAGGCTTGCTGGAATCGGTGCTGCAACTGATGGGGCTGGCGCTCGCTGTCCCCGATCATACCACCCTGAGCCGTCGGGCGCGGACATGGCAATCGCCCAACAAACGGCATGATCGCCAGGTTCCGCCGGAGGGACCAGTGCATGTTCTTGTCGACAGCACC
>NZ_JBVVQI010000065.1:0-9160 GCF_055811495.1 Mesorhizobium sp. WSM4830 | reverse complement strand
CCGCGTCATGAGACGCCGAAAAATTGCGCCGCGGCGGGGATGTAACTCCGGTCGGGCTACGCCCTCCCTTCGTCACACCCCCGCCGCCGAGTCTCATCCTGATTGACGCTGAATCTCACCTTGATTGTCGCCGCGCAGGACTGCTCGAAAGGGCGGGTGACGAATGCGCCATGTGCTAATTTCCGGTAATGGAATGCGTGCCTTGTCCGGATCGTAGACACGCTGCTCAATGTCGGCGCAGAACAAAGGATGGGCTGCGTGTACCGGCGTGTCATCGCCGACCTTGCCAAGGATAGTCTTGACGAGCGCTTCGCGGTCGACCGCGTATTCAGCGCCATGCGCAGATCATTATTGTCAAAGGGGCTGTCGCAGCGCGCTACCATATAGTAGTGCCCGCGCCTGTGACTTGAAGGTAAGTTGCTGCGGTAAGAGGCATGGCTTGCGGTGGGCGTACGGGCACGGCCGAGCGCTTTCTCGAGGATTGAAATGATCGTTCATTTAGTAGACGGCACATACGAGCTGTTTCGCCACTTCTATGGCCAACGCCGGTTCAACAACGGCCAAGACAAGCCGTTTGGCGCCGTCGTTGGCGTGCTGAACACAGTGCTGGAGATGATCGAGAATGGCGCCACACACATTGGGGTAGCGACAGATTATGTAATCGAGTCGTTCAGAAATCGGCTCTGGCCCGGCTACAAGACCGGGGATGGCATCGAGCCGGCATTGCTCGCGCAGTTCCACCCCCTTGAGAAAGCCCTGGCGGCCATGGGAGTGGCGGTCTGGCCGATGATCGACCTGGAAGCCGACGACGCGCTGGCATCCGCGGCACGGAGCGCGGCTGCCGATGAGCGCGTGCAGAAGGTGTGCATCTGGACGCCGGATAAGGATCTCGCGCAGTGCGTGCGAGGTGACCATGTGGTTCAGGTAGACCGCAGGACCAAGCAAATTCGCGACGCCGCCGGTGTACGCGAGAAGTTCGGAGTTGAGCCGTCCCTGATTCCAGATTTCCTCGCGCTCGTGGGTGACACCGCCGATGGCTACCCGGGTCTCGAGGGCATCGGCCTGGTCTCGTCAGCGCGGCTGCTGGGCCGCTATGGCCCCCTTGAAAGCTTTCCGCCTGAAGCCCTCGGCAAGCGTAGAGAGCTCGCACTTTTGTTCAAAAATCTCGCGACGTTGCGTACGGACGCTCAGCTATTCGATGACGTCGAACAGCTGCGCTGGCGCGGCCCGACCAAAGCGTTCGAGACGTGCGTGATCCAGCTAAATGACACCAGGCTCCTCGCACGTGCGCTGAAGGCTCGGGACGACTGACTCCGCGAGGCGAGGTCTGGAAGCGGCCAGCGCCGATTCCCAATCGCACGGGGCACCGTACGCGCGGCAACAGTCTTGAAGAACACACAGCGCAACGTTGCGGCGGGTGACAGGCGCTCACGCAGCATCTGCGTTGTTGGTGGCTTCAATGGCAAAGCGTCGCACCTAAGACCTAGATGCAAGGATGGTTGCGTCTGGGCGTGCTCCGCTCAGTGGTATAGCTCGGCGGTGAGGCGGCTCGTGGGCGGGCTCTCAGTAGGGGGGAGCAGCATCTGAATCCTGCTTTGTCTTTCCGGTGATGGGGTGATGGGGAGGATACCCTCATTGCTCGATAGGCCTGTTCGAAAGATGACGGCCATCTAACACCGTCATTGGCGCCAAGCGAAGTTGCGGCAGATGCACAGTAAGGCGCTACGGTTTGCGCTCGTCCAAACGTGACTGCTTGTTAGCGGCATCGGCCGATCTCCCCAGCGTGTCCGCGACCGTGGCACCTCGCGTACCCATCGGTTGCTGCGCACCTGTGGTGGTGTCCTTGGCTGTCTGGTGCTCCATCTCAGCATTCAGCTCCGCACCCACAATCAGCACAATGACGGAAATCCAGGTCCACATCATCAAACCGATGACCGCCCCCAAGGCTCCGTAGGTCGCGTTGTAGTTAGCGAAGTTTTCAAGATAAAAGGAGAACCCCACCGAGACCGCGATCCAAACCCCAGCCGAGAGGAAGGCTCCCCATGTGGCCCATCGCCACTTTGCCTTTTCGCGGCTAGGGCCGTAGCGGTAGATCAGCGTAATTCCGATTCCGACCATGATCAGCAAAACCGGCCACCGCAAGATCCGCACAAGGGTTTCGGTCCAGCCGCCGAGGTTCAGCACCGCAAGCATTGCGGGCACGATTCCGACCGAGATGATAAGGCCGATGCCAATGAGGATGGCGCCAAGGGTGAACCCCAAGGCCAGGAGATTCAGATGGATAAAGCCGCGCTTTTCAGTCTCCTCGTAAGCGATGTTCATTGCTTCGAACAGCGTCTTGATGCCGCTGTTGGCGCTCCATAGTGCGACGGCAAGACCGAAGATAAAGCCAAAGCTGAGCGCGCCAGTGTTCTGAGCGGCCAATGAGTTAAGTTGCGACCTGATAAGATCAAGACCGCCCGAAGGCAGTATGCCGCCAAGGAGTGAAATGTGCTCGGCGACGGTCTGAGGATCGGCGACGAAGCCGTAGATGGACACGAAGGCGGCAAGCGCTGGAAACAGCGCAAGAAGCAGGTAGAACGTGGCTCCGGCCGCGATCAGCGTGACACGGTCCTCTGTTACCTCAGCCCACACCCGCCACAGCACATCCCTCCAGCCGCGGCCGGAAATTTGCGATGGCCGTTCGGCATTGCGTCCACGGCCCTCCTTGTCTTCTTGTCCAGCCCGCCGCTCCAGTTGCACTTGGTTTTCGTCGGAATCTTCGGCTTTGTTCTTCGACATGAATGCAGTCCGTCGCATCTTCCTCGACGGCAAACGTTTGGGCGCGCCAATAGATGCAGGTGCAGACCTGCGCTCGCAAATAATCATCCACCAGCTGCAGAAATACCGGCCATCTAACAACGACACTGCCCAGTCTCTGACTCACGACCGCTTCCGAGGGGCCGGAGTGGGGCTGTCCGGTCTTGCCTCGATGGGTTATCTGACCACATCGTTCCGCCGATATGAGCACCGGCTAGCGTCAAGTTCCGGCAGCATGTTCCACCGCAGCGACTTTGAAATCGTGGATGCGTTTCCAGAACGTCATGACGCGTGACGCAGGAAGTCACGATCCGCATGCCGCAGGACCCTGGTTCGGCTGGCAAGGCCCACGCAGCAACGAAAGTGAAACTCTCGCTGGCCATGACGTGAAGGTTCTTCCGGTCTCAGGCGACAAGGACACACGGGCAAACCTGCCCCGCCCAGGTTGAGCCGCAACGTGAAGCTCTTGCGCGGTCGCTGGAACGAAACATTCCTCGACGAGGTCTGTTCGTTGCCGAATGGACAATCACGATCAGGTCGACGCCTTCGTCGACGCTCTGAACGAGCTCGCACTCGGATCGACCTTCATCCTTTTGACAATATCTGACGGTCGAGATCGACGAAGCTGATTTTAATCAAAATGCTCTGGCAGGGCCTTCAACTGCTCAGTGGTCATTTGTGTGATGGCATGCACGGTGCCGTCTTCGTCCCGCATAAAATCGAGCTGAGTTGCATATAGGGCCACGCGCTTTGACCCTATGCCGAGGAACCCATCAACATCGAAGACGACTTGCGCATGCTCGCCCGTTCCATGGATGTGGTCGACTGAACTGATTTCCTCATCGTCGCGACCGTAGATGGTCGCTCCCTCAACAACGTCAGCGCGCAGTTCAGAACTCGAAAGCCGTACGTGATTGGTGTGGTCCATTTTTGGAGTCTCCTCTCCGTTGGACTGAGGTAACCCCCGACAGGGCCAACCGTTCCGAACCGTCATTCACGAATGTCGTTCGCGAGGGGCACCGAGCGGGGATATGGCACGCGCTTTGGCTGTCGCCGATCCCCTAAACGAGCTGGCGTTGGGTTCGACCATCCGGTTTGGGGGCGTCGGTGGTGGTGGTTCGCCTTGCACCAAGTGCAACCACCGAACAGGTCAGCCTACCTGCTTAACCGCTTGGAAACGCGCCCGAGCCGCGATGAGCAGCACGCTCTCATCAGTCATGCCACTCTGGAAAAGCCGGACAAGATCGGCTGCGAGCTTCTCAGCTGCGGGTGAGCCGGGCTCAACATGCCCTTCCTCGCATATCTTGCTGAAAACGGATTTGAGGGCTTCCAAATCGGTCGGGTAAAGGGCTGGGTCAATGTTCATGCGATCAATCATCTGGGGCCTCCTCAGCTGGCGACAGGTGAACGAAACGACAGCGGACAATGACTCCGCTGGCCCAAGGAGTCATTTAAAAATGACAATGGATTCCGCTCGGTACGGATCAAACAATCCACAACGGCTGCGGGCGCGTCCGGCAGGTCACTTAGGAGTACGCTGGCACGAGCCTCGTTTCGCGCAATGGTAGCGCCATAGTGAAACGCAGGCCGCCGGGATTGTAATGCAGTTCGATCTTCGCATTGCATTGCACTGTAACCACCCTCTCCAGCAATGTCGTTCCAAAGCCTCGTCGACACGGCGACTGCACAATGGGGCCGTCCAGCTCCTGCCAATGAAGATGCAGGACCTGCTCACCTGCGGAATCCGGTATCCACCATTGCACTTCAAGGCGGCCTTGCGGGCGCGACAGGGCGCCGAATTTTGCTGAGTTGGAGGCAAGTTCATGAAACGCCATGCCGACAGGTATCGCAATGTCGGAGACGAGGGCCACATTCGGGCCACGCAGTGATATTCGCGGCTCGCTATGGATCTCGTAGTGGCTCAGTTCCGACTCAAGCAACTTCTGTAAAGAGGCCGTCTGCCAATAATCGTCTGTAAGCATTGAGTGCGTATCGGCAAGCGACACGATTCTTGCCGAGAAATCACGCACGAAGCTGTCGATGCTATCGCTGGACCTGGCCGTCGCTCCCATCATCGCTCGCACGTTGGCCAGGGTGTTTTTGACCCGGTGATGAAGCTCGCGGATCAAGAGCTCTTGACGGTCTGCGACCAGCTGTTTCTGTTCAAGATGGGACTTGACCTCGAGTTGGCGTGCACGCGCACGCAACGCCGACCTCACCGAATTGGCCAGGCTTGAGGCCAGGAAAGGCCTTTCGAGAACGATGAGATACCGATCTAGAAACGCAAGACGCTTGTCGAACTCCGTTCCCCGCATGACTAAAAGAACCACTGGAAAATCGGACCACGCAGGTTGGTTCTGCAGCCAGGCGGCGAATTTGCTCCGGTCGGAATTGATGAGCGCTTCTTCGGCCACGACGAGGCAGTGTGCGCTGTCGAGAAGCCGCAAAACCTCATCCAGATTTGCGCAGATGCGTGTGCCGATCCCGTGTTTTGCCAGAATCGAGGCGGCTAGCTGAGCGTCTCGACCGACCGGGGCGAGCACAAGTACGACGGGTTCTTTCGGCGTCATGGCTTCTTGTCTGCGAGCAGATCGCTTTGTTTGCCCTCAAAAAAGGGCACGCCTGTAAGTATCCCCCTGAATTGGTCGAGCGGCTCGCCGACAACTATGCCCTGGCTGCTGACCATGAATTCACGGATGGTGTCCTCATGAGGACCAACCCGCCTCTTCACTACCGAAATCGCTCGTCGGATGCGACCGCCGCTTTCGAAAAACCTCAGCAACATCACTGCATCAGACAGATAGGTCATGTCGATTGGTGCCGCCGTGTGGCCGATCAGCCCGTGATTGGCCAGCAGCAGGATCGTGACGATGCCCTTCTGGTTGAGGTAGGTGAGAATTTCATGCATCTGCAGCACAAGGTGCTGCTCTTCCGACATCGAATTCAGATATCCCGTGAGGCTGTCGATCACTACGATCCGGGCATCGAACCGCTCGACTGCGATCTGGATCTTAGAGGACAATTCGCCGGGTGAAAGGTCTGCCGGGTCGATCTGTTCGAGCAGGAGCATTCCGTCTTGCAGGAAGGGCTTGAGATCCATACCGACACCAGCTGCACGTCCCAGGAAAATGCGATCAGTTTCATCGAACAGCAGAACCAGGACGCGCTCACCGCGCCGCAGCCCTGCATGACCGTAGGAGCAGGCTATGGTGGACTTCCCCACACCCGAAGGGCCGATCAAAAGCGTGCTTGTGCCCCGATCGAGGCCGCCGCCGAGCAGAGTGTCCACGGCATTTCCGCTTAGGGCCGGCGAGCCGTGCTCGGCTTCAGGGTGCTCGGCGGCGACCAATCGCGGAAAGACCGTGATCCCGCCCGGTCGGATAACGAAGTCGTGGTAACCGCCACGTATTTGCACCCCACGCATCTTTATCACCCGCAAGCGCCGCCGCTCGCCACCGTATATCGGAGTCAATTGCTCCATGCGGATGACGCCATGGCTGATCGAATGCAGGTTGAGGTCATCCTGCTCGGCCGTGAGGTCGTCGAGTAACAACACCGTCGCATGGTTGAGCAGAAAGAAGCTTTTCAACGCCAGGACCTGCCTGCGGTAGCGTAGTGAGCCCTGCGAGAGCAGCCGGATTTCGGAAAGAGAATCGAATACGACGCGCTGTGGCTTAATACGGTCGATCTCAGCCAAGGCTGCCTGCACGGTCTCCCCGAGTTCCAGGTCAGAAGAATGCACGAGCGTCTGCAACTGGGAGGGATCAAGGCTGAGTTCTGGAGGAACGAGTTCCAGAATTTCTATCCCGTCCAGAGTCCACCCGTGCCTGCTTGCCACGGATATGAGTTCGCGCTTGCTTTCGGACAGCGTAATATAGAGGCATTTTTCGCCTTGCGAGGCTCCCTTGATAAGGAACTGAAGCCCGAGCGTGGTCTTGCCCGAACCAGGCCTTCCCTCCACGAGGTGTGACCGAAATTTGGCATAACCCCCGCGCAAGACATAGTCGAGGCCTTCTGCCCCGGTCGCTAATGGTGAGGCGTCATCTTCGTTCACGTTGCCCCTCATGTACCTTGCTGAACAGCGTAACGATTGTCAGTTTTGATGGTTCCAGAAGGCCGCAAGGCGCTGGACAAGAGGACAACAGCCTCCTCTACATACTGCTCACGACGCCGTTCATGTCGGTGAGGCTGATCGCTTCTAGCCCCCAGCGCCCAGTAGCTGCAAAGGGGCCCGCTTTGCTCGGAAGGAGGCCGATAGTTAAAATCGTACAGCAACGATGACACACCGGGGGCGTTCGCACGCCATGCATTCTGAGTTTCTAGAGCTGCAGCAGGTATTGGGACGCCGCGGTTTGGTTGCGGACCGATCGCCCCTCCAGCAGACGTGCTGCTTCCAGCTTCGAGGTTGGATCGGAACAGAGAATATCCATCGGCAATTGTGAGCGCTCGCTGTCGCCGCAGAGCACTTGAACATGTAAGTGCAAACTTGCGATAACAACCAAAGTAGGTCCACAAGTCTTGTCTTCAATTTTGTCGTCAGACGTGCTCATCCGCAAAATTCGAACAATCGCTGATATCAGCGACGATGACGCCGCGATCCTGCGGGGCATGCCGACTCAGGAAAAGGATGTCGCAGCCAATCAGGATATCGTCTCGGAAGGCGATAGCCCCGCAAACTCGTTTGTGGTTCTGGACGGCCTGGTGTGTTCGTCCAAGTACACTGGTCAGGGAAGACGGCAGATCACCAGCTTCTTTGTCGCAGGCGATCTTCCCGATCTGCATGGCATGCATCTTTCTGTGATGGACTGCAGCTTCTCGAGCTTGACGCCAAGCAGATTAGGCTTCATCCGTCATAGCGTCCTTCGCCCGATTTGCGAACAGCATCCGCGTATCGCGACGGCGTTCTGGCGATCGACCCTCATCGACGCCTCCATCTACCGGGAATGGGTCACCAATGTCGGGCGACGCGAGGCCTATGCCCGCACCGCCCACATCCTATGCGAGCTTATCGTGCGTTTGCGGTCTGTCGGACGCATCGAGGACCACGTAGCGGATCTCCCCATAACGCAGGCCGCTCTTGGCGATGCTCTCGGCTTGTCGACAGTTCACGTAAACCGCACCCTTCAGGAACTGCGAGGCGACGGCCTGATTGCCACGTCAGGCACAAGGCTGCGTGCTCTCGATTGGCCCCGCCTGGTTCGAGCAGGAGACTTCGATCCGACGTACCTGCACCAAAGGGACCCTGCCTAGCTTTTGATGAGGATGCCGATCGCATGCGACGATATTTCTTTGACAGCGGCGATGCCGAGCATCTCGTCGAAGACGACATGGGCCTGGAATGCGAAGGGATCGCGGCCGCCCGCCAAGCAGCCGTCGACGGTCTAATAGACTTGGCACGGGACGCACTGGGAGCTTCGGAGCAGCAACAGCTATTGGTGGATATTCGTGACGAGAGCGGGCGAAAGATTCTGAGGCTCAGCTTGATTCTCAAAATTGAAAAGCTCAGCACTTCGGGATGAGTTTGGAATAGCCATTTTGCTGCTCGCACCATGGCAATTGAGGCGGCGTGCGTCGTCCTCGCCGCCGGTCCCACTACAGGCGCCATCATTTCGGCGGCAATGCGTACGATGCTACAATGTGGGCGGCCTGCAAGACCGACAAACTCCGGCTTAACGAGTGTGAATGCTTGAGCCAACGCCCCAGGCAAGGTGGCGGGAGGTGCCTGCAGGTCTGGCAGAACATTAAAGGGATCAACGGGTTCGAATTTCGGCGAGGCAGCTGATCCTCCAGGCCCAACCAAAACAGGCCCCGCACAGCTGGAGGCTCTACGAAGCTCCATTCGCTCGGCGCACGCAGCAGGTCGCCGAGTCGCGAGACCGATTGCGGGTCAAAGCGCGACCCGCAATGGCCCAGTAGCGGTCCGAGAACGGCAGAACTTTAGTTTTGCCGTATATGATCAAAGTCCACGGCGAGACCATGCCTGACCGCACGGTCGGCGACCATGTTCTCAAGCTCCCGGTCTGAGATTGAAGCCATCCCAACGACCTGCCTTAGCGCTCTCAAGGCGAGCCCTGTCGATATGACTCTAGAACGCCGGCTGCGTGTGCCGACATAGTGCTCCACGAGATCTTCAAGCTGTCGCACCTCGCGCCTCCACATCTGCTCTTCCAGGCCACTAATGCCGAGGTTTGTCGCGTATGCATTCACATGCGTTAAAGGACCAGAACAAACACGCCTGGAATCCACCTAATGTCAGGGCGTGCGAGTTGCTGGCGTGTCATGTCCGGTCGTGTCCCCACAGGTGGTGTAGCTCGGCGGTAGCGAAGCCGTTCGCGAGCGCGCCCTTGATAGCGCTGTAGCG
>NZ_JBVVQI010000064.1:0-10820 GCF_055811495.1 Mesorhizobium sp. WSM4830 | reverse complement strand
GCGGTGAACGGCCTGTCACGGCTGGCGGCGCGTGGCGCCATGGTGATGCGTGATGATGGCACGCGCGACTACCGGCCGGTTAGCGAGATAGAACCCGGCATGCAGTTGCTGATCGCGGCGGGTGAGCGGATTCCGGTCGACGGCAAGATTATTCGAGGCTCCTCGGATCTCGACTGTTCGCTGGTTTCCGGTGAGAGCATTCCCAGAACCGTGGCGTCAGGAGAAGCCGTCCAGGCCGGCATTCTCAATCTCACCGGTCCACTGACGATCGAGGCGACAGCCGCCGCAAAAGACTCTTTCCTGGCCGAGATGGTCCGCCTGATGGAAGCCGCCGAGGGCGGCCGCGCGCACTATCGCCGGATCGCCGACCGCGTTTCGGCGCTGTATGCGCCGGTGGTCCATCTGACCGCATTCGTGACGTTTCTCGGCTGGATGGTGGCCATCGGCGACTGGCACCGGGCAATGACGATCGCCATCGCCGTCCTCATTATCACATGTCCCTGTGCGCTCGGACTCGCCGTGCCGATCGTGCAGGTTGTCGCCGCGCGGCGTCTGTTCGAAGCTGGCGTCATGGTCAAGGACGGTTCCGCCATGGAGCGCTTGGCGGCGATCGACGTCGCGGTGTTCGACAAGACCGGCACGCTAACGCTCGGACAGCCCCGGCTCGTCAATGCATCGTCGATCGATCCGACCATGCTGGCAATCGCAGCCGATATCGCGGCCCACTCCCGTCACCCGCTTTCAAAGGCCATTGCCAGTTTTGCAGGTTTCGCGGGCCAGCCG
Source organism: Mesorhizobium sp. WSM4830 (assembly GCF_055811495.1). Taxonomy (NCBI): domain Bacteria; kingdom Pseudomonadati; phylum Pseudomonadota; class Alphaproteobacteria; order Hyphomicrobiales; family Phyllobacteriaceae; genus Mesorhizobium; species Mesorhizobium sp. WSM4830. The sequence continues at coordinate 10,037 of NZ_JBVVQI010000064.1, read as the reverse complement.
GAACTCGAGGCTGTTAGCGAGTATCCCGGATTCGGCATCGAAGCCACTGCCGCGGGCAGCACCTGGCGGCTTGGCCGGCGCGGATGGGCCGGATGGAAGGCCCGAACCGGCGGCCAAAGCAGATATGGCGGAACGGTTCTGACGAAAGATGGGATCATTATGGCTTCCTTCGTCTTCGAGGACGCGTTGCGTGCAGACGCCAGAGCGGCCATCGAGCAATTGAACAACGCGAGGGTTTCCGCGCAAATGCTGTCGGGCGACACCGCCGCTGCCTGCGGCGAGGTGGCGGCGGCGTTGGGCATCCATCACTTTGTTCCGGCGCTGCTTCCTTCGGGCAAGGTAGAACATATCGAAACGCTGGCGAAGGACGGCCACAAGGTGCTGATGATTGGCGACGGCCTCAACGACACCCCTGCGCTAAGCGCGGCACACGTCTCGATAGCTCCAGCCACGGCCGCCGATGTCGGCCGCAAGGCAGCGGACTTCGTGTTCCTGCGCGAAAGCCTTTCCGCCGTACCGCTTGCCCTCGACGTCTCGCGCAAGGCCGGACGACTGATCCGGCAAAACATCGCCATCGCGATTATTTACAATGCCGTCGCCGTGCCGATCGCCATTTCGGGGCACGTCACACCGTTGATCGCCGCAATCGCCATGTCCGGCTCGTCGCTGCTTGTCATCGGAAATGCATTACGCCTGGAAGGCTTTGTACCGGACGCACCAACGAGAACTGTTCCCAATGATAGACACTCCAACAGTGGCGGATTGGCACAGTTGTAATGACGACGCTTGCCTATTTGATACCTGGGGCTCTGCTCCTCGGTGGTCTTGGGCTATCTGGGTTTCTGTGGGCTTTGAGGAGCGGGCAATATGAGGACCTCGACGGGGCAGCAGAGCGTATGCTTATCGACCAGGACGATAAGCCAGAACGCTGATTCAAGCCGCTGTGCAGACGACTGTGCGGATGCGGGTGGTAAGCCAAGTCGTCTGGAACAACTGCTGAGGTGGCATAAGCAGCTTCACCTGCCGCCGGTTGACGCAGATCTGTGAAAAGCCTCTGTTGCTCGAAGGACTACGTCGCCCATTCCGCCCAACATGCAGGCGGGTGATCCTCGAACCGCGGTCGCCGGATTTCTCATGCCGCTTGACCCAGATCAGGGTTATCTACTCATCGGCGTGGTTTCATCGCCCAGTCTTTCAAGGGGAGAAACCATGCCTACGTTGAATCGCGCCGCCGAACGCCTCGGCGATCGGTCTGGATCAAGACCCACACGAAGAACGGCCAAAGCCAAAAGTGGGCCGAGGCGTGGCTGCGCAAGGCGGCGGCCGCATTCTTGTGAGCAAACGTTGAACGCGACGTTCCGCGGCAACGATCAGATCGCCCGGGCCGCGTGGGACCCTCTGCGCGAGACTGGCCCGCTAGTACATGCCGATGTGGCCATCGCTAGATCTGAGGACGTTATGGGGCTGGAGGCGCGTCCGCAACTGACCAGGGTCGTTGTGAACCCAAGGCGCTCGGACGCGAGGCTGCTCACCGCGTGCTTAAGATGATCGCGGGACGGCAGCTGAGCGGCGTCAGGCGCTGGCCATGTTCACTGGTCTTGGCGAGCATCGTCGGAGCGATGAGAACGCCGGTGCATTTCGTTGCAGGAACGGATGCGTTCGAATGAACGAGTTCAAGCCAGTTCGGTTCGTCGATGTGGCGCTCGAGGGGCAATTTTGGCGCGAGCGGCTAGAGACGGTGCTGACACGGACCATCCCCAGCCAGCACGTCCAGCTTGGCAAGCACGGAATCTTGCAGTCCCTAACCCTGCCGAACCGGCCGCCGCCAGACAACGAGCAGGATTTCGTGCAGCTGTTCTGGGACTCCGACGTCGGCAAGTGGATCGAAGCGGCATCCTATGCGCTGTCACACAGGAGCGACGCCGATATCGTGGCCAGGATCGAGAAGATCGTCGACGATCTCGAAAAGGCGCAGGCTCCCGACGGTTATCTGAACAGCTGGTACTTGCAGCGCGACCCAGACAAGCGCTGGACCAACCTGCGCGACAATCACGAACTCTACAATCTTGGACATCTGCTTGAGGGCGGCATCGCCTACTTCGTCGCGACTGGCCGGCGCCGGCTCCTCGGCATCCTCGAGCGCTATGTCGACCATGTGCGCAAGACCTTCGGCCCGAACCCCGGCCAGAAGCGCGGCTATTGCGGCCATCAGGAGATCGAGCTTGCTCTCGTTAAGCTCTATCGGTTGACGGGAGAGAGAAAGCATCTCGACCTCGCGGCCTATTTCATCAACGAGCGCGGGTGCCAGCCGCACTACTTCGATCAGGAAGCGATCGCGCGCGGGGAGAGTCCTCAGGATTTCTGGAAGGAGCGATTTGAGTACAGCCAATCGCACAGGCCGGTGCGCGAGCAGACCATTGTGGTCGGACATGCCGTCCGGGCTATGTACATGTTTTCTGCCATGGCCGACCTCGCGGCGGAACTGAATGACGACGGCCTCAAGAAAGCATGCGAGGTGCTCTGGGCCGACGTCATCTCCTCGAAGATCTATATCACCTCCGGGTTGGGTCCGGCTGGCGGGAATGAAGGCTTTACCGAGGACCACGACCTGCCGAACGATACGGCCTATGCGGAGACCTGCGCTTCGATAGCGCTGATCTTCTGGGCGCATCGCATGCTGCATTTCGATCTCGACGGCCGCTACGCCGACGTCATGGAACAGGCGTTGTTTAACGGCGCGCTGACCGGCCTGTCACGCGATGGCCAGCACTATTTTTATACCAATCCGCTGGACAGCGATGGGCGACACAGCCGATGGGCCTGGCACACATGCCCATGCTGCACGATGAATTTGTCGCGTCTGATCGCTTCGGTCGGAGGCTATTTCCTTTCGGCCAGCGAAGACGCAATCGCCCTCCATCTTTACGGCGGCATTTCGACAAACATCCAGCTCGCTGGGTCAAACGTGTTCCTACGGGAAACCAGCGCCTATCCACTATCCGGCTCGATCAGGATAGAGGTCAGCCCTGACTCGCCGGCCGAGTTCACCGTTAAGCTGCGCATTCCCGGCTGGGCGCAGGAAGCCAAAGCCTCGGTCGGGGGACATGTGGTCGACGTGACAGCATGCACCAGAAATGGCTATCTTGTAATCTCGCGGCTATGGACTCCAGGAGACATAATCGCCCTCGAGCTACCCATGTCTCCCGAGCGCATCTATGCTCATCCCTTGGTTAGGCAGGATATCGGCCGGGTGGCGCTTAAGCGCGGACCATTGGTTTACTGTGTTGAAGAGGTCGACAATCCCGGGGCGCGCGTGCAGCAGCTCACACTGCCGCGAGAGTCCAAAATCGAAACGATGGAACGGAGCGATCTTTTCGATGGCGTGGTCGCGCTGACTGCCTCCGCGCAGCGCGTCGAAGACCAAGGCTGGGGAGACAGCCTATACAGGAATACGCCCCCCATCGCTTCGGAGTTTCGGCTAACCGCGCTGCCATACTATCTCTGGAACAATCGAGCAAAAGGCTCGATGCAAGTGTGGCTGCTGGAAAGCTGAATGGCCGAGGTAAGAAACCCGTTGGTTGGCTGGCTATCTGCCCAGGTGAGGGGAGCCAAAACCAGGTTCGATCAGCCGCTCCTCTGTTTCATGAGACTACCTCTTCGGTTCCCGATTCGTGAGGATCTTTCTCCCTTGGGTTTTGAGGCGATGCGGCGAGCACTGGATCGCGCGATCGGTCCTTCCACCAACATCTCACCAAGAGCCTGACTGGATCACCGGAAATGGCAGCCATCAAGAAGGTCGTACGCAACGCGAGGAGGGTGAGCGGGTCAGGCGATTCCTTTCGGCTGAGCGAGCGTGGCGAAGTCGAGGTGGATGCTGGACATGGCATCACGGGCACTGCGTATGCCCAAGTTTTGTTTGCAGGAGTGAATGGATGTCGCGATTTCGCCTATTGACGATCTTCATGTCGGGAATGCTGGGACTGGCGACGTTGCCGGATCCAGTCGCCTCGGCACCAGTCCTCAACCCCGCCAATCGCAATGCGCTGGTCGAGCAGAACGAATTACTGATGCTGGAGAACAGGCTGCGGCGGCAGCAATATCAGCAGCAGCAGCAGCAGTTCCGTGCCCAGGATCGCGAGATCACGCCGCAGCAACAGCCCGATCGACTGCTTACTTGCCAGCTACAGCAGTCAAGCAACGGCGTTGTGAGCATCTGCCGTTGATGAGGCGGCTTGCCACTTATTTAGGCGGCCACAGCTTGTGCGCGTCGTGCTTAACCAGCATCAAAGGCGTTTTTGATTTCGCAGTTCGTGCTTGGGCACTGGAGAGCCTACGCGATGACGCCACGCTGATGGCGGACTCCGATGACAGCTTTGTCGTTGGAGCGGGGCCGGTCGGACTTTGCTTCGCCGCGTCGCTTGCCCAGAGCAAACTCAAGGTGGCGATGCGGCATGGAATTTCGGACATGCTCAAGCGATGAACCGTACCAGCAGTTTTTTGACTTTTGCGGTTTATTGAGGCCTTGGGAAAGAGTGGCATCATTCCCGGGAATAATAGCTCCCCTCACGGAGAGGACGGCAGCTTCCCGCGCAGGTGCTGAATGTGGCCCCTTGTGGCGATCATGCCGATTTCCAAAGATTGGGCGACATTCATGGTGCATTTCGAGGATGCATTCCCGAAGCCGGGGGCTCAACTTTCGCTCCTGTTTGAGGACACCGATTGACGGGCCCTCGCCAACCCAGCAGCCGCATGGCGTTCGCCGTGACGAGCACGGTCGCGCCAGTGTCGGCGAGGATGGCCGGCCACAGGCCCGTCACGCCGATCACCGTCGTGACCAGAAAGACGGCCTTGAGCCCGAGCGCCGCCGTGATGTTCTGTCGGATGTTTGTCATGGTTCGCCGCGAAAGGTCGACCATGTCCGCAAGGTCTCGCACGCGACCATGAAGCACTGCGGCATCCGCCGTTTCCAGCGCCACGTCAGTACCACCGCCCATAGCGATCCCGAGCTCTGCAGCAGCCAGCGCGGGCGCGTCGTTGATGCCGTCACCTACCTTCGCGACTTTCTTGCCCTGAGCCTGAAGCTCCCTGACGACGCGCTGCTTGTCTTGCGGCAGCATCTCCGACCTGACGGGTAGACCGAGCGTCTTGCCGACAGCTTCAGCGGCGCGCCGATTGTCGCCAGTCAGCATGACCATCTCAATTCCAGCGGCCCTGAGCGCGTCCAAACCTTCCTTGGCATCGGCGCGAGGTTCGTCGCGCATCGCGATAATCCCCGCAAGCCGATCATCGACCAGCAGAACGGATACCGATTTCCCCTCATCACCGAACGCGGCAATGCGACCGAGTCGATCGCCGTCCAACTTCGCTGTTTCCTCCGCCGCCGCCGCAGAGCCAAGGAAAATCTTCTTTCCGCCAACTTTGCCGATCACGCCTTTGCCTCCGATCGCGGACGCCTCGGAGGCGGGAGGCACCGGCACCTTATCGGCCTTTGCCTTGTCGAGGATCGCCATTGCCAGCGGATGGGTCGAACCAGTTTCCAAGGCAGCAGCCATCGACAGCGCCTCGCGTTCGCTGCGATCAAACGTGACAACGTCGGTCACCTTGGGGTTGCCTTCGGTCAATGTCCCGGTCTTGTCGAGCGCCATTGCCGTGATCGAGCCTAGCATTTCGAGAATGCCACCGCCCTTGATGAGGAGGCCGCGTCGTGCCCCTGCCGAAAGCGCGGCGGCGATGGCCGCTGGGGTGGAGATGACCAGCGCACACGGGCAGCCGATGAGGAGAATGGCTAACCCCTTGTAGACCCATTCCTTCGGATCAGCGGCCCACAAGAGCGGCGGCATCACCGCGATCAAGGCTCCAATGACCACTACGCCCGGCGTGTAGTAGCGTGAGAACCGGTCTATGAAGCGCTCCGTGGGGGCTTTGCTTTCCTGCGCCTCCTCGACCAGTCGGACCACACGCGCGATAGTGTTGTCGGCTGCTGCCGCCGTAACCTTGACCCGCAATACAGCATCGGTGCTGATCGTACCGGCGAAGACGCTGTCCCCGGCATGTTTGCGGGCAGGCGTGCTTTCGCCGCTAACTGGAGCCTCATCGACCGCGCTTTCGCCCTCGACGATAGTACCGTCCGCTGGGATGCGCTCGCCGGGCCGCACGAGGATGGTCGACCCGACTTCAAGTTGAACGGCCGCGATCTCTTCGGTCTTGCCGTCGCGCTCGACCAAAGCGGTCTTGGGAACCAGTGCGGTAAGACTTTTGATGCTCGCCCTGGCACGTCCGGCAGCGACGCCTTCAAGCAACTCGCCGACCAGAAACAGGAAGACGACAGTCGCGGAAGCAATCGAAGGATCTAGGACGAGCGTGACTTGCGGCGGCTCAAATTCATCCGCCATTCGCGGGAGCTGGGGTTCGACATGAAGGACATCCGCGCGCTCCTCAAACTGCAGGACAGGCCGAACGAGCCCTGCTCGGAAGCTGACGCTATCGTGGTTGCCAAGCAGTCAGACGTCCGGCGCATGATCGCCAGCCTACAGTCTCTTGAAGCCGAGCTTGATCGTATGGCCAGCTGTCGTCACGAGCGCGTTGAGAGCTGTCCCGTGATCAACACGCTTGCCGATCACAGTCTGTGCCAACATCACGATGGAGTGCCCATCGCGGAAGTGCGCAGTCAATGAAGCGAAGCGTCGCGATCACTCCCCCAGCAGCGCCCTTCGCATTACCCTGGTGGCAACCTCCAGCCGGGCCTCGTCGCCGCCGTAAGCCTCCCACTACCGCGCCACTGGACCGCCCGAGGATGAGGTATTCGTTCGGCAGTAGAGCGCCGCTCAGCCTGATCCTGCCAGTCATGCTGTGCCTTAGGCTGTGAACCGTCACCTTCTTGTCGGCTACGATCTTCCGGACGTTCTTCATCAAAGCGGCTGAGGCCGCATCACTGCCACCGGTGCGACCATAGGCTGGGGATAGTAGCTCTTGTCCCTGCGCAGCCTCACGGCCTCCTGAGCCGCCTCGAGCGCGTCCCCAATCAGCGGCAGTTTCTGACTGAGCCTTTGGTTTTGGGCCTGCGGTGTGGGTGAACGACAAGGATGTGCGGGAATTTGTGATCAAGCCGAGCGTCGCTCACCAACAGTCCGGTGATCTCGATGGCCCTTTCCGCCGCCGCCAGTTGGCGCTCGGCTTGCCCATGGACTGCGTCATACCGCCTCATGACCTCAGCGTGGGTCTTTCCCAGCGGCATAATGATTTCGGTCTTGCCCACTATCGGCCGCAAAATCTGGCCTGACCTTGCGCCTGTAGCGGTATCGACCTTTGCGCAGTTGAACGTATCGGAGGTCTATCATCATCTCTCGTGTTCCCCTTGGTGGACCTCATTGGGTACTCGGGAAACGCTTACGCCCATGAAATCATTTGGCTATAAGGCTTCTGCGGAAAGAATGGTGCCCCGAAGGGAATCGAACCATCGGCACGTGCGGACTAGTTGTCCGTCTTGGCCGTGGCCGTCGCTTTCGGTACGGCGTCGCCGAACACACGACCGGATAGGGGATCGGCCACACGCCAAAATTACACCCTCTTGGCACGGCGGTAGCGCTGGACGGTAGAATTCTCACCCTACGCTTGGCTGCGCCGACGGCGAGTGGCGCTAGCTTCTCAACCCGTTTCTACGCCATTTCCGAAACTCGTCGCATAGGACATTTTGTTCTCTTCCATCTGACCCATCCTCTCTCCGATTGAACCTTCGAGAGGAGCGCGAACATGGGGCCACACTGTAGTACGCCGCAGTTTGGGGAAACTGTTTTGGTCGCGGGGTTGGGCGCGAGACGAACGGATCTGGTGTTTCAAAATCGGGTTTGCCGGTTCGACGCAGACCGGAATGGCCCGCGGCCGGTCTCCGCACTAATCGAGCTTCGTGAACTCTTCAGATTTGTCGATCAGGGATAGGCTCCGGGGCGATGCCGCGTGCTGGCCGATTGCCTGGTTCGCCAGCCGTAGAGGGGCGTTGCGCACCTTGCAATGGCGTGGCCTCGGTTGAGGAGCTCGAACGCTGTCTGGCGGTCGCGGCCTACTTGGTCGTCCGTCATGGGGAGGCCTACATCCATGAGTTCGATTCCTGCAAGCGGCCGGTTCTTTAACCGGCCTTCCCTGGCGCTCGCGCGCCGGCCCGTCGCCGACCTAATCAAAGGGGCTCTCGCATAACACAAAGCGGTGTTTGGTTCATCTGCGATTTGAATCAAATCCGTCTGTGGATATTAACGATTGCGCGACCCTCACCTCGTAGACGGCTAACGCGGGCGGCAACTGAGAGGGTCAATGACAAGCGATTTTTCCGCCGCGCGAGTGCATCTGGATCGAGCGTATCATTACCTGCGAGGCGATGACCCGATGAGCCGGAGGGGGCGCGAAGCCTTGGATTTGCTAATTGAGGCAGTTGCCGGCGAGGAGTTCAAGCAGCCGAGCCAAAACGCGGAGGTGCTAATGTTTCCGATTGGGCGCTGCTTCTGAGGTGATCTCAATTGTGGCAACCATGAACACGGTGTGCAAACACCCTCAGAATACTGCCCGTCCGAAGCCTGTCGCTCACAACCATCCGAATTGAGCTGTCCTGGCTGTAGCTTCCATCATCGTCATCGGCGGCAGCTATTTCGGAATGGCCCCCGTCCGGCAGTTCCGCCGCGCCCGCGCCAAGTTCTGGTGATCGAAGCCGGGCTGCGGCGGAACCGTTTTGCCATCCATTCGCCTACTTTCCTGTCCCGGGACGGCGGCGATCCGAACGGTCGCGCAGATCGAGCTGGCGGTCGGCGCTGCTTTGTGGGCCGTCCTCGCGGATCACCTGGACGGGGTAGTCGCCAGGAGAACCCGAAACCGTGCCGGACATGGCGAAATTGGGCAAGAGCCTCGACGGGTTCGGCGACATCATCTACGGAGCCATCCTTTCCGCGATCGTCCTCGTGCAGCTGAATAGCGCATCTCTCGTCTTCTTCTTCGTTGCGACGGCGCTATTGATTGCCGGCGCCATTCGCCTGGGCTATTCGCGAACTTCGGAAGTGTTTCGGCGTGCCGCTGTCCTACGACATTCCCTTGATGGCCGCCCTGGTTCTCGTCCAGCCCATGTCCGCGTCGTCTTTCCTGCCGGCCGTGAACATCGTCTTCGCTCTTTTGAGCGTTGCCCACGTCGCCTCGGTTCGCGTGCCATCGCCGAACCGGGCCATGTACCTGGCGATCACGCTCTTGGCGGTGATTGCGTCGGTCATCCTCATTCACCGGGGGCAATTTGATGCCGCGTGGCAGACGGTCTACTGGTGGTTCCGGCGCTTTGTACGGCTGATGCTGTTTCGCACGATCCCCAACATCGCCCTGACGGACGACCGCGAGCGGGCCGGGCACAACCTCATCCGGAAAGGCGCCGCGAGACTCTGAGCGGTAGACCGCTGGCCAAACCAAGTGCCCTATTCGCAAACCACACGGTATCGCTTGCCGGACTCGCTGACGTTCTTGCAGACAAGCGGGTTGTGCGGCTCATAAGAGGAAAGCGGAGGACTTGCGATCCGCGATGCGCGTCTGGTTGATGTCTTGTGACTTGCCGCACGGCGCGGTTCGAGCCCTTCCGGCTCCTGTGGCGCAACCGGAAACACGCTGGTTTCGATGTGTGGCTGCTGCATGTGGGGCGGCCCTTTGTCAAAGAATCGCCTGGCATCAAGCGGTCTCGGAATAATCACCGTACCATCATCGCTGCGCGCGCAGCCGCTACCCAACAGTAAAGCCAGCCCCACGAAAAAAGGCAGAATCCGTTCAAGCATAAGCACCAACCTTGGCGGGCATATACCCCCGGCTTGCGAGTCACTGACAACTGGCGGAACGGGCACGAAGAAGGGGCGGCATCGCTGCCGCCCCTCGAAATTGTTGAGGTGCATGGACCTTAGAAATCCATGCCACCCATGCCGCCCATGCCGCCGCCGCCCATGCCGGCAGGCATGCCGCCGCCAGCCGACTCCTTCTTCGGAGCCTCCGCGATCATGGCTTCGGTGGTGACCAGCAGGCCGGCG
>NZ_JBVVQI010000063.1:0-13079 GCF_055811495.1 Mesorhizobium sp. WSM4830 | reverse complement strand
TCCGGAAGACCGGCGACAGCGCTAAACTGGGGAAGATTCAAACGGCACTTCTGGGGAGTATTGAGCCGGCATCGACAATCCGGTGCAAGTGGCCCGTGTTGCATTCGATTATCTGATTGATGCGCCCAATGGCGCCTGCCTTCTGTAACGCTATTATTGCCCGATTGACCTTTGGCCGACTTGCTCCCAAAAGCTCTGCGATGTCGGACTGAGTGAGCGATAGTTTGAGACTCGCGCTTGGCGGCAATTCATTACCGTGGACCCTCCTGAGCGTTGCGAGAAGAAAACGAGCGACCCGGGAATTCAGGTCATAAAGGGCGATGGTTTCCAACTGCTCGGTAGTGCCCCGCAATAGTGCGCAGAGATAACCGATTGTCGCGCCGGCGGCCCTCGGCGAAAGTGTGATCAGGTCCATAAAAGGCCTCCTAGCAATGACGAAACCTTCGGAGGCCACCTGCGCCGTGGCGTCAGCAAATCGAGGCTGATCGTCTAGCATGGCCATCTCGCCGAACAGTTCCCCAGCTTCGAGTTGCCGTAGCACCAACTGACGGCCCTGTGCTGTGGTCAGAGATAGCTTGATACGTCCAGAGATCACGCCAGCCATATAGTTTCCCCCATCACCTCGAAGGAAGATAACGGTGTTTGGAGGCCATCTGCGATAGCTTGAGACACCGGCGAGCGCGGTGAGGGTTTTGTCGTCGAAGTCTCGAAAAATCGGAAAGGAACGCCAGGAGGCAAGGCTTATGCTCATTTAGGTTATATTGATTCCTCAATTGTCCGCGAGTTCATTCGCGCCCACGCTGCAACGAGAAGCGGCACGCCGGCGACGTGGCGCCAGCGACAATCGCGCCAAGGCGGCCAGAGATACGGTCGCCGCCATACTTCGAGCACTGAAGGCGACCTGGTGATAGGACGCGAGGGGGGCGGTCAAGGTCCTTGTGGCGACGAAGATCCGGGGTGGGGGAAAGCCGCACGCCAGATCTATGAGCGAAAGCCGAATGGCTGAGCTACTCGACCACCATTGTAGAGGATTCAGAAGCTAAACACGAAGATGTCGGCGTGTACGCTCCTCATTGTACCCCCTGTTCAAAGCCGCTTTTGTCTGCATGTCCGGTGACGATTTCGCATCGAAGGTTTTGGGGGCGTCGTTGGTTTTGGCGTCGTGCCGTGCCATGGCTGCAGCGATGGCGTCTCTTCCAGTCAGGCGGTTGGTGGGCTGATTGTATAGCGTCTCATTCACGCCTTGCCTCGGAATTTCCTGTATTATCCAAGGAATGTTCGTTTGAGGCCCATTGCTTGTGGGGTCGAACTTGTCAATGGTCCTTTTGGGTCAGTTTTTTTTCTGCCATGACTCGGTCCCGAGTCGCGGCTCCCGAGGGGAGGATTCGGCGTTGTGCCCGCCATTCGGATCGGGCTTAGCGCGCCTGCGCCAAGCGCGAGGTAGAACGATATACTACAAAGAAGCTTAGCGTGGTACATCGTGATACCAATCTTCGTTATAAGGGTAAGTATCGTAACTCCGCGAGGTGATTGTAAAGAACTGTATAGGAGAACTAAACATATATCCGGTTTCCCATGACGTCAACATGTTACCGGTGAGATTGCGTTTTAATAGGCTACATTTGAGATATGGCATAGTATGACGCCTTCTTCTCCTGTCTTTTTCGGGACGAATGTCGCACCGTGGATTACTCGCCAAACGCAGACGATAATCGCCGCCGTAGAGCGCGTCCGCCAGCACCCATCGGCAAGGCGCGCCGGCATCGAGCGCTGCGGCGATCAATTCCCGCGCGATCTCGATCTTGGTGGCAAAGGCTATCTCCTCGGGCACCTGCGCCCTGACGCGCCGCGCAGTCCGTGGCCAGGCCTGCGGCAGATACAGCCGCCGATCGATCAGCGCCTGCCCAAAGCGGCTGGCATAGGCCAGAAACACGCCAATCTGGCAGTTCTCGATCCGCCCCGCTGTGCCCGAATACTGCCGCGCAACCCCGACCGACTGATCCCCCTTCTTCACAAAGCCGGTCTCATCGACCACCAGCACCCCGTCCGCGTCGCCCAGCGCTTCAATCACGTAGCGGCGCACGAGATCGCGAGAAGCCGACCAGTTCCTTCCTGCCTTCCGGCGTCGCGCCGATGACAACCAGCAAGCAGGCGCATCATCCTCCATGCGCGCGTGAAGATAGACCCCGTCGGCCTAGATGTCGACATAATAGCGGGCCGAAAGGTCCGCGCTGCCCGCGATTATAGCCGGCCTGCCACTCCTCCTTCAGCCGTCCCGATCACCGACGACGACAGGTTCGGTGCGTCCTTGCCGAGAAGCGCGGCAAGCGCCTCCTGGAAATCGCCGGTCGAGATGCCACGCAAGTAAAGGACCGGCAGCAGCGCGTCGAGGCTCTTCGTCCGCCGCGCCCATTTCGGCAGGATCGCCGAAGTGAAGGTGATGCGGTCGTCGCCGGCTCCGCGGCCCGGTCGCGCAGCTTGACACGGCTCGCCGCAACCGGGCAGATCCCCGTCTTGATCGTTCTCTCAGGACCATGCCCGTGGCGTACCAAGCGGGCCCGCCCATCGGCCAGGCGCTCGTCAGCCATGGCGGCCAGGAATGCATCGGCTTCCGCCTCAACGGCCTGCGCCAGAAGGCCGCCGGGCGCCCTCGCGCAGAACCGATGACAGGGGATCGAGTGTGTCGGGATGGGGAAAGGAAACAACGGTGGTTATCTGTCTTCATGGCTGCAACAACAGAAGGTGCGGTTCAGCCGCCTTGGCGCTTTAAAACGGCATTCCTGATTTTTCAGACGTAACACAAAATAGGTTGACCATTCAAAATACATGCATAACACCGATAAGAACTCGAGTGGCCCCGACGCGGGTCAAGAAGATCTCAACAAACGCAACCTCCCAGCCGACAAGGTAAATTTGGCAACGATAAGACATTCGTGGACAACGACAACCGACGAAATGCTAGAGACGTAAATGCGTCATCGAGTGAGAGTTCCAGCGACAACCTCACTAGAATTAGGATGGCTGCAGCGCGAGCCCAGGCAGCCGCGGTTAAGACAGGCAAATGGCTAGTTTGAAGCAACGAAACGCCGTGATGACGCAGCCAAGAGAGCGGGCCTCGACGCGCGGGGCTGTAGCCTGTACCGGACGGGGATAATCGAGCCGTGGACTCACGCCAGAAGAGGGATACCGTTCTGCTCGGTGGGGCGTTCTCGCTAGTCGCGGGACTGTTCCTAGCGAGCGCCTATGCCAACTTCCAACATGGCGTCACGTCGCAAGCTATCCAGGGCTTCGACATCCTTGCTTTCTGGTACGAAACGCCCTTCTACAACGGCGATGTGAGGCCAGTCTTCTATCATGGACTAATGATCACCGGCCTCACCGTCGCCGTCACTTTGTTCATTCTGGCTATCATCGTGTTCAAGCCACAGCACCATGGCACAGCCCGCTGGGCCCGCTTCGGCGAGATGAAAAAGGCCGGTTATATCATGCCCTACCAAAGGATTTCTGGACCGATCTTTGGAAAGACAATAGGTCCGTGCTTGCCCGGGCAATATCTAAGCAATGGTGATCAACCACATAGCCTGGTGGTGGCGCCGACTCGCGCCGGGAAGGGCGTCGGTGTTGTTATTCCCACACTGCTGACGTTTAACGGCTCGGTGCTGGCGCTCGACGTCAAGGGAGAGTTGTTCGAACTAACCTCTCGCGCGCGACAAGCCCGTGGCGACCGAATCGTCAAGCTCGCCCCGATGGACCGGGCCGGCCGCACACACAGCTACAATCCAGTCCTCGACATCGTCTCGATGCCGCGGGAGCGGCAATTCAGCGAAGCACGGCGTCTTGCTCACAACCTGATCGCGCCCAAGGGCAAGGGGTCGGAAGGCTTTATCGACGGCGCACGCGATCTTTTCGTCGCCGGCATTCTGGCTTGCATCGAGCGCGGCACGCCTTCGATCGGCGCGGTTTATGACATGTTCACGCTGCCGGGAGAAAAGTACAAGCTTTTCGCTCAACTGGCAGAGGAGTGCCAGAGCCCAGAGGCGCGGCGCATCTTCGACAACATGGCCGGTAACGACACTAAGATTCTTACATCGTACACTTCTGTGCTGAGCGACGGCGGCCTCAACCTTTGGGCGGACCCGCTGATCAAGGCAGCGACCACGACATCCGACTTCTCTATTTATGATCTGCGCCGCGACCCGACGACGATCTATCTTTGCATAAATCCGAATGACCTTGAGGTGATAGCGCCGCTAGTTCGCCTGTTCTTCCAACAGGTCGTGTCGGTAATGCAGCGGACCATGCCAACCAAGGCTGAGATATTCGAGGTCCTATTTCTGCTTGACGAGTTCAAGCATCTCGGCAAGCTGGAGACAGTCGAGACGGCCGTCACCACCATTGCCGGCTACAAGGGCCGGTTCATGTTCATCATCCAGAGCCTGTCGGCCTTGACGGGTGCCTATGGACAGTCGGGCAAGGAAAATTTCCTCAGCAACACCGGCGTGCAGGTCTTCATGGCAACGACCGACGACGAGACACCGACCTACATTTCAAAGTCAATCGGCGACTATACCTTCCGGGCCAAGTCGAAGTCCTTCAGCCAGAGCCGTTTGTTCGACCCCAACATCCAGCTCTCGGAACAGGGAGCCAACCTGCTACGACCGGAACAGGTCCGCCTTATCGATGAGAACAGCGAGATCGTTCTCATAAAGGGCCGGCCGCCGCTGCTCATTCGTAAAGTGAAATATTACTCAGACCGCACCCTGAGCCGCATCTTCGAGAGCCAGACCGGCCCTTTGCCGGAGCCGATCGGACACTGCGGAACGCCCGCTAAGTCCGCCCCAACACCCGCGCACGAGGGGGACCAGGCAGGCGACGCTGGCGGCGCGGCCGATCATGCTTTCGGAGTGGGCAAAGCGAACCATTTCGCTACGGATGACGTCGATGTCGGTCAGGACGAGAAATACTAAGACGTTGCCGACCACTATTCGGAAGAGCATCGGCTCGAGCACAAGGCAGACGAAGCAGCCTTGGAGGAGGAGTCCCCACATAGGGTGGTACATGAGGCTATAGACAAACAATGGCTGGAGGAAGATGGCGAAGATCATGGCCTTGAGGGCGCTAAAGCCCCTCGGGCCAAGCCCATGCCGGAGCCGCAAGAAGACCGCGCCCTGAACCCCCAGCGCGAGCTACTTGATCGGATCATCGCCTTGCAGGAGCGCGACATCGGCCAATAGTTCATGCGAGAACGGTGCGGAAACTCGGATGAGCCACGTTAATCAACGTCGAAAATTCGCATTAGATTTTTTGCTCCTCGTTTTGTCTGGCTTTGTAATTTCGTCATGTTCCCGTCCTGACCGTCCTGAGGTGCTCCCCGTCTTTTGGACAGCGCGGGCCGCAACTTCCGGGAATATTGAGGTGCTGCTCCCGGCATGGAACCAGTGCCCGGTGGTTGAATGCCTTCCAGGCAATGCGCGGTATCGCGCTGATAAATGCCGTGTGCTGGTCGCGGAGGTCGGCGACTTCACGCGCTTCTCCAGTCCACGTCAGGTCAAGGCCTATTTCGGCCTGGTCCCTGGCGAGCAATCGAGTGGCGAGACCGTCTGGCGCGGCGCATGACCAAGACCGGCATCACCCATGCCCGGCGCCTTGCCGCTCGAATTCGCGAGCGGGGTGTCGACGTATTTGGGTTCGGTGAACAAAAGACCCCGGGCTTTCGGCAAGCCTGTCCGTTTCATCTACACGGAGAACCTGACGGTGACGGCACCACCCGACAGTCAGGACACCACATCGGCCGCCAAGCCCCTGAAATCATCCAACGCCACACGCCGATCATAAAGAAAATCATCGCCTAGATGGAGAGCGAGGATGGCTGGATGCCACTCGGGGCCGTCGGCACCAAACTGGCCAACCTGGCCTCCGATTTCGATCCCCGCACCTTCGGCTTTCGCAAGCTGGGCAATCTGGTACGTAAGACGAATGATTTTGAAATCGCTCATCCCGAGGGCGGAAACATGCGAATCCGTGTCAAACCGGTCCCTGCCGGGAAAAGGACCCGCTGAGGGCCGCTCGAGCGTTAACGGCTCGCATTGTTGGCACGGCGGGCGGTCTGATCGTCAACACTTGCGGGCGCAACTCCGTGTCGGATCTTTCGCGCCAGCCATGCCTCAAGCGCCTCGCCGGCGATGGGCTGCTGGGCAGGCACGTTGATGCGCGCCCACGCGCGATCGAGCACCACATCGTCGTGGAGCGACAGCTCTATTGCGAGCACGGTGAACCGAGCGCCGTCGCAGGTTGAATCGCGCCGCCGAAGCAGGAATTGAAGTTTCGCTTCGATCATGCCCGATTGTCATGGACAACCAGCGCTGCGTCCAATTCATTGGTTGAATCGTTCAGCCTTCGGCGATTCAAGTCGTTGATGCTTGCGAAGGGAATCGGCCGGCACAACATGGCATAAGGCAACAGCCCCATCACCGTCCTGTTCATCGCTATAGTTGGAAGGCGTGGCGGGCAGCCAGGCACCGAACCAACTGTTGGTGAAGCGGTCGGTCACACGTTCCAAGATCGATCGGGCCACGCCCAGCAACGAGAGGGAAATGCTGCTCCATAAGGCTGAGCCGGATTGCGGCGGCGGCCGGAAGTTTCCGGCCCGCCTGCTTGCAAACCGAGCCACCTCTGAATGGCCGCTCCACACATGAGGACCAGTAACATGCGAATTGGAAGTAGGCATTTTAAGGGCTTTTCGACACCAAGGATCGTTGACAGACTGGGAGAGACACTGAGGACAAAAACTGCGCGCCGCGAAGCGGTTGCCTCACTGCTGCGCTTCGTACTCTGGGGTCGGAACAAGAGCTGTTCGAAATCGTACGCGGCCTTTATCAACCAAAGACAGCAATGTCCTTGTTATCCAATGCTTTGCATGCGATTCTTGGGGCTCGGAGCAAGGAGATCGGGATGTCTGAAACGCTGCTGGCGACCGAAACTTATCGGGCGGCGCAGGCAAGCGTGACCGACGGCTGGCGGCATAGGCTTTGCTCTGTAGACTTCCCCGCTCACCATCAGCTTCCGGGCGATACGCACGATCTTGTTCGCTAGCGCCACGGCGGCGAGTTTTGGCGGCTTGCGCTTGAGCAGGTCGACAAGCCAGGGGCGAGGCGGCGCCTCGGCCGCGTCGGACATGCCGGATAACAGCAGTAGCCCCGGCCACCAGCACGCTGCGCAAGGCTTCGTCGCCGGCGCGCGTGATCACACCGAGCCTGACCTTGCCGGCGGTTGAATGATCCAGGCGGCAAAGTGTCGGGCCGATCGAAAGGTCCCAAGCGCCGGCGTCTTCATCACCAGCAGTGACGCACCGATCGGCCCGACACCGGGGATTTGCGCCAGCCGCCGGCTGCACTCCTCGGCCCGATGCCAAGCCATCAATTTCGCCTCAACCGTCTTCAGTTGTTCTTGCAACTGCGCATATTCCTTTGCGTGGAGCGCGAACAGTTCCCGCGCTAAATCCGGAAGCGTCTCATCTGCCGCGATGCGCTCGAGCAACGGCTCGATCTTGCACATCCCCTGGCAGCAGTGAGCCCGAATTCAGCGGCATAGCCGCGGATCGCATTGGCCAGCTGTGTGCGATTGATCAACCGGTCGCGCAGGCCGATCAGCATCAATGCCGCCTGTTGTTCAGCGGTCTTGACCGGCACAAACCGCATCGTCGCCGGCTCATCGCCTCACACAGCGCTTCTGCGTCCACCGCGTCGTTCTCGCCGCGCTTGACGTACGGTTTGACATATTGAGGAGGGATCAGCTTCACCTCATGCCCAGACGACTGCAGCAGGCGTGCCCAGTGGTGCGAGCCCCCCGCACGCTTCGATCGCAACCACTGTCGGCGGCAGCTTCTCGAAGAACGCCACCAACTCCTTGCGCAGCAGTTTTTTGCGCAGCGCCGGCGCCTCAGCTGCGTTCACACCATGGAGCTGGAAGATGTGTTTGACGTGTCGATGCCAATACGAACAATTTGTTCCACGGACGGTCTCCCTTTGCTTGAGATCTGTAACGACCTCATTCTGGCACATCGATGCCGTGCGGGGGGCCGTCCACTCCAACATAGTGGGAGGGCCAAAGGGCCGATCCCGGAGAGAAGCAAGACCCTGCGGAAGACACCAAATGCCAGAGAAGCGGAACGACTCGAAAGTGCTTGACCTTGACCCTGCCGAATAGAGAAGTCCTGGCGGATCCAGGTGGGACGAACCGCAGTTGAGTATGGCCTCAAACGCCGCTTGCTAGAATGGTCTCGTCCTCCTGAGCCCTTGGCCGCCGCAGGCGGGATGTTGGTGCCGCTGTCTCGAACAGCGACCGTATATAAGCTGGATCTGGCTTCGGGCAACGAGGCCGCGTCATGTATTCGGACTCAGACCGTGGATGCCGCAACAACCGACGGAAAGCAAAATTGTCACCCTGACGACAGTTCCACATTGGCTCACCTCATATAAGCTCAACTGGCGGTACTGTTTGAGAAGGGCACAGCGCAGCACCGCCTCCGACGGCAACCCCTGCCGGCCCGCGCGCATGCGTCTCGACCACGCCCAGTTGATGGCGCTTCTGGCCGGACTGGACTGGAAAAAGATCCGTCCGGCCAGGGTCAGGCGGCCGTTATCGACGGGCTGAAACCGGCCTGCGGCAAGATGAATCATGCGGCTGGAACGATTGGGAAAGCGGCTGTTTTTGTGCTCTGTTGCTTGCCATGGTTCTACCGGGTCTTGCCCTTCCCGACGACGTTGATGCACTGAAGGCGATGATCCTTTCCATGGCTCGCGAGCAGGCTGCAAGCGAGGCCCGGATCGCAGTCACCGAAGTTCGGATCGCAGCATCTGAGGCGGAGGTCGCGCGGCTGAAAGCTGTCGAGAAAAGCGCCAACGAGTGGATCGCCAATCTCACGTCGATCCTGAAAGTTTGACAGCGCACGCAACATGGAACGCGTTCGAGCGGCTACGCCTTGCCATCGACGACGAGCAGGCCTCCTTTGCCTTCGAAGAGGTCGAGACCGGCCTTTCGGAAATCCAGAGCGAACTCGACCGCGCGGTCGGGAACAAGCCGAAGCGCGCCCCGTTCGCGCAAGGGCTTTGCTGCCCACCTCGAACGCATCGAGGATGTCGTCGAGCCGGAAATCCCGGGCGACTGCGAGGGGCTGGACGTCGTGCCGCCGAAGTTCCGGGGCATTGTCACGCGCCGTCCTAATGCCGCGGGGCCGTGACAGCGTGGTCCAGGCTCTGGCGCCGGCGCAAATCGTTGAAAGCGGCCTGCCGACGGAGCGGCTGCTCGCCTACATCGCCGTGTCGAAATACGCCGACGGTGGCGGAACCAGTCCGCCATTGGTTGCCTATCGTATTGAAGACAGCAGAGGCGCAGATTGGGTGGCGCGCCACCTCGCCGGGTTCAGCGGTATCCTGCAAGTGGATGGCTACTCGGCCTATGACCAACCTGGTCAAGGCACGGGTCAAAGCCGGCAGCAATGAACCAATCCGACTCGCCGGGTGCTGGGCTCACCTGCGGCGCAAATTCTACGACCTGCACATTAGCGGGGTCTCGCAGGCCACGACGGATTCGATCATCGCCATGACCGAATTGTGGAAGGTTGAGGACGAGGTTCGTGGCAAGGATACTGGAAGCCGCGCCGCGCTGCGTCGTCGAGCGTGCAATCAGGCCCCAGACGATCACGCGAAAGAATAGTCTATTCCCGGCAGCCACGGCGGTGGACGAACCTGGGCGACGGTAGCCACCTTGCTGCAAACCTGCAAAGTGAACAGCGTCGATCCGCTTCATTGGCTCTCGCAGACCTTGACCCGCATCGCTCAAGGCTGGCCGGCATCTGAAATTGAAATGCTCATGCCGTGAACGTTAGGCCTGACGTTATCGGCTGACCGCTTACGAAGCGGCGGCTCATGATCGCATGAAATACCTGCTCACTATCGAATGAAATGAGCGCGTGAAATGGCTGCTCACAATCAGCGAAATGCGCCTTCAAGCTGCCTGATTGCAGCAATTATCGTGCTTCCTTTGCCTTGGCACGTTAAGTTTACGATGCCACTTCTTTTAATTCTTGCTGCCGGCATTTGGTCCAAAGGTTCGGACATGTCCGTACGACGGTGAACTGCCCCAGGTTTCTGGACCAGCGGATGGTAGAGTTTTACGGCCACCTGGGTCGTCCTACGCTTTGGAAGCCGATCACCGCCCACGTCCTCCCTCCTGACGAGAACGTTCATCGAGCAACCTCGTGTTGTTCTGGAACTCCTCGGCAAACTTCCCGATCCAGTTCTGCACGTCCCGATCGGTCACGTCATTGCGCTCGATGGCGGTAGGGGCAACCATGCCAGCCTTGATGTCGCGCTCCGCGGCTTGGTATTTGATATCGTCCTGCATGTCCCGATCGGTCACGTCATTGCGCTCGATGGCGGTAGGGGCAACCATGTCGGGATTGGCCCTGATGTCGCGCTTCGCGGCTCGCCATTTGATATCGTGCTGCGAGGCCGGATCGGTCACGCCATAATAGGTGATGATGTCAGTTGCAGTTCTAGTGCCAGCTGAATTACTCACATCGAACTTGGCAATCGTGACACGAGAGTCTCGTGTTTCCTCCTCAAGCTTTCTCCATTCAGCCCGAATTGTCTGATCGCTCTCAATAAGTGCTCGGAACTTCTGATTGGTGCTGCGCGACGCCTTGATCTCACAGAAAGCTGCGACCCTGTCGGCTTGATTGGCTACCCGCCTGAATTCCTCTGACAGCATCTCATCTGGCAGATTGTCAAACATTGAAGGCTCCTTCTCTGGCTCGATCAGCGGTCATCTATTTGAGGCTTTATTGCATTTAGCCAATGGAATTAAGCATTAAGTGGTCGATCGCGATTATTCACGGAATTGCCATGATCATCGTCGCTCTACTTTGCGACTCGTCCCCGCGGAGTATTAGATGTTCATCCAGAAGCTTGCATTGTTGAAAATACTATTTGACGTACGGTACCCGGTAAACGGATATTGCGTTTCATTTGTCATAGCCGACGCGATTCCCGACGACAGGCGACGCGAGCGGAAAGAGCTGGCTCGGGAAATTTGAACACCGCGGATAAGTGGAATTTCTGCCTGTGTTTGGCTTATACGGCCTCTCATTGATCAGAACCCATTAGCCCAATTTCTGCGGCCGACTGACATTATTCGCAGGGCTGGCTTTCGAGTTTGTGCCAGGCGTCGCAGAAATGGTCAACGATGTCGGCGTAGGATTTGAAGATACGGTTGGAGAGCCAGTTTTCACGCTTGAAGGGCCAGAGGTTTTCGACCGGGTTAAGTAAGCGCGTAGATCCCCACGTAGCGTGCAGGCGGTTGATCGCTCATTTTCAGCATGAATCATGCGGAGAATCATTCTGCAAAAACGGCGGCCGTCATCCAGCCCATGGGATCTGTGAGCGACAGTATGAGCCATCATCGAACATTCGAGATTTTGACGGCGGAGCCTGTGCCGTCCCGACGCAAGCCGCGCCATCGGTCGGACGAAGAGAAGGCACGGCTTGTCGCCGAAGCGTTCTCGCCAGGGGGTAATATGTCGGCGGTTGCGCGTTCCGAGGGGCTGGACACCGGGTCACCGGAGGCGGTCGCCCGCCCCCGGTTCCCACAGAACGTGGCGTGCGGATTTCCCGCACCAACGCTCTTCGGCAGTCGATTCACAGCACTGCGAGTGCCTGCAACTTCCCGAAAGGAAACCGCAGTTTGGGTCGCAGTAACGGGAGCCCATTCTTTGATCCGTGTGTGGACACCTCCGGGAACGCAAGATGGGGTATCCGGCTTGAGCCTCACCCTTGGACGGCGGTGGATGGTAGGAGAAAGGTGCTGCGACGTGGTCATGTTTTGCAACAGCCACAAGCATCGGAAAGGAAGCGCAGCATGAAGCATTATACGGGCCTTGATGTCTCGGTGAAAGAGACCGCCATCTGCATTGTCGATGAAACGGGCAAGATTTGCCGAGAGGTGAAGGTTTCCAGCCACCCCGATGGCCTGATCGCAGTGTTGCGAGATCCGGCTTGGAATCTTGAGCGGTTGCGTCTTGAAGCCGGGCCTTTATCGCAATGGCTATTCGAGGCCCTAGCCAGGGCCGGCCTGCCGGTGATTTGCAGCGAAACGCGCCATGTAAAAGCCTTCCTGAAGGCTCAGCCGAACAAGACCGATCGCAATGATGCACGTGGCATCGCGCAGATGATGCGGGTCAATCTGTACCGCCCTGTGCATGTCAAGACGCTGACGAGCCAGAAGCGGCGAGCTCTGCTGACGGCGCGCAAGCTGCTGCAAGGAAAGGCGATCGCCATTGAAAACGACATTCGCGGACTGTTGCGCAATTTTGGGCTGAAGGTCGGGAACGTTGGAGTTGTCAAATTCGAGGAGCGGATTCGCGAGTTGGTCGATGATATGGCGGATCTTCAGGAAGTCATGGATCCGCTGCTGACAGCGAGGGGTAAGTTGCGTGAGGAGTTCTCCCGGTTGCACAAGAAGGTTCTGGACATCTCGCGCAACGATGAGATGTGCCGGCTTCTGATGACGATCCCCGGTGTCGGTCCCGTCGTATCGCTGGCGTTCACGAGCACCATCGACATTCCGCAGCGGTTCAAGAACTCGAAGGCTGTTGGACCGATACTGGGGCTGACGCCGAAGCTCAACGAGTCGGGAGAAAGCAAGCGTGTTGGATGTATATCGCTGTGCGGTGACGCGATGATGCGAACGCTGCTTTACGAAGCCGCCCAGACCTTGATGATCAATGTGAGAAAATGGTCATGGCTGAAGGCCTGGGCGATGAACGTCGCCAAACGGCGAGGCATGCAAAAGGCCATTGTCGCGCTCGCCCGCAGGCTGGCGGTCATCATGCATCGCATGATGAGTGACGGCACTGAATTTTGCTGGACGCGGGATGAATTGCCAGCCGCCATCTGATCTCAATCGATAACGGCGCGGCATGAAAAGGAGATAAAGTGATCCGCACCCGCGCTTGCTGATGCCAAGGAGCTTCTGCTTGCCTCCGGTCGAGTATTCTCGAGGGACCAGCCCCAGCCATGCGG
>NZ_JBVVQI010000062.1:0-13409 GCF_055811495.1 Mesorhizobium sp. WSM4830 | reverse complement strand
TTATTGGGAACGGCGTGCGCGGATCTCATCATGGCCTGGCTGCAACAGCAGTCCACTCGCGAGAGGCCGGATACATTTATGCAACTGGAATCGTCATCGGCGATGTCGCGAACCCTTGCACGGACGGGGCGGACCATACATTTTTTGCGGCGACATCCTTCAGGATCGCGTTGTCGAGCATCTGCTCGGCCAGGAGCTTCTTCAGCCGGGCGTTTTCGTCCTCCAGAGCCTTCAGGCGACGGGCGTCGGACACCTCCATCCCGCCGAACTTGGCCTTGAATTTGTAGAACGTCGCTGCCGAGATGCCGTGCTTGCGGCAGACATCCGCCGTCTTCGCACCGGCCTCCTGCTCCTTCAGCATCCCGATGTTCTGCTTCTGTATTCGGTGTCCTCCAGTCAAGGCGTGACGTTCGATGCAGGTTCTTTGCTTCTGTTCGCGGTCGGCACGCAGCCGCCGGCATGACGGTGTCCGTGGGTCCGATCGGTTCAAAGCTCTTCGGCGTGCTCGGGAAGCGGCAACGACAGATCATGCGAACTCGTCCGGACCCCGCCCTGCATCGAGCGCTCGCTATTCCGTGGACAGCTCAGCCTACGCTGCCGACCAACGGAAATCCTGTTCGTCAACCCACATGCGGTGAAGGGTGACTGCCATTCGTCTGGCCAGGGCGACCTTCGCACGTCGGGCACCCTGTCGATTGGCAATCTTCATTGCCCAAGCCTTCATGCTCGACCATCGGGTCGTCGGGCGCAGGATGACGTTTGCCGCCTCGAACAAGGCCGTTCGCGTCTCACTGTCACCCACTTTGGTGATGCGACCGACCCTGTCGACTTCTCCAGACTGGTATCTTCGCGGTTTGAGGCCGAGAGACGCACCGACCGATCTGGATCGGCGGAAGCGCTGGGATCATCGATCGTTGCCCTGTAGGTGAGCGCGGTGACGGGTCCTGGTCCCACGTCATAATGCCCATCTCGCTACGCTATTGAAAGACAAGGGTCTTCTGATCCGAATCTGATGATGGCGGCCCCTTGGAGCACAACTTGATCCGCTCGATCAGATGCGAATCTTCGATATCTCCTCGTTTGATAGCCCAAGGTGCGCCCATGCAATATTGCTGGGCAGGGATGATGCCGGCGCGAATCTGGCGAAGGACCGTCGCAGGGCTCAGATTGAGTATGCTGGCGGCTTCAGTCAACGTGACCTCGCCGCGCTCGGCCCATTCGCCATCCCTGTAGACCGCGATGTCGTGTGTATTGCGGAAGCCCCGCACACGCGACTGTGTCCATCCATTCGATCGACCTGTTCGCTTTCCCATCCGGTTGA
This sequence comes from Mesorhizobium sp. WSM4830, assembly GCF_055811495.1. NCBI lineage: Bacteria > Pseudomonadati > Pseudomonadota > Alphaproteobacteria > Hyphomicrobiales > Phyllobacteriaceae > Mesorhizobium > Mesorhizobium sp. WSM4830. The sequence continues at coordinate 12,088 of NZ_JBVVQI010000062.1, read as the reverse complement.
GCATGCCAGCAATGGCCTTGTCAGGCATCATTCGTACGCAGGCGCGGATCAACTCCACCGTCTCAGGCTCGACGGACCACCGCGTCTGACCCCGCCGGTTCTTTCTCACCGTCAGGCTGGTGTGATCGCCACCCTGCCAATGCAACAACAAATGAATCTGATCACCCTCGACCTGTGCCACGATCTCGCGCAACACGACCCGGACGATACGTTTGCGCGTGACGGCAGTGGCCGCCGGATGATGCCAGGCGGCCTCCAGGTCGGCCCCCATTTGCAACAGACGCTGGCGCTCCTCGACGCCCAAAGCTGCCGGCCGCTGTCGCAGCAGGGCCTCCAATTCTTCCTCGAGAGCGCGTACGCTCGCGAGCGCGCCATTCCACCGCCGCTCAAGTTCGCCAGCTACCAGACGATTGTCGGGGTCGACCGTGTCATACTGTCGGTGCGCCCTGGTTGCCTCATATCGCGCCTGTTCGAGCGCCAACTCGATCTGGCGCTGTTTTTCGCCAGACTGGTGCTCGCACTGTGTGATCGCTTGGATGGCCGCTTCAACGCCGAGCGGCTGCAGCAACCGCACGATCTCGACACCCACCGCTTCGTCGACGCGCAGTGCGCCGAACGAGATACAGGGATCACCGCCAGGGTTGCTTCGGGTGGCATCACACTTATAGCGGCCGACATCGCCCTTGGTGCCGTTGTAGCTGACGAGCAGGCGGCGGCCGCAATGGCCGCAACGCAGCAGGCCCGCGAGCAAAGCCTCCCCCTTGCGCACCGGCCCGCGCACCATCATGCCCTTGCCGTTGGCATTGTCTGCGATCAGCCGTTGGTTCCTTTCAAACTCTGCCCAGGACAAATAGCCTTCGTGATGGTCGACGAGCAAGACAGCCCAATCCGAGCGATCTTTGCGACGGCCGCGCATGATTCGCTTGCGGCCGTTTTCGATTATCGTTCGACTTCCGGTTCGGCCAAAGGCGTAAGCGCCGGCATAAACAGGATTGGTGAGAAGATTGCTCACCGTCGCATAGACCGGAAGCTTCCACAGCACCTGCGGTTGTCCGGAGTTCTTGGAGTTGAGGTACGGCAGCACGATCTGGTCGCTTCGAAGCGACAAGAACACCTGGCGGATGCTTTGCATTTCGGCAAAGCGGGTGAAGACCAACCCGATCGCCTCTCGCACACGCAGGTCTGGATCCATTTCGATCTTGTCGCGGCCCACCTTCATATAGCCGACAGCTACCGTGAAGAAGAGCTCGCCCCGTCGTGCCTTCTGCTTCAAGGCTTCCATCGAACGGGCCCGCAGGAGCGACAGTTCGAGTTCGCTCATCGTCCCTTTCATGCCCAGCAATAACCGATCGTTTGGATGGCGTGGTTCATAGATTCCATCCTCATCGACAATCACCGTGCCAACCAGTCCGCAAAATTCGATCAGCGTGTGCCAGTCGCGTCCATTGCGCGCCAGACGCGACACTTCGATCGCAAAAACGGCACCGACGCGGCCTTCACAGATCGCTGCCAACAGCTTCTCGAAGCCCGGACGACTGACGCCCGACCCCGAGCGGCCAAGGTCGTCGTCGATGACTGTCACATCCGCCCAGCCAAGAGCATGGGCACGGTCGGCAAGTCCATATTGACGCCGCCGGCTCTCATGATTTGTTGGCAAGCTGATCGACGGTGGATTGCCGAATGTAGATGAAGGCGCCGCGCGCCAGGTGGTCAGACGTGATCTTCATCGCCGGCCTCCGTCACTGCGGAGACGCTGAGTGTTTCCGACAGCAGCGCGCTCACCAGTGGCAATAGCTTCGTCCGCTCGGACGCTGCTACCAGTACTGGTGAGGTCTTGGGCACGAAGAGATCGAATTGGCGGTGACAGGGTTGCCGTTGCTTCATGCTTGTCTCCTCCTTCGTGACGGGAATCGTCCTGCAGCAAGGTTAGACAGGCATCGAGCTCAAGACGAAGTTCGTGCAGATACGCCAGCGGCAGACGGGGACGCTCCGTCATCATCATCGCCTCCGCTTGATCTTCCGTCATCCAGACCGGCAGATGCGCCAGGGTGCCGTCAGGCTGGCGGATGGTCAGACTGACCTCGTCACCACGACGATTGCGCCCGGCAACAGTAACCGTTTCCCCGTAACGGGGATGGAATCGGTAACGGATAATCGTCTCGCCCGACTGATAGCGGGTATTATGAAGCTGTTGCCCCTATGCCAGGCATGGTCATGAGGCGACGGCAGATGGGATCCACTCGAACCGCTCTCAGGACGAGCCGGTGCAGATCCGCCAGGTTCTCGCGCAGACACCTGCGCATCTGCAAGAGCGGTTCAAAGATACCCAGCAACAGCCGATCCGCTCCGACTAGCTGTCGAACCCTCGCCTCGAAACGAACGCGCGTGACGGCGCCAATCTTTAGCCCCAGGGGACGCAACAAGCCTCGGATGACCTGCTCGTTGGCAGTGGCCGCCCTGACGGCAGCCTTGCGCGCGGCGGTGAGCGTGCGCAGCCTCTGGCCGGCAGCGGACTTCAGATGAACTGCCTTGAACCAACCTGTGCGGACAATCTGTGCAATCCCCTGCGCGTCATTCCGGTCCGTCTTCACCGTCATCGCGCCCAGAGCCGCTTTGACATGTCGACTCTCGAGACACACGACAGGGAAGCCCTCGTCGACCTAGTGTCCGCCGATCCATTCCGATGTCGCACCGGCTTCCAAGCCAACGCGAACTAGATCGTCCCGCCATCGCTGAAGTGCAGCCGTCACGGCATCCGGGTCACCGAGCACCTTTCCCTGCCATAGCATCTCGCCGGTCTCGGCGATAACGCAAATAGCTACAGCGTCGAGTGAAGTATCCAGCCCTGCATAAACGCTCATGCCGATCTCCTCTTGCCAGGTCGGCTCTGCAGACAAACGTCATGATCCGAAAAGCGGCCAGGCGTTCAACGAGCTGAACCGAATACCCCATCTCTTCCGTGAACCGCGAGGGTCGCATCGTCCGTCTCCGTGATCGACGGACTCTACCCAAATCTGGAGGAAGTTCAGGGTCTCAGGTCACAAACGAAGCCCAAATCGGTGAGACACGATAGGGGCTCGGGCCAGGCGATCATTGATGCGCTGCTTGAGGCGTTCAACGGTCTTGCGGCGTCGAATAAGCCCCCGGCCGGACCCGGGCGCTGGCTGGATCAATGGAAACGGCGGCCGGTACGCGGGCTCAAAAAAACATGCAGCATCATGATTTCGGTCTGCGCAGGCTATCAGAAGCGTTTCCTTCATTCCGAACGCCATCGTTAGGCGCCCTGCCATAGGTTTTCGAGAGCGTCTTTTCGGCATCCAATTTGGCGCGCAAGAGCGCCATGACCATCGGCCAAGTCGAAAATTTCCCGTCCCGAGCGCGGTCCGTCAGGCTACGCAAATAACCGCCGGCGCTGTTGATCTGATCAGCGCGCTGATAAATCGCGGCCACCGTGATCGCCGCCTGCCGTTCGCCCAGAACCTCGTTGGCCTCCCGCCAGGCGCTCTGGCTGATCCCCAACATGGGCCGGACAAGCTCGGCCGCGGCCAGGAAATCCCGCCAGTGGCCAAGCTCGCCGCTCTGGGCGAGCTCCCGCATGTTCGGGCAGGCGGACAGCACGATCTCCAATGGCAAATCCCGCTTTGGCTGGCTCCGCAGATTGTCAGTACCTTCGGCGCTGCAGCCCGCTTCCTTTCTTTCTCCTGTGCCGCTTTCAGATTCAGAATTGGAGTCTGGGTTTGAATTCTGTATGTGGCGACCGAAATGGGACTCATTGGCGTCCGTATTCCATGAATCCGCAAACGATTCCAACGCGTCACGGATCTCACGCCATAGCACCTCGAGCTCTTCACAGATGCTTTCGACGAGTTGACGTGGAGCAGAGCGCGGCAGACGGCTGCTAATGGCCTGGTAGTTCTGCTGCACCCGGTCCCAATTGCCTGGCACGCCTTCCTCGGTGCCGGTATCGATCAGCTTGACAATATCCCGTCGCAAGAGCGTCAGTCGTTCCCTTGCGAGACGGAATGCGCGCTTCTCGGCCTGGGCGGCATCCGCAATGTCCTTGAACTCGGCTGCCCGCGCGACGATCGGCGACAGATCGAAGCCGAAGGCCTGCTCGATCTTGCCTCCCCGACCTTTCCTTGCATATCGCTTTCCATTAGGACTGTCCCTGCGAATGATCAGACCGCATTCGACCAGAACGACGAGATGCCGGCGAAGCGTTGTAGGCGGCATGCCATTGGCGCGCGCCATCAACTGCTCGTTCGACGGCCAGACAATAAGATCGCCATCACCCGTGAGAACCGTCTCCTGGTGGAAGGACAGCAACGCGTTCAGAATCGCCAGAGCGCGGTCCGTGGCGCCGAGGAGATCTCGGGCCTCTCTGATATGCTGAAAAGTCTGCCACTTGTGAACGGCGGCATCCTTCGGTGCCGCTCTTGCCTTCACCTGGCTCGCAATTTGGCCAAGCGTCATCGTTCGCCGCCCAAAGGGCGTCGTCGCTATATGTCCCGTCATGGTTCTGCCCTCTAGCTTTTGGCAAAGCGAAAGCGCTCACCAAAATGGTGTCAGATCTCCTCATGGAGACTCTTGACTGACTTGAATCGCGGAAGTTGACCGTGAAATCGCGGAAGTGAGATTCTCAATGTCACCCAAGCGAACGCGAAAGGCTTCTGAGAAGTTGTCTCAGGGCCTCCTTTTTTTACCGCATGCTACCTCTATGTTTGTTGCGCTATCCTATGGTTTTCGGCCGAGACCGCCCTCCAGCGCTGAAATTATCCCCTCGCCCTGGCGGGCGGAAAACCTGTGTATTAGCATTTGCAGCTCTTCCTCGACGGAATCGCCAAACGCCGGCGCATATACTGTCACAATAGAGAGCTTGATGTCGCCGCCGGAGAATGTCGCCTTGCCGACTACTTTTTCGGCTAGACCCTTAATCTCCTTCTCGCTGCGGCACGGCGGCGGCGGCGGCTTCTTCACCCGCTCAATGGCTAACTTGTTCTGGCCTTAATCTAGATGCTCAAGCACATTACTGTCCGAATGTTTGGCGTGCAGCCGGAAAATGGCGTGCAGCAGAAAGAGATGATCTGACGAGCGTCACCACCTCTGACATTATTCGACCACTTATTTCCCAGGCATCGCGCTGACCCCGGGAAAATCGAACTTTATGGAATATGAACGAGACATCTTCGGTCCCTATCGCAGCAACGGACTGGCACCGACTGCATTTTTCTCGAACAGCTGTGCGCCAAACGGTACGCAAGGTAGGCGCCCGTCGTCTTAGCAATGCCGCCCTTGAAATTCGCTCCGGCCAGACTCTGCAATGCTCGCCATCTCGCCGATGCGGCAGAAGCCTCAGTGCCTCGGCCGTCCGATGAGCCGCAAACAGCTCCCGACGGCCTTTGATCTGTGCCAGCGTATATACACAATGGTTGGTTTCAAGGCGGACAGGGACCGGGCCCTTCCCATCGTTGGATATGAGCTCGAGTGTCGATTCAGGAGTGGAGGCCAGTCGTGAAACCTCGTGAATCATGAAGTTCCGAAGGCTCCTCCGTGCGTTCAGCGGATACATCTGTTGGCGCCGCGCCTGCAGATATTCGAAGAGAATGTCAGCATGCCGAACGATCTTGTCGGCCGGATTCACGTTCTGCACTCTGGTTGCCGCAAGCACAGCCATTGTCGATTTGTCCTCCGTGTCGGTCTAGATGCGACATGTCGGCCCTTACCCAGAAATAGCTAGGACACGATTCTTCGCCCGCGTCCAGTGGATTAAGGTTAACAGCAGGTTGAAGCATATCGTTGTGACCGGGGCAGACTGCAGGCGCTCAGGCTTGACCGGTTTGCCTAACGAGATCTGGGAAACGTCCAAATCGGCTGTTGTTGCGGGTTTATGCCGAGGGGAGTTGTCACGTTATCGAGCGGTGATCGAACTGCCCCAGACAGGCAACCGCGCCCGGCACGGCTGTCCAATGCGCTATTGCGCGGATGCGGTGAATGTGAGTGGTCAGGGCGGATCGTTTTTGATGCGGGGTGACGAAGAGATTTCTGAGTGCCAAGAAGATCGAGATAAATCGCTGCAGGCTAGCCACTGAACCGTATCGAACTGCGGACCAAAGTACCCATCATACGGAGCACGCGTGACGCCGTGTAATGCTAGGCCGGCCACAGCGCGGTTTGCCCGATTGCCGGTTAGGGAGAGGGCGCTAAGGAAACACCATGAAATCCATTGGTGAAGGCGATGACATTCGTGCGCCCAGGGACTTTTCTAGCCAGCTTCAAGGCGGCTTCAACCGCATTGGCTCCGGTCGGTCCCGTAAACTGACTCTTATAGTCCAGCTTCCGAGGCTACAGTATTTTTTTCTTGAACGTCTCGATAAAGGATTTCTTGGATGTCGAATAAAAATCCAATGTATGGTCAATCCCATTCATGGAAACATAGCGTAGAAGCGCCTCATTCATGGTGTTATTGTTATGCCCATAGTTTAACGACCCGCAACCCGAAAGGAAGTCGATATATTTTTCGCCGGAGGACAAAGTGACAATCGCGTTCTCCGCGGTCTCCAGTTCAAACGGGAAAAAACGGCAGTAGGATCGAACATCCGACTCGCATTCTTCGTAGGCTCTAACTTTTTCGACTGACATTTTCCGGCTCCGCCAAAGCACTCAATCGAAGTACGACTCCATCTCGCCTTGTCGCTTTACGTCTAACGTCGCGCAGTGATAACCGCCGCCCATCATCCTGGCGTGGCGTAACTTCATCGGCGCCACATCGAGGCCTTTGCTCTCCAAGAGCTTGATCAGGGGCAATTGGTCACGATCGATCACCACAAGTTCAGGGCTTATGCTGAAGAGGTTCATATCTATCCAGTTGCTGCCGATCCACCGCGACAGATAAGCGCTTTCAAGCCGATCGACGCACACCATAGGTGGGGTCAGAACAAGAGCTGTGCAGAATCGTACGCTAAGGTCGAACGGATATGAACAGATCATGCCGCCCGTCGGATTGGTGCCGGCAAGCGAAGCGATCTAAAGCCTTCGGGCATCTGGTGCTCAGAATCCCAGGTGTAGCTGCCGATGAGGTTAATGTGTTTCCCAACTGAGCGGCGAGACGTGTTTGAGCAGGTCATTCGGGATAGTCCGACCCGCCATGCGCAGGTGCGTGGCTGCGCGGTCAAGATAGACGGTGTTCCAGTGGACGATGGCGCTGACGACGAGATTGAGACCGGAAGCGCGGAACGCCTTGCTCTCGAATGACCGGTCACGGATTTCTCCGCGCTCGTGGAAGAACACCGCGCGCTTGAGCTTATGCGCTGCCTCACCCTTGTTGAGGCCGGGTTGGCACCGCCGGCGCAAGGCCGGGCTCGAATACAATTCGATCATGAACAGTGATCGCTCGATCCGGCCGAGTTCCCGCAGCGCCTTGGCCAACTGGCTTTCCTTCGGAGACGCCGAGAGCTTCTTCAGGATTGTCGAGGGGACGACGGAACGCGTCGTGATCGACGCCGCCAGGTGTAGCAGGTCATCCCAAAGATCAAGGATCAACGCGGTGTTGATCGGTGCGCCGATGTGGTTCGTCAGCGCCGTGTAGGCGTCGCCTTTCTCGAATGTGTGGAACTTTCGATCTTTGAAGTTGCGTAGCCGCGGCGCGAAGCGTTTGCCGATAAGGGCGAACAGCCCGAAGACGTGATCGCTCGCGCCGCCAGTGTCAGTAAAATGCTCCTGCACATCCAGGATCGTATCCTGGTCGAACAGGCCATCGAGCACGTAGGCCGCTTCGCTTTCAGTGGGGCTGATGGGCAAGATACTGAAATAGCCGTACTGATCCGACAGGTGGCTGTAGAATTTCGATCCCGGTTCGCTGCCATAGTGCAGATTGACGTCACCGCGTTTTGCCGCTCGGTCGCTCGCACGGAAGAACTGTCCGTCGGACGACGCGGTCGTTCCGTTGCCCCACAGATGGGAATGTGGGTGACCGGTATGTGCGTCGGTGATGCAGGCCTGAGCGGCGCGATAGGTTTCCGATCGGGCATGGAACGTGCGCATCCAGCCAATCTGATGGGCGCTGATGCCCTTGGCGGCGCCGGCCATCCGCTTCGGACCGAGATTGGTTGCATCGGCCAGGATGCCGGCCAGCATGGCAGAGACATTCCGTGGGGCGTCGCCTGTGCGGACATGTGTGAAGTGATTGGCAAAGCCCGTCCAATTATGCACTTCCCTCAGGAGATCAGGAACTTCGACCAGCGGATACATCTCGCTGATCTCTGCGTTCAGTTCTTCGGCTGCCGCAGGAACGTCGCCGACGGTCGGCGTCACGATCAGCGATCCGGCCTCAACGCGAACACCCTCGATCCTACCAGCGCGAGCGCGATAGGACAGGCGCTTCAGATTGAAGTCCAGCACCTGCTTTACTTCGCTCAGCCAGGCGGCGACGTCACTGCCCACACCCAGGCCAAGCCGATCATCTTCCCTCATCGTGGTGAACGTAGATCGCGGCATGAGGTGCTCGTCGATCGGGCGGAACGAGCGGCTGCCCTCTACCCATATATCCGCCGAGCGAAGGCGCTCGCGCAATGCGGCGAGCGTGGCGATCTCATAGAGCCGGCGATCAGGCTTCTGCTGCCCAAAGATCAGTTTCCGATCGGTTGGACTGAGATGGGTGGTCGGAACACGCTCGGGCAGTGCACGCTGTCCCTCCGAATGAAGCCTTCGGAGCATCGCAATGGCTGTGAGCAAGGAGTCGTGGCGGCGCGCTGAACGGAACGTAAAGGTCGCCAGGAACGCCGTCGCGTATTTGATGACGCCACTATGCTGCTCGGCCGCCAGGACCAGCGGGGATGCCTCATTTTCCTCGACCATTGCTGCAATGCCAGCCGACCTTCTGGTCGACCACCTCAAGTGCGTCCTGACCCCGATCGTTGGCCGATTGCAGCGCCGACATCGTATCGAGGAAAAAGACGCAGGGCCTTGGAGGTGTCTGTCCGATGGTCCATGTGCCGCCGGTTCTTGCGGCTGTGCGCCTGGGAGAACAGCCGCCCGATGAGCTTGATGAACATCGTCACGGCGTCATCGGTTAGCTTCTCGCCGAGCTTGATCACCTGCGCGGCGATCAGGGCGTGACGACGGCTCGCATTGAAGTCGTTGGCCAGCCACGCCGGCGTGGCATTGCCCTCGCGGACCATCTGGTCCCACCGCCCGGAAGGCACGCGCGCCCGTAAACCGGGATCGATTCCAAGCGTGCGCAGGAATGTAATCCGCTCGGTCAGTCCTATCAGATTTGAAGCCGCGGGCGCTTCCGGCGCCGACCGCAACCAATGGAAGCGGGTCTGACTGATCGCCGCATCAACCTCGAGCAGCTTGTCGAGCGCCTGCAGCTTCTCAGGGGCCAGACCTTCGATAAGCGCTTCCTCCGCGCGGCGGCGAGCTATGGCACGAGCCGCAAGACCCATTCGCTCGATGATCTCTGCCGCGGGCAACAGTGCTCCGCGTTCTCGCAGCGTGGCAACGATGGCATTCACAATCGAAGCGCCGCTGTCGGACATCGCGGCCGCCTCCACTGCCGTCAACAGCGCGGCGCGACGATCCTGAGCTGTCGCGCTTCTGACGCCGAGGCAGATCATCAGGCGCGCAATGTGATCGCGACGCGTTTCTTCCCGGCGGGCATAGGTTGTGAACACAGTGGGATCGGCGCCGATCTGGTCGGCGACATATTTCAGCATCGCGCCGGGCGGAATTTCGCCTGCCGCCAGCACCCGACCTGGATGTCGCATCACGCAAAGCTGAACAGCGAAGCCGAGCTTATTGTGCTCGCGCCTGCGCAGGTCGATCTCGAGGCGATCAGCCGCGGACAATGAATAATGTCGGATCAGGCTGTCCTCATCAGCCGGAATATCGAAAAGCTCCCGTCGATCCTGAGCCCCGAGAATCTTGCGCCTGGCCACTGCTCAAACTCCGCACACAACACCAACTGCCGCTGAATGTTGCCGAGCAGACTGGATGTGGAAATAGCAGCTATCCTGCTTCCACGGTTTTCCACTGGGATCAGACGGCGCGCCCCGGAAATCGCGAGACATAAGCAAACCCGGTTCACGCTTCGTTCGTTCTTAGCGTACGAGGCCTTTATCAAGCAGAGACAGCAATCCCCTTGCAGTACGCGGTGTTTCATGGGATTCTTTGACCTGATCCGAAGGAGATGAGAATGCCTTGAATCGATGCTTGCCCTTTCCAGTATCCGGACCGTTGAAGAGATGATCGTGGCCTTCGGGGATGAGCAGCATTGCCGTCGGTTGCTGGAAAGCATGGTGTGGCCGGATGGTCGGATTTGCCCGGCCTGTGGTTACAAGCGTTCGATCGCGCTTGCTGGTCGCGATACCGGCAAGCGGCGTGCGCGACCGGGTCTCTATCAATGCTCCAGCGGCGATTGCCGGTTCCAGTTCACCGTGACGACCCATACCCCGCTGCATTCGACCAAGCTGCCCTTGCGTGTCTGGTTGAAGGCCATGTGGCTGCTGCTGCAATCGGATAAGGGCTTGTCCTCGGTACGGCTCGCCGAGATCCTTGGAGTGAGCCAGCCGACGGCCTGGCGGATGGGTCACGCACTTCGGCTGATGGTGGCGCGGGAAAACATGCTCGACGGCACGGTTGAGATCGATCATTTCCATCTCGGGGGAAGTCCCCGAAAGCGGCCGGATGACCCACCTTCGGGACGGGGCCGGAAAGGTCAGGCGAATACGGAGAAGGCGCCGGTTATGGCGATGGTGCAGCGGCCGACCGACGTCACGCCCGGCGCTCCGGCCGGTGACGCGCGTGCCGCGGTCGTGACCGGTCTCTCAGCGCGAGCAAGCGAACGCGTCATTGAAGCGCAGATCGAATCGAGAGCTCATTTGATGAGCGACGAGTGGAAAGCATTCATGGCCATTGGTGAGAGCTTTGCCAAGCACGAGACCGTGAAGCATTCCAGTGGTGAGTATGTTCGCGACGCCGTCCACGTCAATTCGGTAGAGGGCTTCAACTCCCGCGTCCGCCGTACCATCGCCGGCGTCTTTCATCATATCAGCCCGCAGCATGCCGACCTGTATTTCCACGAGGTTGGCTTCCGATGGTCACAGCGCGTGGTGTCCGGGAGCGCCGTTCGGAAAACCCGGCATGGTCGAGAAGTCTTGAGGACCATCTGGTCGCGCGTGCCGCCGGCGCTGCAGCTACTGAGCGTCTTTCGCGCCGCCACGGGGCGTCAGATGCGCCGAAGCCTGGGTGGAGGAATCATCATCAAATCTACCGTAGCTGCCTTTGGTTGATAAAGGCTGCGTACGATTCTGCACAGCTCTTGTTCTGACCCCTATTGAGGTCGGCGATCCGTCTCAGCGCCGCCTGACTGGGGATCGGCGAGTCCCAAGCCTACAATCGCCTTCCAACAATGCCAGCCTCATCAATTACGGCGAGAGCTACCGGTCCGGGGATCGCATCAGCCTCTCCGTCGCCAAAAGAGCTGTTCTGCTTCATCCGCAATCGACCTCAACGCCCCGCGTCGGAGCGCTCTCTGCTTCTGAAGGAAGCCATCAGGTCCGCTCGGGCTTGATCGGAGGCTTGCCTGATGGACGTTGTGGTTGCTTCGCTCGGCTGCCGTCCCACGGCGAGGCTTTGCGGATTCTCAGTCCTCTGCCTCTTCGCCGGTCTCAACAGCGCTGTGTAGTGTTCAGTGTTGATGATGACGCCCCCGGTGTTGCTCCTGTCAAGTGTACTCGTCAGCTCGCCCTGGGCCTCGGGCGACTTGCTCAAGTGCTGGTCAAACGGCGCTGGCGCGACTTGTCGGGCTTGCTGCTCTTGCAACACGGCTTGTTGCGACCCGGCTGCTGCAAAAGCTTCCGCGGGGATTGCGGCAAGCTCGTGCGGCAAGCGGCCCTGCCTCAGTCGGTTTTGCAGCGCCTGCCGGTCGGCAACGAGGTCGTCGAGGTGCAGCGGCCGCTGCCGTTCCGGCCACTCTTGGTTCGCCAATCTCCGAACCAGCGCACGCGTGCCGCCCACCACGAAGACGCCGCAATCAACACCGTTGTTCTGCTGCGCCATGACGGGTGTCACCACGGTGGTCGCGTCCAGT
>NZ_JBVVQI010000061.1:0-13743 GCF_055811495.1 Mesorhizobium sp. WSM4830 | reverse complement strand
GTCTCCCTTGATTGAGATCTGCAACGACCTCATTCTGGCACATCACGATGCCGTCGGGGGCCGTCCACCCCAACACGGACCCAAATGTCCGCTGCGCTCCGGCCTTCGCCGGCCGAAGCCCTTATAAGCGCCTCCGCCTGATGAAGGCTACGGCCGGCGTAGGCCGGTTCTCGAAACCACCACCATATGACTCGCCGGAGCGACTTTCGAAACGGTCCCAGAGGGGACATGACGAGCCATCGTTTCTGGTTTGTTCACATTTCGCTGGCATCGCTCCCCTAGCCAAGGGTAAACTTGGCGGATGGGGGAAGCGATTCGCATCATCGGCATCGATCCGGGGCTGAGGCGCACTGGTTGGGGCATCGTCGAAAGCCTCGGAAATTCGCTGCGCTTTGTCGCCTCCGGCACCGTGCGGTCCGACGACAAGGCGGCGCTGGCGGTCCGTCTTTGCCAATTGCATGACGGGCTCGCCGAGGTCCTGCATGCCGCGATGCCGCACGAGGCGGCGGTCGAGCAAACTTTCGTCAACAAGGACGCCGCGGCTACGCTCAAACTCGGCCAGGCACGCGGCATCGCGATGCTGGTGCCGGCGCGCGCCGGCCTCGTCGTTGCCGAATATGCGCCAAACGCCGTCAAAAAGGCGGTGATCGGCGTCGGCCATGGCGACAAGAAGCAGATCCACATGATGGTCAAGGTACTGATGCCGAAAGCGACTTTCGACAGCGACGATGCCGCCGACGCGCTGGCTATCGCCATCTGTCACGCGCATCACCGGCAGAGCATCGCCTACAGGATGGCGGCGCTGGCATGAGGGATCGCAAATGATCGGCAAGCTAAAAGGCACGCTGGACGAGATCGACGAGGATTTCTGCATCGTCGACGTGCATGGCGTCGGCTATGTCGCCTATTGCTCGGCGCGCACGCTTGCCGCATTGCCGCCGCCCGGCGAGGCGGTGGTGCTGTTCATCGAGACCTATGTGCGCGAGGACATGCTGCGGCTCTACGGCTTCCAGTCGGTGCTGGAGCGGGAATGGTTCCGGCTGTTGATGAACAATGTACAGGGCGTCGGCGCCAAGGTGGCGCTGGCCATCCTGTCGACGCTGGCGCCAGCCGACCTCGCCAACGCGATTGCGTTGCGCGATATCGCCATGGTCAGCCGGGCGCCTGGCGTCGGCAAGAAGGTGGCCGAGCGCATCGTCACCGAATTGAAGAACAAGGCGCCGGCCTATGCGGGCACTGCCTCCGGCACCATCGGCCTGAAGCAGGAGCTCGGTGAGGGCGTTGCTTCGGCGCCGATCACCGACGCGGTCTCGGCGCTGGTCAATCTCGGCTACTCGCGCGACACCGCCGCCAATGCAGTGGCGGCGGCGCTGAAGACGGCGGGCGAAGAGGCGGACGCGTCGAAGCTGATCCGCTTCGGGCTAAAGGAGCTGGCACGGTGAGACGTTGCCCGACAAATAAATTCCGACTAGGAACAAGAGCATGGTCGGATATGCGGGCTTGACCTCCAGGGGGCAGCTTACGATTCCAAAGAAAGTCCGGAACGAGTTGTCGCTCAAGTCAGGCGATACTGTTGCCTGGACGGTCGTGGAGGGTCTCCTGATAGGAACGCCGCGCAATCTCGAATTTGCCGACCTCGCTGGATTTCTAGGTGATCCACCTGACGGGCCCGTTACGTTGGAACAGATCGACGCGGTGGTAAGAGATGCAGTAGGCCGCCATGTTGTTGGCGAGCAGCAAGACGCCGAACGAGAGGGTGCCGGGTGACCTTGATCCGTGTCGATACGAACTTTTTCCTTCGAGCGGTATGCGCATGAGCCTTTCGCCACGCCTCATTGCTCCCGACAGACGCGGCGAGGACGCCGAGCAGACCTTGCGGCCGCAGACGCTTGGCGACTTCGTCGGCCAGGCTGCGGTGCGGGCCAATCTCAAAGTGTTCATCGAAGCCGCCAAGGGCCGCAGCGAAGCGCTCGACCATGTGCTGTTCGTCGGGCCGCCCGGCCTCGGCAAGACGACGCTGGCGCAAATCATGGCGCGCGAACTCGGCGTCAATTTCCGCTCGACCTCGGGTCCGGTCATCGCTAAGGCCGGCGATCTCGCGGCGCTGCTGACCAACCTCGAAGACCGCGACGTGCTGTTCATCGACGAGATCCACCGGCTCAACCCGGCGGTCGAGGAAATCCTCTATCCGGCGATGGAGGATTTCCAGCTCGACCTGATCATTGGCGAGGGGCCGGCGGCCCGCTCGGTGAAGATCGACCTTGCCCGCTTCACGCTCGTCGCCGCCACCACCCGGCTCGGCCTGTTGACCAACCCGCTGCGCGACCGCTTCGGCATTCCGGTAAGGCTCAATTTCTATTCCGTCGAGGAACTCGAGCAGATCGTGCGGCGCGGTGCCCGCATCCTTGCCATGCCGCTCGGCGACGACGGTGCCTTGGAGATCGCCCGGAGGGCGCGCGGCACGCCGCGCATCGCCGGCCGGCTGTTGCGCCGGGTGCGCGACTTCGCCAGCGTTGCCGGCGACGGCCATGTCGACCGCAAGATCGCCGATGAGGCGCTGACGCGGCTGGAGGTCGACGGGCTCGGCCTCGACGCGCTCGACCGCCGTTATCTCCAGATGATCGCCCGGAATTTCGGCGGCGGGCCGGTCGGCATCGAGACCATCGCGGCCGGGCTTTCGGAGCCACGCGATGCCATCGAGGACATCATCGAGCCCTTTCTGATCCAGCAAGGCTTTATCATGCGCACGCCGCGCGGCCGCGTGCTGGCGGCCAATGCCTGGCGGCATCTCGGCCTCGAGGCGCCGAAGGACCTGGCGCAGCAGCAGATCAGCCTCTTCCAGGAAGAGCCGTAAGTTCCGCTGCTTATGGCTTCGGTGCTGGCAGTTCCCGGCCCCGCCCTCCAGGTCTTGATCATCGCCGGTCTATGCGCAAAACAGGTGTTGCTTGAAACAGGGCCCGTCGGGCCAAAAGGACAGCGCAATGGACGATCACGGTGAATCGGCATTGTCCGCCGGGCTTTCCGGCGCGCTGACGGAATTCGGCCATCGATTGATGGCGCGGGTCTATTATGCAGACACCGATTTTTCCGGCGTCGTCTACCACGCGCGCTATCTCGAATTCTTCGAGCGCGGCCGTTCCGACTATCTGCGGCTGGCCGGCGTCCACCACACCGAGCTTGCCGACGGCAAGCATGGCGAGAAAATAGTCTGGGTGGTGCGGCGCATGGAGATCGATTTTCGCGGTTCGGCCCGCATGGACGACATCCTGACCATCGATACGCGCACCGAAGACATTTCCGGCGCCCGCATCGTCATGGCGCAGCAGTTGAAACGCGGCAGCGAAGTGCTGGTCGAGGCGCGGGTCGAAGCGGCGATCGTCGGCGAGAATGGCCGGCCGCGGCGCTTTCCGAAGGACTGGATCGCGGCCTTCATGCCCAGAACGCGCAAATAAAGGTTCAGAGGCAAACGATCCCGGAGCTCCCGTCCGGGCCAGGATCACCGGGCGCTCGTCGGGGCGCGGCAATGCGCCGCGCTGTACGTCCTAACCCATCCTTAACCATAACGGTCCATGAAGGGATTGGTTAAGATTGGAAGAATCCAAGCGCCTTCCTTTCACCAATATTTGCCCTGAAAAGGCCGCCAACGGTGCATTTGGGGTTATTCCGCAAGCTTAACGCGAACGGACCACAAGGGATGCCCATGGGCCAGCCGCCAGCCACGCCCGGAAAATCTTTAAGGACGTAACATGGAAAACATCGCTCTCGCCGACCCGGGCGCGCATTTATCGATTTGGGCCTTGTTCATGCAGGCCGGTTGGGTGGTCAAGCTGGTCATGATCGGCTTGCTCTGCGCCTCGATCTGGACCTGGGCGATCATCGTCGACAAGCTCGTCGCCTATGCCCGCATGCGGCTGGCGCTCAATCGCTTCGAACAGGTGTTCTGGTCGGGACAGTCGCTGGAAGAACTTTACCGCACGCTCGCTGACCGCAAGACGACCGGCATGAGTGCGATCTTCGTCGCCGCCATGCGCGAATGGAAGAAGAGCTTCGAGAAGGGCGCGAAATCGCCGCTCGGCCTGCAGACCCGCATCGACAAGGCGATGGATCTGGCGCTGACCCGCGAGATGGAAAAGCTGGAAGGGCGGCTCGGCTTTCTCGCCACCACCGGCTCGGCGGCGCCCTTCATCGGCCTGTTCGGCACGGTTATCGGCATCATGACCTCGTTCCAGGCGATCGCCGCCTCGAAGAACACCAGCCTGTCGGTGGTCGCGCCCGGCATCGCCGAAGCGCTGCTGGCGACGGCCATCGGCCTGCTCGCCGCCATTCCCGCCGTCATCGCCTATAACAAGCTGTCGTCGGACGCCAGCAAGATCGCCGTGCGCATGGAAGGCTTCGCGGATGAGTTCTCCGCCATACTCTCGCGCCAAATCGATGAAAAAGTCGCGCAGAAGGCCTGAGGAACGATCATGGGAATGTCCGTAAGCGCAGGTGGTGGAGGACGCGGCGGGCGCGGCCACAGGCGGCGCGGCCGCCATCACGCCTTGATATCGGAGATCAACGTCACGCCGATGGTCGACGTGATGCTGGTGCTGCTCATCATCTTCATGGTCGCAGCACCCTTGCTGACGGTCGGCGTGCCGATCGACCTGCCGGATACCCAGGCCAAAGCGATGAACGCCGATACGCAGCCTATAACCGTGTCCATCAACCCGGCCGGTCAGATCTACCTCCAGGAAACCGAGATCCCGATCGAGGAATTGGTGGCGAAGCTGCAGGCGATCTCGAAGACCGGCTATGACGAGCGCATTTTCATCAGGGGTGACAAGGCGACGGATTACGGCACGGCCATGAAGGTGATGGCCCGCATCTCGGCTGCCGGCTACAAGAATATCGGCCTGGTTTCACTGCAGGAACAGGATCAATAGACGCAAGATGAGGACCGGCCTCACCACATCGGTGATCTTGCATACGGTGGCGATCGCCTTCGGGCTGTTCACGTTGTCCTCGCCGCCCGCGATGCCTGCGTCCGATGCGGAATCGGTGTCGGTCGAGATCGTGCCGATGGAAGCGACGGCACAGGTCCTGCAAGGCGACAAGAAATCTGTGATGCACGATAAGCCGGCGCCGCTGCCGACGCAGCGTCCCGACATCGTTCCCGACGCCCAGAAAGTCGGCGAGAACAGTGTCGACACCGACAAACCGCCGACGCCTGAGGCCAAGCCTCAGCCAGTCGATATGACGGCAGCTCCGCCACCCGCGCCGACCCCGGTCGAGAAGCCCAAGCCTGAGGACGTGCCGAAGCCGAAGGAAGAGCCGAAGCCTATTCCCGCTACGGAGGTGGCGCCGGTGCCGCAGCCGAAGGAAGAGGTCAAGCCCGAGCCTGTCAAGCAGACCGAACCCAAGCCGACCCCGGCCAAGGAGCCGACGCCCACGCCGCCGCAGGACAAGACTGCCGCGATCGAGCCGCAGCCCGAGGTCAAGCCGGACGCCGTCGCCGAGGCGATTGCCAAGCAACCGCCAACCGAGGAGGCGCAGCTTCCGGACTCGGCGCCAGCACCCGAGGCTCGGCCGAAGCCGCAGCCGGCCCAGGCCGAAAGCGCCAAGGCGCCCGAGCGCAAGGATGCCGACAAGCCGGTCAAGGAAGCCTCGTCCAGGCCGAAATCGGACGACAAGCAATTCAACGCCGACGAGATTTCGGCTCTGCTCGACAAGCGGAAGCCGTCCGGCGGCGGCGCCAAGCGCTCGACCCAGCAAGCATCCCTCGGCGGCGACAAGGATCAGGGCCAGAAGCTTTCGAAATCGGAGCAGGGGGCATTGGAGGCCCAGCTTGGCGGTTGTTGGACGCTTCCGGCAGGGCTCGAGGGTTCGGAGAATTTCGTCGTGGTGGTCCGGTTTAATCTGGACGCCTCCGGCAAGCTGGATGGCCGGCCGAGCGTTGAAAAGTCGAGCGGAAACCGCCCGTTTGACGAAAGTGCAGTGCGCGCGGTTCAGAAATGCGACATGGCCGGCCTGCAGGTTCCGGCGGGCAAGCAAGACATCTGGTCCGACGTTCGGGTCACTTTCGACCCCAGGGAGATGCTCGGTCTTTAGGCCCGGCTCCCACAGAATCAGCGAAGAGAAGCGAGAAGACATGAAATCCATCCTCAAGCCGCTCCTGACGATCGCAGCGATGGCGCTGGGTATGACCGTTGCCGTCACCCTGCCGGCGCGGGCGCTCGTTGAGCTCAACGTCAACAAGGGCAATGTCGAGCCGTTGCCGATCGCCATCACGGACTTCCAGGGCGGCGATGCGCTCGGCGCCGAGATTTCCGGCATCGTCAGTGCCGACCTGAAACGCTCCGGGCTGTTCGCGCCGATCGACAAAAGCGCTTTCATTGAAAAGATATCGAACCCGGATGCCACGCCGCGCTTCGAGGACTGGAAGGTGATCAACGCCCAGGCTCTGGTCACCGGCAGCGTTGGCAAGGAGGCAGACGGCCGCATCCGTGCCCAGTACCGGCTGTGGGACACCTTCGCCGGCCAGCAGATGTCGGGCGAACAGTTCTTCGCCAACGACGCCAATACCAGGCGCGTCGCCCATATCATCGCCGACGCGATCTACGAGCGGCTGACCGGCGAGAAGGGCTATTTCGACACGCGCGTCGTCTTCATCGACGAGTCCGGTGCCAAGAATGCGCGCAAGAAGCGGCTTGCCATCATGGACCAGGACGGCGCCAACGTCCGCTATCTCTCGAACGGCAAATCGATCGTGCTGACGCCGCGCTTCTCGCCGAACCGGCAGGAAATCACCTACATGTCCTATGAGAGCGGTCAGCCGCGGGTGTACCTTTTGCAGATCGAGACGGGGCAGCGCGAGCTGGTCGGCAATTTCCCCGGCATGACGTTTGCGCCGCGCTTTTCGCCGGACGGCCAGAAGGTGATCATGAGCCTGCTGCGCGACGACGGCAATTCCAACATCTTCGCCATGGATCTGAGAAGCCGCTCGACAACCAGGCTTACCAATTCGACCGCCATCGACACCTCACCGTCCTACTCGCCTGACGGCAGCAAGGTGGTGTTCACCTCGGACCGCGGCGGCCGCGCGCAGATTTATGTGATGGGCGCCGACGGCTCGGGCCAGACCCGAATCTCGTTCGGCGACGGCGTCTATTCGACGCCGGTGTGGTCGCCGCGCGGCGATCTCATCGCCTTCACCAAGCAGACCGGCGGCGAATTCCAGATCGGCGTCATGCGCACCGACGGTTCGGGTGAGCGCATCCTGTCCACCGGCTTTCAGCAGGAAGGGCCGACCTGGGCACCCAACGGCCGGGTGCTGATGTTCTTCCGCGATTCCAATGGTGGACCAAAACTTGTTTCGGTCGATCTCACCGGCCGCAACGAACAGTTGATCCCGACGGCGAACTTCGCCTCGGATCCGGCCTGGTCGCCGTTGCTGGAGTGACGGAAGAAGAACAGAGGAATTGAAGAACTGAAGAACTGAGGAGATGGAGAAGCCGGGGCGCTACGTTGAGCGTGCGAGGGAGCTGGAAGTCTACAAACGCGCCTACGCGGTTTCTCTTGAGGTGCATAGAGCCACGCTTGCTTTTCCGAAAATTGAGCAATACGCGCTTGCCGATCAATTGCGACGCTCGAGTAAGGCAATCTGCGCCAATTTAGCTGAGGGATTTGCAAGCAGAGCCATTCCAAAGCCGAATTCGCTCGCTTCGTTTCGATGGCGGTGGGGTCATGCAGCGAAGTGGAGACGTGGATATCTTACGCCTTCGATCTTCAATACATCACGCAGTCCCAACTCGACGCCTGGCGGCGATCTTATGCCCAAATCCATGGGATGCTCGTGAGCCTCAGAGAGAAGCTGACGTAATTCCTTTTCTTCAATTCCTCAGTTCTTCAGTTCCTCAATTCCCTCTTTTTCATGTTTTGGCCGCATTTCCGCCTACGGTCCGCGCTCATTGTCGCCCTTGAGTAGCCCTCGGCAGAACGGTTGTGGACGGCAGCCGAAACCAAATTTTAACCGTGTTTCTTGAGCGCCGGTTAACCCAAACGTGGTTACTGGACGATCAATGAAATCACTCGAATTGCGAAGGAGAGGCGGCATGGGCCGTATCGCAGCACTTACCACAAACCCGGTCATGATCGCGCTGGTCGCGATGCTCGCGATCACCGGTTGCGCCTCGAAGAAGACGCCGAACAGCGCCGCCGATCTCGGCCTCAACGGCGCCGGCGCGGCAACGCCCGGTTCGGCCCAGGACTTCACCGTCAACATCGGCGACCGCATCTTCTTCGACACCGATTCGTCCTCGATCCGCGCCGATGCGCAGACGACGCTGTCGCGCCAGGCGCAGTGGCTGAACCAGTACAAGCAGTATGCCATCGTCATCGAAGGCCATGCCGACGAGCGCGGCACGCGCGAATACAATCTGGCGCTCGGCGCCCGCCGTGCTGCCGCCACCCGCGACTTCCTGGTCGCCAAGGGCGTTTCGGCGCAGCGCCTGAAGACCATTTCCTACGGCAAGGAGCGTCCGGTCGCGGTTTGCGACGACATCTCCTGCTGGTCGCAGAACCGGCGCGCCGTTACCACGCTGGGCGGCGCCGGCTCCTGATCGGCAAAAATGCAACACTTGGTGCGAAAGGCGGCCGCAGGGCCGCCTTTTTCATATCTGCCCGCTCCAAACAAAATTTGGCCGAAGTCTCACGTCCTGTTAAGAGCCGAGAGCGTCTGGCTAGTCCCCAGTTGGCTGGTCTACTTCGAGTGAGAGGCGCGCAACAATGGTTTCACGGCGAGAGGCACATGCATTTCAGATCGGTCTTGAGCGGCACGCTTGCGCTGCTGCTCGTATCAAGTATCGCGGCACTTGCTGACGGTATCGGGGCAAACGGCACCGAGCAGTCATCGGACAGCGGTTTTTCCTTCCATCTGCCGACGATCAAACTGCCCGGCATTTTCGGCGAAAAGAAAAAGCCGGATCAGGTTCAGTTCGCGCAACAGGACGGCACCGGCACTCCGGCGCTGGAGGAACAGCTCCGGCAGATGAACGGCAAGATCGAGGAACTCAATTTCCAGGTCCTGCAGATGCAGGAGCAGATCCGCAAGCAGCAGGAAGACAACGAATTCCGCTTCCAGCAGCTGGAAGGCGGTCCGCAAGGCGCGCAGCAGCCGGCCGAGCAGAAGAAATCCGAGGCGGCGCCTGGCAGCGACGGCCCCAACGGCGACAATAACGTGGCGGAGGCACCGGCAACGCCGGCTCCGGCCGATGCGGGCAAGGCGGCAGACGGCGGCAAAAGCGTCGAGGACGTCATCGTCGAATCGCCCAACAGCGATCCCGGCAAGCTGATCCCCGGCGCGCCGCCCAAGACGTTCGGCACCATCACCGTCGACAAAAACGGCAATGTCGTCGAAGCCGACGGCAATGCGCAGGCGAACGCGCCGGAGCAGAATACGGCCCCAGCCAACGGCGCCAGCGCAGTCGGCAACAAGGCCGGCAAATCCGACGATACGGTGGTCGCGGCACTCCCCTCGACCAACGATCCGGAGGAGCTTTACCGCAATTCTTACCAGTTCATCCTGTCGGGCGACTACAGCACCGCCGAACAGGGTTTCCGCGACCACATCGCCCGTTTTCCCAGGGACGCCAAAGCGGCGGACGCGCATTACTGGCTCGGTGAATCGCTGCTCGGCCAGCAGAAATACCGCGATGCGGCCGAGATTTTCCTCGCTGCCAGCAAGGACTATCCCAAGGCCAAGAAAGCGCCCGACATGCTGCTGAAGCTCGGCGTTTCACTGGTCGGGCTGAAGCAGCGTGATGTGGCCTGTGCCACTTTCAGCGAGATCGGCAAGCGCTACCCCGATATTTCCGGCGCGCTCAAGGAGCGGGTCAAGCAGGAAAGGGCGCTCGCGGCGTGCTAGTTGTTCCGCTGCATGTCGTTGCCCCAAAACCGGGCCCACTTTTGGGCGACATGCATGATGCTCGACACCGAGCCTGACCTTTCGGATTTTTCGCGGATCGACTTTTCCAACGGCGCTGTTGCGGCCGTGTCCGGCGGCAGCGATTCGACCGCCCTTCTCCTCCTCCTCAAAGCCCATCTCGACCGTACCGCGCCGGCAACGAAATTGCTGGCGGTGACGATCGATCATCAATTGCGGCCGCAAGCGGCAGCGGAAGCGCAAGCAGTGGCCAGGCTGTGCGCGGCGCGCGGCATTGCCCATCGCATTCTCGCCTGGTCGGGGCACAAACCATCGACCGGCCTGCCCGCCGCCGCGCGCGAGGCGCGATACCGGCTGCTCGCCGAGGCCGCCGAAGCGGAAGGCATCGGCCTGATCCTGACCGGCCACACCGCCGACGACCAGGCCGAGACCGTGCTGATGCGGCAAGCACGTGACGAGCTGCCAACTGATGAGAAGCCGCGGGGCCTTGCCGGCATGGCGCCGGCAACCCTCTACGAGTGGCGGCACTGGATCGTGCGGCCGCTGCTCGGCGTAAGGCGTGCTGAGCTGCGCGAATTCCTGCGGCGTGAACAGGTTGCCTGGATCGAAGATCCGACCAATGCCGACACCGGTTTCGAGCGGCCGCGCGTCCGCGCAGCACTTGCCGAAGGCGACGGTGCGCCTCGCGTGGCTGAAGCGATAGCACTGGCCAGAAAGGCGGCGGCCGAGCGTGAGCAGCTGGGACATCGCGCGGCCATGCTGATCCGCAGCCTGGTCTCCAGGCCGGCCGCCGGCCTCATCCGCCTCGATCGGGATTTTGCGACGGCCGCCGACAGCCGGGCGGCCATCTATGCGCTGCGTATCCTGCTGGCGGCGACCGGCGGCACCGCCTTCCTTCCCGACCAGGCCCGCAGCGAAGCCCTTTTCGGCCGGCTCCGCACCGGGTCGCTTTGTGCCACATTGTCGCGGACCGTGATCGATGCCCGGCGTGCCGGCATCTTTCTGCATCGCGAATTGCGCGATCTGCCACCCGCTGTCGACGTTTCCGACAATGCCCTTTGGGACGGCCGCAGACGGATCACATTGGGAGACAGTCCGGGTGCATTGTTGATCGCACCGCCGTTGGTAGCACCGCTCGGGGCGGCTCTTGCCGCAAAGCGGGCAATTGCCGGGCATGGCACGCCGGCAAGCCTTGTGCGTGCCGCCTTGGCCGCCGAGCCGGCGCTGTGGCGGGATGGCGAATGCCTTGGCCTGCTCGGGGAAGGCCCGGGTTTGCCCGGGGAAAGCCCGATGCCGGCGGCGGTCGCCGCATATCCGGCAGTTGCGCCCTTCGCCCGTTTCCTGCCGTCCTTCGATCTGGCGCCGGCCGATGGCATCGCTGCCTTGCTTGGCGCGGCGCCGGTTCCAGCCTCGCCATTCGGCGGCCACAGTGCCGGCCTACCACGGGCGAAAGCTTAACTGAGACCTGCTGTTATGCTTGGCAAGGGGGAACGCTCTCCCTATGTTAGGGCCAAGTTTCCTCTCACGACGCGTGTCCGCCCAGCGGCGCCAACGGGACAATTGATGAATCCGAATTATCGCAACCTTGCGCTCTGGGCGATCATAGCGGTCCTGCTCATCGCTCTCTTCAATCTTTTCCAGACGCCGCAGACGCGTGGAGCCTCGAGCGATGTCCCCTATTCGCAGTTCCTGCAGGAAGTCGCGGCGGGACGGATCAAGTCGGTAACCATCGCCGGCGCCCGTATCTCCGGCAACTACACGGACAGCTCAAACGGGTTCCAGACCTATTCGCCCGGGGACCCGTCGCTGGTTTCACGGCTGCAGGACAAGAACGTCACCATCAATGCGCGTCCTGAGTCCGACGGCTCCAATTCGCTGTTCGGCACCCTGATCTCCTGGCTGCCGATGATCCTCATCCTCGGCGTCTGGATATTCTTCATGCGCCAGATGCAATCCGGTTCCGGCCGCGCCATGGGCTTCGGCAAGTCGAAGGCCAAGCTTTTGACAGAAGCGCATGGCCGCGTCACCTTCCAGGACGTCGCCGGCGTCGACGAAGCCAAGGAAGATCTGGAAGAAATCGTCGAGTTCCTGCGCGACCCGCAGAAATTCCAGCGGCTCGGCGGCAAGATCCCGCGCGGCGTGCTGCTCGTCGGTCCTCCCGGAACCGGCAAGACGCTGCTCGCCCGCTCGGTCGCCGGTGAAGCCAACGTGCCGTTCTTCACCATTTCGGGCTCGGACTTTGTCGAGATGTTCGTCGGCGTCGGCGCAAGCCGCGTCCGCGATATGTTCGACCAGGCCAAGAAGAACGCGCCTTGCATCATCTTCATCGACGAAATCGACGCGGTCGGCCGCCATCGCGGCGCCGGCCTCGGCGGCGGCAATGACGAGCGCGAGCAGACGCTGAACCAGCTGCTGGTCGAGATGGATGGCTTCGAATCCAACGAAAGCATCATCCTGATCGCCGCCACCAACCGGCCAGACGTGCTCGATCCGGCGCTGCTGAGGCCGGGCCGCTTCGACCGCCAGGTGGTGGTGCCGAACCCCGACATCGTCGGCCGCGAGAAGATCCTGAAAGTGCATGTGCGCAACGTGCCGCTGGCGCCCAATGTCGACCTCAAGGTGATCGCGCGCGGCACGCCGGGCTTTTCCGGCGCCGACCTGATGAACCTGGTCAACGAATCCGCGCTGATGGCGGCGCGGCGCAACAAGCGCCTCGTCACCATGGCCGAATTCGAGGACGCCAAGGACAAGATCATGATGGGCGCCGAGCGCCGCTCGTCAGCGATGACGCAGGCCGAGAAGGAGCTGACCGCCTATCATGAGGCCGGCCATGCCATCCTGGCGCTCAACGTGCCGTCGGCCGATCCGCTGCACAAGGCGACCATCATCCCGCGCGGCCGGGCACTCGGCATGGTCATGCAGCTGCCGGAAGGCGATCGCTACTCGATGAGCTACAAATACATGATCTCGCGCCTCGCCATCATGATGGGCGGCCGTGTCGCCGAGGAATTCAAATTCGGCAAGGAGAACATCACCTCAGGCGCCTCCTCCGATATCGAGCAGGCGACCAAGCTGGCGCGCGCCATGGTGACGCGCTGGGGCTTCTCCGACAAGCTCGGCCATGTCGCCTATGGCGACAACCAGGAGGAAGTGTTCCTCGGCCATTCGGTGGCGCGCACGCAGAATATCTCGGAAGAGACGGCGCAGATCATCGACGCCGAAGTGCGCCGGCTGATCGACGAGGCCTATTCGACGGCAAGGTCCATCCTGACCAAGAAAAAGAAGGAATGGATCGCGCTGGCGCAGGGCCTGCTCGAATACGAGACGCTGTCCGGCGAGGAGATCAAGCAACTGATCGCCGGCAATAAGCCCGCACGCGACCTCGGCGACGACACACCGCCGAGCCGCGGCTCGGCCGTGCCGAAGTCCGGACGCCGCAAGAAGGGCCCCGAGCCCGAAGGCGGCATGGAACCCCAGCCGTCAAGCTAGGCTCCGACCCAGGAGAGATCGACTTCGAAGCGCCGCGGCTCTAACCGCGGCGTTTTTGTTCAGGAGGTGCCGATAGCCGACCACGGCGCGAAAGCCCCTCACCCATTGCATCCGCTCCGTGACGGCTTCAGCAAATGCAGAGTTACAAGGGGCCTGTCCTGCCGACCTCTGAAGACCTGGGTTCCTCGCCCCCGCAAGGCGGGGGAGAGGTGGGCGCGCAGCGGCCGCCGGGGGGGGGGGGGGGGGTGGCGGGGGGGGGGGGGGGGGGGCGGGGGAGGGGGGGGGGGGGGGCGGGCCCGCGCCGCCGCGCGGGCGGCGTGCGGGGGCGGGGG
>NZ_JBVVQI010000060.1:0-14830 GCF_055811495.1 Mesorhizobium sp. WSM4830 | reverse complement strand
AGAGAAGCTGCGCTTCGCCATCCGTGAAGGCGGCCGCACCGTCGGTGCCGGCATCGTCGTCACCATCAAAGAGTAATTTGGACTTAAACCGATCTGTCGCGGGCGCTGCCCGCGCCGCGCCAGAACAAGGAAGTGACGCATGAACGGACAGAATATCCGCATCCGCCTGAAGGCGTTTGATCACCGGGTGCTCGACGCCTCGACACGGGAAATCGTGTCGACCGCCAAGCGCACCGGCGCCAACGTCCGCGGCCCCATTCCGCTGCCGACGCGGATCGAAAAGTTCACGGTCAACCGGTCGCCTCACGTCGACAAGAAGAGCCGCGAGCAGTTCGAGATGCGCACGCACAAGCGTCTGCTCGACATCGTCGACCCGACCCCGCAGACGGTCGATGCTTTGATGAAGCTCGACCTAGCCGCCGGTGTCGACGTCGAGATCAAGCTCTAAGGAACCAGAGGTCAGCGGGGCGACCCGGAACTCTGAAGGAACAAGAGGCGTGGAGGGGCGACAGCCCCGACAGGGAACTCTAAAGGAATTGAACCGATGCGTTCAGGTGTGATTGCAAAGAAGGTGGGAATGACCCGCATCTACAACGATGCCGGGGAACATGTTCCCGTCACTGTTCTCCAGATGGAGAACTGCCAGGTCGTGGCGCAGCGCACGCAGGAGAAGAACGGCTATACCGCCGTCCAGCTCGGCGTTGGCCTCGCCAAGGTGAAGAACACGTCGAAGGCGATGCGCGGCCATTTCGCGACCGCTTCCGTCGAGCCGAAGGCCAAGGTTGCCGAGTTCCGCGTCTCCGCCGACAACATGATCGATGTCGGCGCCGAGATCACCGTCGAGCATTTCGTCGTCGGCCAGAAGGTCGATGTGACGGGAACCACGATCGGCAAGGGCTTTCAGGGCGTCATCAAGCGGCACCACATGGGTGGCGGCCGCGCGACGCACGGCAACTCGGTGTCGCACCGTACACACGGCTCGACCGGCCAGCGCCAGGATCCGGGCAAGGTGTTCAAGGGCAAGCATATGGCCGGCCACATGGGTGACACCCGCGTCACCACGCAGAATGTCGAGGTCGTCTCGACCGACGCCGATCGCGGCCTGATCCTGATCCGCGGTGCCGTCCCGGGTTCGAAGGGTGCATGGATCCTGGTCCGCGACGCGGCCAAGGTAGCGCTTCCGGCCAATGCGCCGAAGCCCGCCGCGATCCGCGCCGTTGCAACCGATGGTGCCGCCAAGAACGAGGCCCAGGCCACAGAGGGAGCGGAATAATGGACCTCAAGATTACAACGCTTGGCGGCAAGGACGCCGGCAAGCTGAAGCTCTCCGAAGAGATTTTCGGCCTTGATCCGCGCGAGGACATCCTGCAGCGCGTCGTGCGCTGGCAGCTTGCCAAGAAGCAGCAGGGCACACACAAGGCCAAGGGCCGCGCGGAAATCGCCCGCACCGGCGCCAAGATGTACAAGCAGAAGGGTACCGGCCGCGCCCGTCACCATTCGGCTCGCGCTCCGCAGTTCCGCGGCGGCGGTAAAGCCCACGGCCCGGTCGTGCGCAGCCACGAGCACGATCTGCCGAAGAAGGTGCGTGCGCTCGGTCTCAAGCATGCGCTTTCGGCCAAAGCCAAGAGCGCGTCGATCATCATCATCGATGAGCTGAAGCTGACCGAGGCCAAGACCAAGGCACTGATCGCGAATTTCGCGACGCTGGGCCTGAGCAACGCCCTGGTGATCGGCGGCGCCGAGCTTGACAAGAATTTCAAGCTGGCGGCGACCAACATCCCGAACATCGACGTGCTGCCCATCCAGGGCATCAACGTCTACGACATTCTGCGCCGCGGCACGCTGGTCCTTTCGAAGGCCGCCGTCGAGGCTCTCGAGGAGCGCTTCAAATGACCGACCTTCGTCATTACGACGTGATCGTCTCGCCGGCGATCACCGAAAAGTCGACCATGGCTTCCGAGCAGAACCAGGTCGTCTTCAATGTCGCCAAGAAGGCGTCGAAGCCGGAAATCAAGGCCGCCGTCGAAGCGCTGTTCGGCGTCAAGGTGATGGCCGTGAACACGCTTGTCCGCAAGGGCAAGATCAAGCGCTTCCGCGGCACGATCGGCCGCCAGAGCGACGTCAAGAAGGCGGTTGTGACGCTGGCCGACGGCCAGTCGATCGACGTCGCGACGGGTCTCTGAGCAAGGTCGCGAGGACAGAACAATGGCACTGAAAAAATTCAACCCGGTAACGCCGAGCACCCGTCAGCTGGTCATCGTCGACCGCTCGGGCCTCTACAAGGGCAAGCCCGTCAAGGGCCTGACCGAAGGCCTGACCAAGTCGGGCGGCCGCAACAATTACGGCCGCATCACGGCCCGCTTCATCGGCGGCGGTCACAAGCGCACCTACCGTATCATCGACTTCAAGCGCCGCAAGTTCGACGTCGTCGGCACGGTCGAGCGTATCGAATACGATCCGAACCGCACCGCCTTCATCGCGCTGATCAAGTATGACGATGGCGAGCTGTCCTACATCATCGCCCCGCAGCGTCTGGCTCCCGGCGACAAGATCGTGGCCGGTGAATCGGTCGACGTGAAACCCGGCAATGCGATGCCGCTGGCCTCGATGCCGGTTGGCACGATCGTCCACAATATCGAGCTGAAGCCCGGCAAGGGCGCTCAGGTCGCCCGTTCGGCCGGTGGTTATGGCCAGCTCGTCGGTCGCGACCAGGGCATGGCGATCCTGCGCCTCAACTCGGGCGAGCAGCGTGTCGTCCACGGCTCCTGCATGGCCACTGTCGGTGCCGTGTCCAATCCGGACCACGGCAACATCAATGACGGCAAGGCAGGCCGCACCGTGTGGCGCGGCAAACGTCCGCACAATCGCGGCGTGACCATGAACCCGGTCGACCATCCACATGGCGGCGGCGAAGGCCGCACCTCGGGTGGCCGCCATCCGGTTTCGCCCTGGGGCAAGCCGACCAAGGGCAAGAAGACGCGGTCCAACAAGGCGACCGACAAGTTCATCCTGCGCTCGCGCCATCAGCGCAAGAGCTAAGAAGAGGTAACGCCAAGTGACTCGTTCGATTTGGAAAGGCCCCTTCATCGACGGCTACCTTCTGAAGAAGGTGGACAAGGTTCGTGAAGGTGGTCGCAATGAGGTGATCAAGATGTGGAGCCGCCGCTCCACCATCCTGCCGCAGTTCGTCGGCTTCACCTTCGGTGTCTACAACGGCCAGAAGCACGTTCCCGTCTCGGTGAACGAGGACATGGTCGGTCACAAGT
Source organism: Mesorhizobium sp. WSM4830 (assembly GCF_055811495.1). NCBI lineage: Bacteria > Pseudomonadati > Pseudomonadota > Alphaproteobacteria > Hyphomicrobiales > Phyllobacteriaceae > Mesorhizobium > Mesorhizobium sp. WSM4830. The sequence continues at coordinate 11,564 of NZ_JBVVQI010000060.1, read as the reverse complement.
TCGGTGAATTCGCTCCGACCCGGACCTATTACGGTCACGGCGCGGATAAGAAGGCGAAGAGGAAATAATCATGGGCAAGGCCAAAGCTCCGCGCAGGCTTGCTGACAACGAAGCGCGCGCCGTGTTGCGCACGATCCGTATCAGCCCGCAGAAGCTGAACCTGGTTGCCGCGCTGATCCGCGGCAAGAAGGTCGCGACAGCGCTTTCCGACCTCGAATTCTCGGCCAAGCGGATTTCCGGCACGGTCAAGAAGACGCTGGAATCGGCGATCGCCAACGCGGAAAACAACCACGACCTCGACGTCGATGCGCTGATTGTGGCGGAAGCCTATGTCGGCAAGTCGATCGTCATGAAGCGGTTCCATGCCCGTGGCCGTGGTCGCGCCAGCCGTATCGAGAAGCCGTTCTCGCACCTCACGATCGTCGTTCGTGAAGTCGAAGAAAAAGGGGAGGCCGCATAATGGGCCAGAAAGTCAATCCGATCGGTCTGCGTCTCGGCATCAACCGCACCTGGGATTCGCGCTGGTTCGCGAACACCGGCGAGTACGGCAAGCTGCTGCACGAGGACATCAAGATCCGCAAATATCTTGAGAAGGAACTCAAGCAGGCTGCGATCTCGAAGGTCGTGATCGAGCGTCCGCACAAGAAGTGCCGCGTCACCATCCATGCGGCGCGTCCGGGCCTGATCATCGGCAAGAAGGGCGCCGACATCGAGAAGCTTCGCAAGAAGCTGATGGAGATGACCAAGTCCGAGACGCATCTGAACATCGTCGAAGTGCGCAAGCCGGAGATCGACGCGACCCTGGTCGCCCAGTCGATCGCCCAGCAGCTCGAGCGCCGCATCGCGTTCCGCCGCGCCATGAAGCGCGCCGTGCAGTCGGCGATGCGCCTCGGTGCCGAAGGCATCCGCATCAACTGCGCCGGCCGTCTCGGCGGCGCCGAGATCGCGCGCATGGAATGGTATCGTGAAGGCCGCGTGCCGCTGCATACGCTGCGTGCCGACGTCGACTACGGCACGGCCGAGGCGAATACGGCCTACGGCATCTGCGGCGTCAAAGTCTGGGTGTTCAAGGGCGAGATCCTCGAGCACGACCCGATGGCTTCGGAGCGCCGCGCCACCGAGGGCGATCATGCGCATGGCGGTGGTGGTGAGCGCGAACGCGGTCGCCGTCGCGAAAACGCGTAAGACATTTAGGAATTTGGAGTTAGAACGATGCTGCAGCCAAAGCGCACAAAGTTCCGCAAGCAGTTCAAGGGCCGCATCCATGGTACCGCCAAGGGCGGCACCAACCTGGATTTCGGTGGTTTCGGGCTGAAGGCGCTTGAGCCGAACCGCGTCACCGCGCGCGAGATCGAGGCGGCCCGCCGCGCGATCACCCGCGAGATGAAGCGTGCCGGCCGCGTGTGGATCCGTATCTTCCCGGACGTGCCGGTGACGTCGAAGCCGACCGAAGTCCGCATGGGTAAGGGCAAGGGCGCGGTCGACTACTGGGCGGCACGCGTCAAGCCGGGCCGCATCATGTTCGAGATCGACGGCGTCAACGAGGAAACCGCCCGTGAGGCGCTGCGTCTCGGCGCGGCCAAGCTCTCGGTCAGGACGCGCTTCGTACAGCGCATCGCAGAATAAGGACGGGCTGATCATGAAAGCCGAAGACATCCGGACCAAGACCCAGGACCAGCTGACCGACGACCTGGCCAGCCTGAAGAAGGAGCAGTTCAACCTGCGCTTCCAGAAGGCCACCGGCCAGCTTGAGAAGACCGCGCGCGTGAGGCAGGTCCGCAAGGACATTGCGCGTATCAAGACCATCGCTGCGGAAAAGTCCGCGGCCAAGAAGGCTTAAGGACGAAAACCATGCCAAAGCGCATTCTGCAGGGCACCGTCGTCAGCGACAAGAACGAGAAGACGGTTGTCGTCAAGGTCGAACGGCGCTTCACGCATCCCGTGATGAAGAAGACCGTGCGCATGACCAAGAAGTACAAGGCGCACGACGAGAACAACGCCCACAAGGTCGGCGATCAGGTGTTCATCCAGGAATCGAAGCCGATTTCCAAGGACAAGCGCTGGGTCGTGGTGTCTTCGGACCAGGCCTGATCAGGGTCAACGAAACGAATTTTGGACAGACCGGGGAGGGGTGAGAAACCCGTCCCGTTAGAAAAGAAGAAGGCGGCCAGTCATGATTCAGATGCAAACAAACCTCGACGTCGCGGATAATTCCGGCGCCCGTCGTGTCATGTGCATCAAGGTGCTGGGCGGCTCGAAGCGGAAATACGCTTCCGTGGGCGACATCATCGTGGTGTCGATCAAGGAAGCCATCCCGCGCGGCCGCGTCAAGAAGGGCGATGTGATGAAGGCGGTCGTGGTTCGCACGGCCAAGGACATTCGCCGCCCGGACGGCAGCGTGATCCGTTTCGACAAGAACGCAGCCGTTCTCGTCGACAACAAGAAAGAGCCGATCGGCACGCGTATCTTCGGACCGGTTCCGCGCGAACTCCGCGCCAAGAACCACATGAAGATCATCTCGCTCGCGCCTGAAGTGCTGTAAGGAGCCGGACCAATGCAAAAGATTAGAAAAGGCGACAAGGTCGTCGTGCTGGCCGGCAAGGACAAGGGCCGTTCGGGCGAAGTCCTTTCGGTGCAGCCGAAGGACGACACCGCGCTGGTGCGCGGCGTCAACCTGATCCGTCGTCACCAGAAGCAGTCCCAATCCCAAGAGGGCGGGATCATCACCAAGGAAGCGCCGATCCAGCTGTCGAACATCGCGCTGGCCGACCCCAAGGATGGCAAGCCGACCCGCGTCGGCTTTATCTTCCAGAAGGACGGCAAGAAGGTGCGCGTCGCCAAGCGCTCGGGAGAAGTCATCAATGGCTAAGGCTCAAACCAAGCAGGCAACTGCCCAGAACACGCCGCGCCTCAAGCAGGTCTACAACGAGACCATTCGCAAGGCGCTGCAGGAGCAGTTCGGCTACGAGAACGAGATGCAGGTTCCGCGCATCGACAAGATCGTGCTGAACATGGGCGTCGGCGAGGCTACCGGCGATTCGAAGAAGCCTTCGATCGCGGCGGAAGACCTTGCGATGATCGCCGGCCAGAAGGCCGTCGTCACCCGCGCCCGCAACTCGATCGCCGGCTTCAAGGTTCGCGAGAAGATGCCGATCGGCGCCAAGGTCACGCTGCGCAAGGAACGCATGTACGAGTTCCTCGACCGCCTCGTGAACATCGCACTGCCGCGCGTCCGCGACTTCCGCGGACTTAATCCGAAGAGCTTCGATGGCCGTGGCAACTATGCCATGGGCATCAAAGAACACATCGTGTTTCCGGAGATCAACTACGACAAGGTTGATCAGATCTGGGGCATGGACGTCATCGTTTGTACGACTGCGAAGACGGACGACGAAGCCAGGGCATTGCTCAAGGCCTTCAACTTCCCCTTCCGCCAGTAACGGCAGCGAGAAAAGGAAAAATCTGAAATGGCAAAGACCAGCTCAGTCGAGAAGAACAACAGGCGCCGCAAGCTTGCGGACCAGTTCGCTGCCAAGCGCAAGGTGCTCAAGGCGATCATCATGGATCAGTCCAAGCCGATGGAAGAGCGCTTCCGCGCTCAGCTGAAGCTTTCGGCGCTGCCGCGCAACTCGGCCAAGACCCGCATCCGCAACCGCTGCGAAGTCACCGGACGTCCGCGTGCCTATTATCGCAAGCTCAAAGTATCGCGTATCGCGCTTCGTGATCTCGGCAATAACGGCCAGATCCCAGGCCTGGTCAAGTCGAGCTGGTAAGGAGGACATAACATGTCATTGAGCGATCCTCTCGGCGATATGCTGACCCGCATCCGCAACGCGTATGGCCGTAAGAAGTCGAGCGTTTCGACGCCGGCCTCGCGCCTGCGTACCCGCGTCCTCGACGTGCTGAAGGCCGAAGGCTATATCCGCGACTACAGCCAGACCGACTTCGACAACGGCAAGTCCGAAATCGAGATCGAGCTGAAGTATTTCGACGGTGCGCCGGTGGTGCGCGAAATTGCCCGGGTCTCGAAGCCCGGCCGCCGCGTCTACGTTTCGGCCAAGTCGATACCGCACGTCGCCAACGGCCTCGGCATCGCCATCCTTTCGACGCCGAAGGGCGTGATGGCCGACCACGAAGCGCGTGAACAGAATGTCGGCGGGGAAATCCTCTGCCAGATCTTCTGATCTGGTATGTGACCCGGTTGGAAACAGGTTTTCGGGATCTAGTCCCGAAAGCCGAGACCTGAAACAAGAGAAGTGACGAGGACAACAAAATGTCTCGTATTGGAAAGAAACCCGTTTCGCTGCCGCAAGGCGTGACCGCGACCGTCAACGGCCAGACCGTGACGGCGAAGGGTCCGAAGGGCGAGCTGAAGTTCGTGGTGAACGACGAAGTGCTGGTCAAGATGGAAGGCAGCGAGATCGCTGTCCAGCCGCGCGACCAGACCAAGACCGCCCGCTCCAAATGGGGCATGTCGCGCACGCAGATCGTCAACATCCTGCAGGGCGTCAAGGACGGCTTCGAAAAGAAGCTCGAGATCACCGGCGTCGGCTATCGTGCCGCCATGCAGGGCAAGAACCTGCAGCTGGCGCTCGGCTTCAGCCATGACGTCGTCTACGAGACGCCGCAGGGCGTGACGATTTCGGTGCCGAAGCCGACGGAAATCACCGTGACCGGCATCGACAAGCAGCAGGTCGGCCAGGTCGCCGCCGAGATCCGCGAGTATCGCAGCCCCGAGCCCTACAAGGGCAAGGGCGTTCGCTATGCTGGCGAGAAGATCGTCCGCAAGGAAGGCAAGAAGAAGTAATCTTAACGCCGCGGGGAGCGGCCGCGGGAGGCTTGTCCTACCGCATATGGTTGCCCCCGTTTTTTGAAGGCAAGGAACTGATATCATGGGCTCGAAAGAATCCACCCAACGCCGCGCTCAGCGCGTCCGCCGCCAGATCAAGAAGGTTGCCGGCGATCGTCCGCGCTTGTCGGTCCATCGCACGTCGAAGAACATCTACGTCCAGGTGATCGACGACGCCAAGGGCCACACCATTGCCGCTGCATCGACGCTCGAGAAGGAGCTCAAGGGCTCGCTCAAGACCGGCGCCGACACCGCGGCCGCAGCTGCCATCGGCAAGCTGATCGCCGAGCGTGCCTCGAAGGCCGGCGTCAAGGAAGTCGTCTTCGACCGCGGCGCCTACATCTACCACGGCCGCGTCAAGGCGCTTGCCGAGGCTGCCCGTGAAGGTGGTCTGAGCTTCTAAAAACGAAAATTCGCCCCCGGCGACCCGCAGAGGTGCCGGATATCATCATCAACCGTGCTTCCGGAAAAAAACAAGGAACAGGATATGGCACAGGAACGTAGGGATGGCGGCCGCGGCCGTGATCGCGAAGAGCGCGACGACGGCATGGTCGACAAGCTCGTCCACATCAACCGTGTCGCCAAGGTCGTCAAGGGCGGCAGGCGCTTCGGCTTTGCAGCCCTCGTCGTCGTCGGCGACCAGAAGGGCCGCGTCGGCTTCGGCCACGGCAAGGCGCGCGAAGTGCCGGAGGCGATCCGCAAGGCGACCGAATCGGCCAAGCGCGACATGATCTTCGTGCCGCTGCGCTCGGGCCGCACGCTGCACCATGACGTCGAGGGACGCTGGGGCGCGGGACGTGTTCTGCTGCGCGCTGCCAAGCAAGGTACCGGCATCATCGCCGGCGGCCCGATGCGCGCCGTTTTCGAGACGCTCGGCATGCATGACGTGGTCGCCAAGTCGATGGGTTCTTCGAACCCCTACAACATGGTTCGCGCCACTTTCGACGCGTTGAAGAGCCAGATGCATCCAAAGGATGTGGCTGCCGCGCGCGGCATCAAGTATTCGACCCTTCAGGCCCGCCGCGGCACCGCCGTTGCGGCTGAAGAATAGTCGACGCTGACCAGGGATCTGACCATGGCCAAGAAAGCTACCAAGACCATCACCGTCGAGCAGATCGGTTCGCCGATCCGCCGGCCGAAAGAGCAGCGCGCAACGCTGGTCGGCCTCGGCCTCAACAAGATGCACAAGCAGCGCACGCTGGAGGATACGCCCTCGGTGCGCGGCATGATCGCTGCCGTCCAGCATCTCGTCCGCGTCGTGGACGAGGGCTGAGCCAGAGCGCAGGAGAACCCAGATGAAACTCAACGATCTGCGTGACAAGGACGGCGCGACGCATTCCAAGAAGCGTCTTGGCCGTGGCATCGGTTCCGGTTCGGGCAAGACCGCCGGTCGCGGCGTCAAGGGCCAGAAGGCGCGCTCCGGCGTCGCCGTCAACGGCTTCGAGGGCGGCCAGATGCCGCTCTACCGCCGTCTGCCGAAGCGCGGCTTCAACAATATCTTCGCCAAGAGCTTCACCGTCGTGTCGCTGGCCCGCATCCAGGCGGCGCTCGATGCCAAGAAGTTCGACGCTAAGACAGTTGTGACGGCCGAGGCGCTGGTTGCGGCCGGCGTCATCCGTCGCGTCAAGGACGGCGTGCGCATCCTTTCGGACGGCGACATCAAGGCCAAGCTTGCCTTCGACGTGGCCGGAGCCTCCAAGGCCGCGATCGAGAAGATCGAAAAGGCCGGCGGTTCGGTGAAGCTGCCTGAGAAGGCAGCTGCCGAGTAACGGCAATTTGAAGCACGTTCGGCAAAGGTGGAATTCGGTTTTGCCTGCGGTCGTGCTTTGATCCGACAGATGTGGCGGCCGCATCAACGCGGCCGCTTGCATGTTTGCAGTCCGGAGCTTATCTCGTGAGCTTCGGTGACACGCGCCGCCTGAGCTGCGGGCATCGAGCGTGACCAAGCGGAGAATCAGGCATGGCTTCGGCTGCTGAACAACTAGCCTCGAATCTGAATTTTTCGGCCTTCGCCAAAGCCGAGGATCTGAAGAAGCGCATCTGGTTCACCATCGGCGCGCTGCTCGTCTACCGCCTTGGCACCTATATCCCGCTGCCCGGCATCAATCCCGACGCTTTCGCCCAGGCCTTCTCGTCGCAGAGCAAGGGCGTGCTCGGTATGTTCAACATGTTCGCCGGCGGCGCCGTGCAGCGCATGGCGATCTTTGCCCTCGGCATCATGCCCTATATCTCGGCCTCCATCATAATGCAGCTGATGACCTCGGTCATTCCGTCGCTGGAAGCGCTGAAGAAGGAAGGCGAGCAGGGTCGCAAGATCATCAACCAGTACACGCGCTACGGGACCGTGCTTCTGGCGCTGGTTCAGGCCTACGGCATTTCGGTCGGGCTTGAGGGCGGCAACGGCATCGTCAACGATCCCGGCATGTTCTTCCGCATCTCTACCGTCGTCACGCTGGTCGGCGGCACCATGTTCCTGATGTGGCTTGGCGAGCAGATCACCGCTCGCGGCATCGGCAACGGCATTTCGCTGATCATCTTCTCCGGCATTGTCGCCGGCTTGCCGCGCGCCATCTCCGGCACGCTGGAGCTTGGCCGCACCGGCGCCCTGTCGACCGGCCTGATCCTGGCAATCATCGTGCTGGCCATCATCGTCATTGCGCTGATCGTCTTCTTCGAGCGCGCCCAGCGCCGCCTGCTGATCCAGTATCCCAAGCGCCAGGTCGGCAATCGCATGTTCCAGGGCGATACCTCGCATCTGCCGCTTAAGCTCAACACCTCCGGCGTCATTCCGCCGATCTTCGCCTCGTCGCTGCTGCTGCTTCCGGCAACGGTTGCCGGCTTCTCGCAGACCACCAATATGCCTGCATGGGCTAGCACCATCTTGGCGGCGCTCGGCCATGGCCAGCCGCTCTATATGGCCTTCTACGCGGCAATGATCGTGTTCTTCGCCTTCTTCTACACGGCGATCGTCTTCAATCCGAAGGACACCGCCGACCAGCTCAAGAAGCATTCGGGCTTCATCCCGGGTTATCGTCCGGGCGAGCGCACTGCGGATTATATCGACTATGTGCTCACCCGCATCACCGTCGTCGGCGCCATCTATCTGGTGCTGGTGTGTCTGCTGCCTGAGTTCCTGATTTCGGCGACTGGCGTACCGTTCTACCTTGGTGGCACTTCGCTCCTGATCGTGGTCAGTGTAACGCTCGATACGGTGGCGCAGATTCAGGGTCACCTGATCGCGCACCAGTATGAGGGCCTGATCAAGAAGTCGAAGCTGCGCGGGGGGAAAAAGGCCAGATGAGGTTGATATTGCTTGGACCGCCGGGGGCGGGCAAGGGGACACAAGCACTAAGACTGGTAGAACGGCACGGCATCCCACAGCTTTCCACGGGGGACATGCTGCGTGCTGCTGTTCAGGCCGGCACCGAAGTCGGCAGGCGCGCCAAGGCGGTGATGGACGCTGGCGAACTGGTGTCCGATGTTATCGTCAACGCCATCGTGGCTGAGCGCATCGATCAAGCTGATTGCGCAAACGGCTTCATCCTTGACGGATACCCGCGAACCCTGGTGCAGGCGGACGCCGTTGAGGAAATGCTGTCGGATCGCGGACTGGAGCTCGACGCAGTCATCGAATTTGTCGTCGACGACAAGGCGCTGGTTGGCCGAATCGTCAAGCGCGCCGAAGAAGCCAAGGCCGCAGGCCTGCCGGTGCGCAAGGACGACAGTCCAGCGGTGTTCGAAGAACGCTTGAGGGAATATTACAAGAAAACCTCGCCGCTGATCGGCTACTACTACGCCAAGGGCAAACTCAGGGGCGTCGATGGCATGGCCGACATTGATGCGGTGACGCAGCAGATCGAGGCGGTGCTCAGGGCGACGACCCAGAAAGTTGGCCAGGCGGCCGGCTAGCGAATCGAACGATTGCGCTTGACTGGAGCGGTCCGCTGGGGTATGGCGGCCCGTCTTCCTATCAGGCATGAGGCTTGCTTGTCCGCAAGGGCAAGGCAGGCCGCTTTGAACTGGAAACTCCCGCAAGGGCCGGCCTCCACCGGACGCGGGGCAACTTGAAGCGCCGGCTCGTCCGGCCTATATGGAGAAGAGAAGAACATGGCTCGTATAGCCGGCGTCAACATTCCGACCAACAAGCGCGTCGTCATTGCGCTTCAATACATTCACGGCATTGGCAAGAAGTTCGCCCAGGAGATCGTCGACAAGGTCGGCATCCCGGCCGAGCGTCGCGTCAACCAGCTGACCGACGCGGAAGTGCTGCAGATCCGCGAGACCATCGACCGCGATTACCAGGTCGAGGGCGACCTGCGCCGCGAAGTGTCGATGAACATCAAGCGGCTCATGGACCTCGGCTGCTACCGCGGCCTGCGTCACCGCCGCTCGCTGCCGGTTCGTGGTCAGCGCACACACACCAATGCGCGCACCCGCAAGGGCCCGGCCAAGTCGATTGCCGGAAAGAAGAAGTAATTTAGGGCAGTAAGGGAGTAGGGCAGTAAGGCAATAGGAACGGCAGACATACTGCCCTACTGCCATATTCCCCTACTGCCTTCTCCCTGGTGGAGCCGCTGGCATTACGGCGGTGTAGAGATCAACTGAAAGGACTATCATGGCCAAGGAAGCCGCTCGTGTTCGCCGTCGCGAACGCAAGAACATCTCGTCGGGCGTTGCCCACGTCAATTCGACCTTCAACAACACGATGATCACCATCACGGACGCGCAGGGTAACTCGATTGCCTGGTCGTCGGCCGGAGCCCAGGGCTTCAAGGGATCGCGCAAGTCGACCCCGTTCGCTGCCCAGATGGCCGCAGAAGATGTTGCCAAGAAGGCCCAGGAACACGGCATGCGCATGCTCGAGGTCGAGGTCTGTGGACCCGGCTCCGGTCGTGAATCGGCGCTGCGCGCGCTGCAGGCAGCCGGCTTCACCATCACCTCGATCCGTGATGTGACGCCGATCCCGCACAATGGCTGCCGCCCGCGCAAGAAGCGCCGCGTCTAACGAATTTACCGAACGCCGCGCGAGCGCCTCAAAGGCGCTCCTCCACGGCATTCCAGGTCGCCCGCCACGATTGGATGGTGGCGGGACAACGGAAGGAAAGCACTATGATCCAGAAAAATTGGCAAGAACTGATCAAGCCGAACAAGATCGAGTTCTCGTCGAAGAAGAAGACGCTGACCACGCTGGTCGCCGAGCCGCTCGAGCGCGGCTTCGGCCTCACCCTCGGCAACGCGCTGCGCCGCGTGCTTCTGTCTTCGCTGCGTGGCGCGGCTGTGACCGCCGTGCAGATCGATGGCGTCCTGCATGAATTCTCGTCCATCGCCGGCGTCCGCGAGGACGTGACCGACATCGTCTTGAACATCAAGGAAATCGCCATCCGTATGGAAGGCGACGGCCCCAAGCGCATGGTCGTACGCAAGCAGGGACCGGGTGCGGTTCTCGCCGGCGACATCCAGACGGTTGGCGACGTCGAGATCCTCAATCCCGACCACGTCATCTGCACGCTGGACGAAGGCGCTGAAATCCGCATGGAATTCACCGTCGACACCGGCAAGGGCTATGTGCCGGCCGACCGCAACCGCGCCGAGGACGCGCCGATCGGGCTGATCCCCGTCGATAGCCTGTATTCGCCGGTCAAGAAGGTCTCCTACAAGGTCGAGAACACCCGCGAGGGCCAGGTTCTCGACTATGACAAGCTGACCATGACCATCGAGACCGACGGTTCGATCTCGGGCGAGGACGCGGTGGCCTTCGCCGCTCGCATCCTGCAGGACCAGCTCGGCCTGTTCGTCAATTTCGACGAGCCGCAGAAGGAAGTCGCCGCCGAACAGGTCACCGAGCTTGCCTTCAACCCGGCGCTGCTCAAGAAGGTCGACGAGCTCGAGCTTTCGGTGCGTTCGGCCAACTGCCTGAAGAACGACAACATCGTCTATATCGGCGACCTGATCCAGAAGACCGAAGCCGAGATGCTGCGCACCCCGAACTTCGGCCGCAAGTCGCTGAACGAGATCAAGGAAGTCCTGGCGGCGATGGGCCTGCATCTCGGCATGGAAGTGCCGGACTGGCCGCCGGAAAACATCGAAGACCTCGCCAAGCGTTACGAAGATCAATATTGAGGCTCAGGCCTCTTGAACCCGCAATGAAGGAGAAGAGCCATGCGCCACGGATTTAAAGGCCGCCGGTTCGCCCGCAGCATCAGCCATCGCAAGTCGATGTTTGCCAACCTTGCCGTGTCGCTTATCGAGCACGAGCAGATCCTCACCACGCTGCCGAAGGCGAAGGATCTGCGTCCGATCGTCGAGAAGCTGGTGACGCTCGGCAAGCGCGGCGACCTGCATGCCCGCCGGCAGGTGATTGCCCAGATCGGCAATGAAGGCGTCGTCAAGCGTCTGTTCGATACCATCGCGCCACGTTATGCCACCCGCAACGGCGGCTATCTGCGCATCATGAAGGCCGGCTTCCGCCATGGTGACAATGCCGCAATGGCCGTCATCGAATTCGTCGACCGCGACACCTCGGCCAAAGGCGCCGGCGACCGCGCCCGCATCGAGGCCGAAGGCACCGAAGAGGAAGCCGCAGCTGCATAAGCTTCGGTTTTTCTGTGAAGTTCAAAGGGGCCTGCGGGCCCCTTTTCTGTTGTGTGCCGAGCATGATCGACAGCTTGGAGGTGCAAGTCCTCTACCCAGCCTGATGACGGCGAAGGGTTAGCGA
>NZ_JBVVQI010000059.1:0-17995 GCF_055811495.1 Mesorhizobium sp. WSM4830 | reverse complement strand
CGGGCGCTCGAAGCGCTCGATCATGTCGTGCGCCGGCTCGAGAAAGGCGAGATCGCCGCCCTCGAAGCCATGGACATCCTGCTCTCGGAAGAGTTGACCCTGCGCGAGAACAGCCGGATCAAGACGGCACTGCGCATGGGGCGCCTGGCCACGGTCAAGACGCTCGCCGGCTTCGACTTCTCTTTCCAGCCCTCGCTCGACCGTGATCGAATCTTCACGCTGGCCCAACTCGGCTTCGTCGCCCGCTGCGAGGTCGTCCACTTCCTCGGCCTGCCCGGCACAGGCAAGAGCCATCTGGCCATTGCGCTTGCCGTCGAGGCTGTGAAGGCTGGAAAGAGCGTCTATTTCTGCACGCTCGCCGAACTCATCGCCGCGCTGGCAAGGGCCGAACGCGAAGGCCGCCTGCAGGAACGCATCCGCTTCTTCTGCCGGCCTGCTCTGCTCGTTGTCGATGAGATCGGCTACCTGCCCGTGTCCACGGTGGCGGCAATCTGTTCTTCCAACTCGTCAACGCCCGCTACGAGAAGGGCGCAATGATTCTCACCTCAAATCGCGGCTTCGCCGAATGGGGCGAGGTCTTCGGCGATCCTGTCGTCGCAACCGCACTTCTCGATCGCCTGCTTCACCATGCGGTCGTCGTCCAGATCGAAGGATCGAGTTATCGGCTCCGCCAGCACGCCGAGCTCATGCCCGAACACTTGCGATCGAAAGCCTCCATCACGCTGCCGACATTAAATCCACCATCGCGGCCGCGCGGCCGGCCACCGAAAAATGGACACCCCTCCGCGACAGTCTGAGCGGCGAAACTGGGGAATTTTACTTCGGCACTTTTGGGGAAAATTCGAGCGGCATTGACAACGCCGAGCTGAATGTTCGCTCATTTACACCTCACACTGGAAGCCGCCAGCCAGCTATCGGCCCACACCCTGCCGGGCGGCAATGCACCGGCATGTCGGCCATTCCATCGGCTATCGCCGTCCACCAAAAGCGACATCGCTCGTCCAAGCGCTAACTTTCTACTTCGCCCCAGGAGCTGCAGTGAGCCCCGGCAATCGGATTGGGAGCGTTTTGGAGCAGCGGGTGCGCAATCCTTGGGGCGGTCCGATTGACATTTTTAGTATGTGCGTTTGACTGCCTCGATGGATCATCAGCAGGGCGGCAAGGAGATCGCTTCATGGCTGCAAGGCTTGGGCCTTGAGCAGTATGCCGGCGCATTCATCGACAACGACATTGATCCGGCAATTCTACCAAAGCTCTCCGACGATGACCTTCGGGAGCTTGGCGTAAAGTCTGTTGGTCACCGGAGAAGAATCCTAACCGCCATCGACGAGCTCTCGCGTCCACCGGCCCAACCGCCGAAAGCAGGCGACGATGCCAAGCGGGATGCGCTCCAAAGTGCAGTACCCAAGCGAGAGGGGAGTGAGGCAGAGAGGCGCCACCTCACAGTCATGTTCGTCGACCTCGTGGAATCGACCGCGCTGGCGTCGACGCTCGATCCAGAGGACTGGGGCTCGGTCTTAGCCGCATATCAATCGTTGGTCGCTGCAGAGGTCGCCCGTTATGATGGCTACGTCGCCAAATTCATGGGCGACGGCGTGCTGTGCTATTTCGGCTGGCCACACGCTCACGAGGAGGACGCCGAGCGGGCGGTCCGCTCTGGACGTTCCATAGTGAAAGCTGTCGCCAGTTTGCGCACTCCTGGTCAAGTGCCACTGGCAGCTAGAGTGGGAATTGCCACGGGATTATGTGTCGTCGGAGACGTCATCGGGACTGGGTCCGCACACGAAGAAGTGGTCGTCGGCGAAACACCCAATCTCGCCGCTCGGCTGCAAGCCCTGGCCCAACCGGGATATGTGGTGGTCGCGGAGAGCACGAGAAAGTTGCTCGGCGGAATATTCGCGGTTGAGAGCCTTGGCTCTATCGAGCTGAAGGGATTTTCGACACCCGTCTCGCCATTTCTGGTTGTCGGGGAACATGCCGTGGAGACACGCTATGACGCGCGCGTCACGAGCGCTCCTCAAATCATGTTCGGGAGAGACCTCGAACTCGGACTTGCTCTCGAACGTTGGGGGCAAGCGAAGAGGGGCGAAGGCCAGCTCGTGCTTCTCAGCGGCGAGGCGGGTATCGGCAAATCTCGCATCACCCGCGCCTTGATCGACGCGGTCTCTCAAGAGAAACATGTGCGGCTGAGCTATCAGTGCTCGCCGTATTACTCTGGCTCGCCGCTCTATCCAGCTGTTCAGCAGCTCCGCCGCACTATCGGTATTGGAGAAGCCGACGGGGACGAAGAGAAGGTCAGAAAACTCGAAGGCACCAAAGGTCCAGCGAATCCGTTGTTGCCTATCTTCGCTTCCCTGCTCGATCTTCAAAACTATCAGAGAGATGCTTTGACGGGCCTGAATCCGCAGCAGCTGCGAGCGCGAACGCTTGACGGATTATTGAACGACATCCTCGACGCGGCAGCAAGGCTGCCATTGTTGTTCGTGATCGAGGACATCCACTGGATTGACGCGACAACGCTCGAATTGTTGGATCAATGTGTCGAACGGATTCAGCACGCTCGGGTCATGATGATGGTGACGACGAGACCGACCTTCGAACACGGTTTTGGCGGACATCCCATAGTGACGAAATTGGCGCTTAATCGCCTGGGCCGTGAACAGACCACCGCTTTCATCGAGAAGCTCGCTGGCGATATTCGACTACCGCCCACCATTGTGGACAAGATCATCGCCACGACGGATGGTGTGCCGCTGTTCATTGAAGAGCTGACAAAGGGTGTTCTCGAAGCCCGCCACTTCGATCGCGCAGCCGTCTTCGACGAAGATCATGCCAGACTCGCAAATCTCGACATTCCGCTAACGTTGCACGATTCGCTGATGGCCCGCCTCGACCGATTGCAACCGGTCAAGGAAGTTGCGCAAATGGCCGCATGCATCGGCCGCGAATTCCGCCACGACCTCCTTGGATCCGTCACGCGGCTCAGCGGTGCCCAGTTGGAAGAGGCACTCGATAAGCTCGTGGATGCCGAGCTGATCTTCCGTCGCGGAAGAGGCTCGGACGCTCGATACACGTTCAAGCACGCGCTCGTTCGCGATGCTGCCTATCACAGTATGTTGAAATCGGTGCGCCAGGACATACACAGCCGGCTGGCCGACAAACTCGGCTCGGAGTCGACGGCCGAACCGGAGCTGGTTGCACATCACCTTGTGGCGGCAAAACGGTATAGTGAGGCAGCTGAATGCTTCCTCCAAGCTGGGCGAGCTGCCGCGGCGCGATTTGCCAATCCGGAGGCGGTCGCGCATTTCACGGGCGCGCTAGATGCCCTGGAAGCAGTCACTAGATCGGGCGATACAAATGAGCTTGAACTCAGAATCCGGATTGAAATGGGCGTCCCGCTGAACGCGTCAGCTGGATATGCGTCGGAGAAGGTTGAAGCGAACTTTCTCCGTGCCGAAGAGCTTTGTATAGCCACGGGCCTCACCTCCAACCTCTTTTTTGTCCGACGTTCGCTTTGGAACTTCTACCTTGACCGGCCTGACCTGCACCGGAGCCGAGACCTGGCCAAGCAACTCCTTGCCGAAACCTCGCGCGGAGAAAACGTTGAGGAAACGACTTTGGCGCATCGGGCGCTCGCTACGTCCTATTTCTATCTCGGTGCCATTGGGGATGCTGCACGGGAAGCCGAGGCCGGAATTAATGCCTGGGCGACCTCCGATAGGGATTTCGATGTCGCAAGATATGGAGAGGACGGCCCCTCGATCTGTCGCAGCTATCTGGGCGTGGCGCAGGTGCTCGCAGGGCGGGTCGACACCGGGCTCGCCAATTGTGCGTCAAGCGTGGAAACCGCGGAGCGGCTTGATCATCCGCTTAATCTGGCATTTATCCTCATGAATCTCGCTCTTGCCCGACGTTTCCGCAATGAGCCGGCCGAGTGCCGTGAGATCGCTGAACGGATGCTCATTTTAGCTGATGACCGCAGACTGGCATCCTGGTCTGGCGGTGCTCGCACTCTGCTCGGCTGGGCCATAGGCAGCGACCTGCCCGACGAAGGGCTCAGAATGCTGCGCGATGGCATTAACCGATGGCGCTCGACTGGCTCGGAGCTGCACTTGCCACACTTCTATTCGTCGATTGCGGACATTTGCCTCCTGCATGGACGGATCGATGAGGGCCTCGCGGCGATCGAAAATGCTATCGAGGCGATGGACAAGACCGACGAAAAATGGGCGCGGGCTGAAATAGAACGTATTGAGGGTTGCTTGGTAGCCAAGGCGGATGTGACCCGAGGGATGAAAGTCCTAAGTAGAGCCTATGATACTGCGATAAGTCAGGGCGCGTGTTGGTTGGCGGTTCGTGCAGCAACCGAGTTGGCCAAGCTCTCAAAAGGGTCGGGCCAGGAGCTCCGAGCTGACTATCGGAATCAGCTTCGGATTAGCGAAATCGCTGAAGGCCTAGAAACCTCGGTTATCCGCGAAGCTGCTGCCATTTTCTAGATCACCGCATCGTGTTGGAGGCTAACTAGCAGGCAATGCAATCCGACGAGGGGCTGGGCCTCAGCTGCCAAGCGCCAGGGTGATCCTGAGGTCTGCTGCTCGCAAGGGTCTGCTTGTGAGCAGAGCGGATGATGCTCGCCAACTCATTGAGGGTCCGCTTCGGGTCAACTCACAACGTCCGACATTGGAAGTTCAACGTCCGCACGTCGCGAGTTCGAGATCATAACCGTTGTTGGCGATATAGCTCTTTGGTGAAGCGCCGCCGCGCGACATCGCGCGGTCCGGCCGTGGCGCCTTCGACGACATGGATGTAGACGATGTCCAAGGCGTCGAGTTGATCGAACGCTCACGGTCTCGACGTCGAATACCAACTGGACACCTATATCGGTCTGGTCGACCATGCTACTTCAAACGCTCTTCGGTTCCGTGACAAACTTCTGATCGCCGGCGCTGGGTCGCGGGAGGGGATGTGGCATGGTGGATTCTGATAGGATCAACAAGCTGATCGCAGCGGTGCCCGCCGCCTTGGCGCTTCGCGCCGGACTGGACTTCGGCATCTTCACCCGGCTCGGTGGCAGCGCGATGACCGCTGACAGCCTGGGGGCCGCGCTCAAAGTCGAGCCCGATCGTCTGTCGCGGCTCCTCTACGCGCTCGCCAGCATTGGTCTCCTCGAAGTCAAGGATGGTCAATTTAGCAACGGAGCCGAAGCGTCAGCCTTCCTCGACGCGACCAAGCCGACTTATCGCGGCGGCGATCATGCACTCCTGCGCGAGCTCTGGGGAGCCGACTTGCTGACCGCAGAGTCGCTGCGACAGAACCGGCCGGCTGCGCTGCACGACTTTTCCGAAGCCGGGCCCGAGGCCGCGGCGGCTTTCAGCCGCAGGCTCGCACCGGGCGGAGTGATTTTCGGCCGACATCTGGCCCGGGCGATGGACCTCTCGGCGATCGGTTCGGTGATCGACATCGGCGGGGGCCCCGGGACAATTCTCGTCGGACTTCGCGAGCGGTGGCCGCATATTGCGGCGACGCTGATGGAACTGCCAACGGTCGCAGCGGCCGCGCCAGATATCCTGTCAGAATACGGTGCCGACGACGTGGTTTTCGAAGAGGGGGACATAACTGTCGCTCCATCGATCGGTCGGCACGATCTGGCGATCCTGAAGGCCGTCGTCCAGGTCCTTCCGCCGGACCAGGCGCGCAGTTCGATCCTGAACGCGGCGCGTTGCCTCACACCGGGAGGCGAGATCGCAATTGCGGGGTGGGGCGTCGTCGATGACGACCGCCTCGGCCCGCCTGAGGGTGTCTTTCTCAATGTCACTTTCTTGAACCTCTATCGCCACGGCGAATCGTACACTGAAGGTCAGTATCGCGCGTGGATGACCGACGCTGGATTCCGGGATATCTCCAGGTCGCGCCTGACGGACGGCTCCACCTTGTTTCGTGCGCGCCTCACGGGCTGATCGTGGCTGAAGAGTTGGTTTTTGGTCTCCGGGACAGCGGCATGGGCGAGTTCGAGTTCCTGTTCAAGAGCTCATTGGCGAGCAGGCAGCTCTTGGTCTTTATCAGAACCAGGCGAGCCGCCATCTTCCGATCTGGCTGTCAATTTCAGGTGGCCGATTCCATGGACGAGGCCGATCGGGCCGAATCGAAGTCCATTTATTTGTTTTTGCTGGGGCGCCAGGTCGGGAGGAAATCTCCCGATTGTGGCGGGTATCCTGCTCTTTTTGGAGATATCTATGAAGGATTCCCCATTCCCGGGGCAGTCTTAACGGCTATGTCAGAGGAGACCCACGTCATCCGCGCTTATCGGGAGCACCTTGGATATTCGATTGAGGACTGTCAGCAAATTCGCCCGGGTGGGCGGCTGCGTCGCCTACGAAGGTAGCCAGCGCAACCACCCGCGGAGCGCCGCTAAGGCTCTGTCAAAAGCAAAGCCTCACGGCTGATCACCGGCAAGCACATCCGAGAGAAGCGCCTAGGGGCGAAAGACCCGCACGTCCTGGTCAGTGACCGTGCGGGTCCAACTTCGGGAGTGCTCAAGGAAACGAGGGGTCGGGTGAAAGCCCGGCTCCTCAGCCAAACATAGCGCTTGCGCGTTGATCGATCAAGTTGAGGGTGAATATGGCCAAAAAGGACCAGGAACGCGCGAAATTCGCCTGGATGTATGGTTCCCAGGCCCGCAAGGACGGCAAGGAGCGCCAGGTGTCGGAATTCTGGGCAGAATACGCCGAGGCCTGGCTGCAGGGCTATGACGACCAGGCGCTGACCGGCGAACCGGCAATGGGCACCGCAAAATAGCGCGCTTGCCTTGGAACAGGCTGGCCTCCCCGAAAGTTTATAAGGCGCAGCAAAATTCTACTCCCCTCTGTAATTGCTGCAATGATCGGTGGCGTCCGATCCGGCCCGCGTCTTCTTTTCCGTTCACGCCCGAAGATGCGGGCCTTTATTAGATGCCGCCAGCGCCCAGCCGATCCCCTCAATGCGATGTGCGACAGTGAAGCATAGCAACGCATTGAAGGGAGCTTCACATGGCACGTCAGATTTCAAAGCCGTTCCGTTTTCACACGCGGAGTGGTGTCATCTCGACGTCGGGCGCTATGTTCGACAGGATCTCCGCGCTCGTCATGCGCTGCAACGGCGCCTACGCTGCGCGGAGGGGTGAATATGATGGCATCATGGCGGATCTTTTCGCAGCCAAGGCGGAAATGCCGGACCACTTCAACGACAAGGGCGACCACGTCCTTGGCACCGTCGAGTGGGCAGCATGACAGAGAAAATCTGGATCGACGGTGTCGGCATCGAAGGTGAGACTGAGAAGATCAAGCCCATCGTCGAGGCCTATATCGAGGCCAGGGTGAAGGCCGGTCTTGGTGCGGTGATCACCGATGCCACGGGCGAGCTGACGCAGTGGGCGGTCGAGCTGGAGAAGAAGTTCCCCTGGACAGCGCCGGAAGCGGGGTTGACCGCGACGCCGGAGGTCCACGCCAAGACCCGCTATTACAAGAGCCTGAAGCCATGAGCCGACATCTTCCACCAAGGGTCAAGACCTGGACCGTGGCTCCGAAGATCGCCTATCTCGAGCAGTAGATCCGGCTGTGCGAAATCGAGGCTCGGGACGATCGAGTCTGGAAGCACCATAAGGACATTCGAGCTAACCCAGGGGAGGCAGTTCACCTGGGCAGACGCGCAGCCGGCGGTGGTGTTGGCATAAAAACAACCCCCGCAGACAGAGCCTGGTTCGGTCTTCCCAGGTGATCTGTTGGAGAAGGCGAGCTGCAAATCGCCTTTTCCTTTTACCAGACAGCAGCCATGGAACCCCTTGGCCTCAGCAGCGTTCGCTCGCGATGATGGAAGGGCTCCGCTCGTGGCAAGCAGGCAGGACGTTCTATCGTTGATGGCAAAGCTGCTGGCTCAGCACTTCGCTAGAGACGACCGCGTCGACATCGCCCAGACCAGGCAATGCGTCTACCTCAGGCTCGACGACAAGGTCTATCACCTCACCGCTGAATCAATCGCCGCCATCGACGACGCCAGGGATCCTGTAGGCGCCGGCAAGCGCTTCATGGCCACCATGGATCCAACGCCAAAGCCCCGCAAGCGAGTAAAAGGCAGAACCAGCATCATTCCCGGCGTGCAGGTCCGGATCAGACACAGGCGCGGCTGAACGTCAACAACAGGTCCCGAAGCAGACCTTACGTTTCCTGCCAGGGCCGGTTGAAAATCGAACGCAGGCATCACTGCCTTCGGGCAATAATCTCGACCGGCGCAATCAGCCCAGCTGAAATACTTTCGCTCATGTTTCGGACCATCTGGGGCCGCCGCCCTCCCATGAGAGTCTGGACGCCCAGTACTGCCCGCCCGGTGGCCGGCACGCTGCCGGGCAAAATAGTCAAGCGCGGCATCGCGCCGCTGGCGTTCCGACAAAATCTCGAACCCTGCCGCGGAAAGTGTGTCGCGGTACTGCTCCGGCGCGGCGATCGCGTTGGTGTCTGCCGTACTCGCCCAGGGCAGCGGATAAGACAACTCGCCGGCTCCAGTGCGCATGACGTCGAAGACACCGAAACGCGCACCCGCGCGCAGGACCCGCGCAACCTCCGAGAATAGTGCGCTCTTGTCGGCAATGTTCATTCCGACATGCAACATGTATGCGGCTGTAAATGCTCCATCTGCGAACGGCAGCCGCAAAGCATCGCCCTGCTGCAACGAGACGCATCGGAGCGGGCGTGGACAGGCTGCTGCGTGCGTTACCCGGGCTGCAGCCTCGAACTCGGTGCGGGGCTATTTGGCGAAGCGGCTTCGGAATTCGGTAGTGGTGTTGCTGTGGGGGAAGGGTTCGGCCGGGATCGGCACGCCGAGAAAGGCGCACAGGTTCGGCCAACCTTCGGCCACCTGATAGACCAGCAGGCGCGACGGCGTGAAAGCCGAGATCACTTCGGCGTTGTGGGCTTCGAGCACTTCGATAGTATGGGTTTCGTCGTCGAGACGACCGCCGAAAATTTTCGTCTCTATGACGGCCCGGCCAAAACTTTGCGGGTCGGAGGTCTCGCCCATGGTGTTGAAGATCGTGGCGCGTGCGCTCCTGTACCAGCCCTCGGGGTTGCGAACGGTGAGGATGAGCTTGGCGTCGGGGAAATACTCGGCGAGTTCGCGCCAGAAATAGGCCGTCGGCCAGTCGACTGCCGACTTGTAACCGGCATAGACGACGTCCCAATCCACCGGCTCGCCGCGCCCGGCGGCGCGGATCAGGTCGCGGTGCTCGGGGTTAGAGTTGACGTCCTCCATGTGATGGCACGGACCCAACCCGAGCATTTCAAGCGCCAAGTTCAGAGTGTGCGTGCCGGTGCGGCCGAACCCAGCCCCGATAACAGATAATGCCATGCGATCCTCCTGTGACGGGAGCGGATCATAGATTGCAGAGGTTGGGAAGGGAGGATGGTCCTGGCGCTCACCCCGAGAGACCAAATCGGCATATCGAGCGATGCGCCGAATTCGCTCTGCCCGAAGGCTACATAGCGGGCCGGCCGGTTACGGCGTCGATAGCGATCCGAGCCGCAGGAGCTAGGCGGCAGCCTTCGTTTCCAGCATCATAGCCCCGACAAGGGTCGCTTCGGGCCCATTTCGGCCTCTGGCACTAGGTGATCGTGTGTCCGCTTTCTCGTTGCACAGCCATGAAGCTGTCGGTTAGCTCCCTGCCCCAAGGCTGACTGTCAGCAACGGGCCGCCAAATCGACCGTCCATCTACGAACCCTTTGCCGCGCGAAAGCCGACATCCCTGTTGAGGACGTTAGGCGGAGTGATGAGCCCCTCATCTGCCGGACATCGCATCATCGGGGGCTCTAATGGCCTTCTTGGTGGGCTTCATCCACCTGAATGCCTCCTTGACGGCGGCAGCGTCACCCAGGCCGAAAAATGTTCGTTTGCGTGAAGAAGGTCGGACTCTCGTAGGAATTGGTGCTCAGGATGAGGTCAGAACAAGTTTGTCCACGATCCACGAAGCAATCGGACACGCGACACAAGCCGGTAGTGTTGACCTCGAAGGCTATTCCACCTCTGCCAGTGGCGCCACCGCCGGCCCGTTCAAGGCCGTGCCGTCGACGGCAAAGTGCGAGCCGTGGCAGGGGCAGTCCCAGCAGCGTTCCAACGAGTTCCAATGGACATGGCAGCCGACATGGGTACATGAGGCCGAGCGCCTGTGGAGCGTGCCGTCTTCATCGCGAAATGCCGCGACTTTGGTAAGTCCCTCGCGAACGATAGCGCCTTGTCCCGGCCGCAGCTTGTCTGCGGAATCGATTTCGCCAGGCGCGACATACTCGGCAAAACTCCTAATTGCTGTCGCATTCTCCGCCAGATAGTCGCCGATCGCCCGCACCGTCTTGCGGGAGGGTTCGTAAAGTTCCCGCCAGGGGCTTTCCCCCTTCAGGATCAGGTCCGAAATCAACAGGCCTGCCACGACCCCATGAGTGATGCCCTGGCCGGAATCGCCAGTAGCAACGAAGACACGCCGATCACCGGGATTGCGGCCTATGAAGCCGGCATAGTCGACGGTCTCCATTACCTGCCCGGACCATCGATTGGCTTCCGCGCCGATATCGGGCACCAATTTTTTGATCCAGGCCGCCAGGGCCGCGAAGCGGTCGTCGGCATCGTCGGCCTGCCCTGTCTTATGGTCCTCACCACCGACGATCAGAAAGTCGGTCTTGCCTTCGCCAGACTGCAGACGGACGTAGTGATAGGGGTCCAGCGTGTCCCAATAGAGTGCATCCGGCAAAACGTCGCGCGCGATCCCGAACGCCATCGCGTAGGTCCGATAGGGCGCTTGCTTGGTATGGAGCGCGACCCGATCGTTGATCGGCGAATTGGTGGCGACAACGGCCGATCTGGCAGATACGGCAAAGCCCGAGACCGTGCTTACGCGCACGCCGCCGTCGGTCTCCTCGACCTTGTCGACGATGGTCTCAGCATAAAGCGCGCCGCCGCGCGCGCGAATGCCGGCAGCCAGCCCGCGGAGATATTTGAGCGGGTGGAATGTCGCCTGATTGACGTAGCGAAGGATCGGTGCATCCGAAAAGCCTGCAAGCGGCACGCCCACGGTTTTCTCGACGTCGACACCGATTTTCAGAGCGGCGTCCAGTTCGCGCTCGATGACGGATTCCTTCCTGCCCGACGCCGGAAACAGAAAACCGTCGAGGCGGCGGAAGTCACACGCGATACCCTCCGCCTCCAGGATCGATTGGATACGGTCGATAGCGGCCGACTGGCTTTGGTAGTAAATCCGCGCCAGTTCCTCGCCGCGCAATTTGATCAGTTCCGAAAAATAGTCGTCGCAGATCGATGACAGATGCGCCGTGGTGCGTGCGGTCATGCCGCTTCCGATCCGGCCGCGATCGAGCACCGCCACCTTTTGCCCGGCGATGGCCAGTTCGTAGGCGACCGACAGTCCGGCAATGCCCGATCCGACGACCACGACATCGACTTCTTCACTCCGCCCGAGCGGAACCGCATCAGGGGCTACTTCGGTTTTCGCCCAAACGGATACAGTCCTTTCGTCGCCGACATTCATGGCGGGGCTCTCCAAGACACTAAATCGACGTAGCGGCTCTAAAGTTCCCGTATCATTGGCCGCTGACGGATGATGCCTCTTTCGATTTCATGCCTAAAACCTGAGAACATTGGGCTTTTCGCTCCGCCGCTCTGTCGAGCTTGCCAGTCGAAAATATGCAGTCGTCGAAAAGTCGCGTGAGTTCACGCTCGTGCCATGGCGCCGGTGCTCGATCGACACATGGCAAGGAGGTTTCTGGGATCGTGAGCGGGGAGGGCGCTGTGATGGTTTGCCTGGGGCGGCTTCTGGCCGCTGCTGGTGTCGGGTCGCGGGCCACTGGCAGCACCGGACCAGCGGTCGCCTTCAAGCAATTCTACGACGATCCGGAGGCTCTGGGTTCTCGGACATGGAGAGCAGTCGCGTTACAGCGTCTACGAGAGCGGCATCGTCATGGGTGAGGGCGCCCTCCTTTCGATGCCCAACTCGCCTCGTTTGCCGTGCCTCGCGCCAGGCGTCGCCTTCTGGTGCTCATTGTGTGCAGCAGCGGATCGGCGCAGACAATGGATGGAATGGCATGGATGGGGGTAGCGCAGGAACTCTGCTCACCCCACCAGCAGGTCATCGCCCCTCTTTGGCCGACACGCAGCTCTCGCTTCCGCTGCTCCTTTGGCGAGCCGGCTGCGAATCGAGCCGGTGAGCGTCGCGTTTCCGCGCCCTTTGCAGGAACTGGAGGGCATTTGCGCCAGGGCTGTCCGCGGCGGAACGCTTGGCGCACGATCACGTGGCGGAGATACTCGCCAGTATTCTTGGCTGGGGATGCCCAGCGCTTTTCACGTGATCTTGTTGCCAGCGTGGCGGATTTCGGGCCGGCTCACTTCTTGTCTAATTTATCTTCAACCTTCTTGCGACTGTTACCGACCGATTTCACGGCCGATTTGACGTCAGCCTTGCTGGCTCCGGTCTTGCCTGCCTCGTACTTCACTTCATGACCCTGCCCGCCAGCGACCTTCGCGCGATCCTGGCTGCGCCCGCGAGTTGTTTGAGTGCTAGCCATTTCTTCCTCCAAGGATGCATTCCAATCACCATTTAACGCAGCCGGACTTTTCTGGTTCAATCCTTTGACGCACGGGCTTGGAACCGAATCCCACGCGGGTTATTGAATCCGACTATGTATTCGAGTTCAGCATGTCGGCCGTAGAGGCCGCTCTCTCCAAGAAGCGCACACGGCGCAGGGACTCAGAATCTACCCCGCGATACCCGCTACCCAAGTTTCGTCCGTTTCAGCTCTGCACGCTGACCGACGACATTCCGGTTGGCGCCAATTGGCTCTTCGAAATGAAGTTCGACGGCTATCGTGCGCAGGCCGCGATCTCGGGATCGGAGGTCGTCGTCTACACGCGCAACGGCTACGACTGGACCCGCCAGTTCAAGGTGATCCTGCCGCCGCTTCAGGCACTCACCAAGGGCTCGGCGCTGATCGACGGCGAGATCGTCGCGATCGACAGCCAAGGCCGCACCAACTTCTCCATGCTGAAAACCGGAATTGCCGCGGGCATGCCGCTCAAGTTCTACGCCTTCGACCTGCTGGAATTGAACGGCGAGGATCAGTCCAGCCGGCCCTTGCTCGAGCGCAAGGAACGGCTTGCCAAACTTCTGGGGGAGAGGGACCCGGACGACAGCCTGCAGTTCTCCAGCCATATCGCCGACAGCAAGAAGGTCTTCGATACGATGTGCGCCGGCGGACACGAAGGCATCATCGCCAAGCGTGCGGACAGTCGCTATGTCGGCGACCGCACCGCCAGCTGGCTCAAGATCAAGTGCACGAAACGACAGGAGTTCGTAGTCGGCGGCTACCGCCCAAGCGATACCGGGCGCGGCATGGCCTCGCTGATTCTTGGCACCTATGAAAACGGCAAGCTGATCTATCGCGGCCGCGTCGGCACCGGCTTCACCCAGGCGATGCGCAAATCTATTCTCGCGGAGTTGGAGAAGCGGCCTCTGAAGAAGCCGGCCTTCGTATCCGTACCGCGCGACATCGCGCGCCGCGCCAACTGGGTGAAGCCCGAGCTCGTCGCCGAGGTCACCTATTCGGAGGTGACACCCGACGGCAGCCTGCGTCACCCGAGTTTTGAGGGGATGCGCGAAGACAAGCGCGCCGACCAGGTGGTGATGGAAACGCCCAGGACGATCGCGACCGTCGCCACGGCCAATCTGGATCCCCATATGGGCAAGGAGATCGCCCGCGCGGTTGGCGTGAACCTGACCCATCCAGAGAAGGTCATGTATCCTGGCACAGAAGTGACGAAGGCGACGCTCGCCGCCTATTACGCCGCAGTCGCTGAGAAGATGTTGCCGCATATCCAGGATCGACCCCTGTCGCTGGTGCGCGACACCGAGGGCGACCTGCAGCAGACCTTTTTTCAGAAGCACAAATTACCTGGAATGCCCAAGGCCATCCATGACGGCCAGTTGGAGAAGATGTCCGGCAAGGAAAGCCGCATCCTGTGGGTCAATGACCTGGCGGGGCTTATCGCCGGCGTGCAGATGAACGTGCTCGAGTTCCACGTCTGGGGCAGCCTGCGCCAGCAACCCAAACTGCCTCACCGCATGATCTTCGACATCGACCCCGACGAGGGACTGGATTTCAATGACGTCAAGCAGGCGGCCCTCGACATCCGCGGCGTTCTGGAGGCACTCGGCCTTCAATCCTGGCCGCTGCTGTCCGGGGGGAAGGGCGTGCATGTAGTCGTTCCGCTCGTTCCCAAGGCCGACTGGGAAGAGGTCAAAAGCTTCTGTCAAGATTTCGCTGAACTGCTGGCCCGCACCGATCCCTCCCGCTTCGTCGCCAACATGAGCAAGGCGCGGCGGAAAGGCCGCATGTTCCTCGACTACCTGCGCAACGGCCAGGGCGCCACGGCAATTTGTCCCTGGTCGACGCGGGCGCGAGCTGGTGCCAAGTGTGCCGTACCCGTGAGCTGGGATGAGTTGCCGAACTTCAAAACTGCCAGCGCATTTGACGTTTTCGCCGCAGCTGCGCGGGCTCAGCAGGCCGACGCCTGGGAAGGCTATTTCGAGGTCGAACAGACGCTGACAGCCCGAATCCGAAAAGCAGTCCGATAGCGGCGGCGAGTCCTGGTCTAACCACCGACTGTGTGAGACGCGCTCGCTGATGTTCAGCTGAGTTCTTGGGCGAGTCCAATCAAAAGCCCTCCAGGCCCGCGGATGTAGCAGAGCCGATAGGTGTCTTGATACTGGACGACTTCGCCTACGAGCTGCGCGCCGCGGCTGCGGAGCTTTTCAAGCGTCTCGTCGATGTCGTCCACGGTGAACATGACGCGGAGATAGCCCAGGGCGTTAACTGGCGCGTTGCGGTGATCCACCACGACAGGCGGCCTGAGGAAGCGGGATAGCTCAAGCCGGCCATGGCCATCGGGCGTGCGCATCATGGCAATCTCGACGTGCTGATCGCCCAGTCCAGTGACGCGTCCGGCCCATTCACCTTCGATCATCGCCCGCCCTTCGAGCTCAAGGCCGAGCTCGCGAAAGAAATCAATCGTCCCTCCGAGGTCCTCGACGACGATACCTATGTTGTCCATCCGTTTGAGCGCCATGTCTCCAATCTCCAAGGTTTCGTCTAGATCGTCAAAGACATCTGCCGGTCTGGCTCAGCGCGTGTTCCGCTCAAACTCGAAAGCCCAATTGCAAATCGCTTGTTGCCTGCGAGCGAGCGGTAGATCGCCATTTAGTCGCTACACATGCGCCCGACCAAAAATCACTTTTCAAAAGTTTCCCGGACCCGTGCGCGATTGGCTACGATCAGTCCGGACACACCGCCATCGATGACCTCCGGAACGGCGCCGCGTCTGAAGGCTATAACCGGGGTCCCGCCGGCCATCGCCTCAATGGTCACGAGGCTGAACGGTTCCGGCCAGTCGATGGGACACGGCAGCGCTGTCGCACTGCCCAAAGAGTTCCGCCTTCTGCTGCTCGACCTCGCCTACGAACTCGGCATTTGAATGCTGAAGCACCTGTGGTTTCGATCCTGTCACTCCAAAATGATTCAATCGCGTCGATCTTGGCCGCGATCTTCAGCGGCATTCCGGCGCGCCCGGAAGTGCCGGGCCGCCTGGTTATGCCGATACGGCAGGTGTGCCTGTGTCAATCCGGTGATGGGGCCCCTGCGCGCAGTCCAATCACTAGCGGAAGGGACAGCACACACAGTCCCGCCATCATGAGGAACCCGGGCGGGCCATAGGCTCCATATAGCTGCCCTGATACCCAGACAAGGCCCGCGGTGGCGAGCCCCGGGCCCATCGCGTAGAGGGCCTGCGCGGTGGCGGCAAGATGTGCGGGCACGCTGCTGGCGATAACACGCATACAGGCAAGATGCAGCAGTGCGAAGGTTATGCCGTGAAGCGGTTGCACGAACGCAAGTATCCAGACCACCGCCGTTTCCGCTTCCACGACCCAGCGCAGGATTCCGGCCACCGCGGCCAGAGCGGCGACCCCGGCCACGCCAAGCCGGCGCAGTAGGATCGGCCCGACCACAAGGAACACCACCACCTCCGCCGTGACCGCTTCCGACCAAAGTATGCTGCTCGCCGCCGTGCCGACCCCGGCCGCTGTCCAGCGGATGACGGAGAAGGTGTCATGCATCGCGTGGCTGCCATAGATCAGCGCCGCAATCACCACGATGCGCCGGAAAGTCCGAAGATGGAGCAGCTCGCGGAGCCCGCCGATTACGTTTTGCCCGACCGGGTCCGCAGCCCGCTCGGCGCCAGTGTCTGATTCCGGCACCAGCGCGGCGGCACCCAGCGCTGCGGCGAGCAGCGCCGCGTACATCCATATTATCGCGTCCAGCTCGAAAACTCCGAGCACTTGGCCAGCCGCGAGGGTGCCAGCAACGAAGGCCGCTGATGCCGCACCCCGCACCCAACCATACTCAAAACCGGGCTCGCGCACCGATGCGCGCGCCGCAAGGGCGTCGGCGAGGGTTGTGATCGGTGCTAGCCCGGCCGACTGGGCCAGATAAACGGCCATCAGAAGAAAGAGAGCTTGCACGGCAGCCAGCCCAAGCGTCGCCGCCACCGCGATCCCGATGCAGACCGCCAGGGTGCCACGGAGAGCGCCGAGAATATCTGCAATTCGATTGGCAAGCGGTCCGGCAATCAGCCGGGCCGCGTTGCCTAACCCGAACAGAACGCCCAGCTCTTCAGGTGTCAGGCCACGCGCCTCAAAATACCGGGGCCAGAACGGGGACGCTATCCCGAATGCAGCATACATGAGGGCATAGAGCGCTAAAAACGCCAGCAGCGGGCCTAGACGTGCCATGCCAAAGTTCTGCCACGGACGTGCCTCGCGTTACAGGGGGAATTGGGATCTGGCGAGTGATGCTTCCTCTGCGAATACTGGGCCCGCTGAATTGGCTTCGACACGCTACGCTGACTCAGAATATGACCGCCTTGCGCCGACGCTCGCGGTGGAGGTGCACACCGGGCACGATCGAGCCATTCCGAATCGAAGTATTGAACGGAATGAATGCAGCGTGGTCCCTATGTGGATCACATCGCCGAGCTGCGTCAAGAAGATGTCGATTCCGTCATCACCCACCTCGGCGACCGTAGAGCCCGACGCACACAGGTGATCGAAATAAGCCGCCTCGTTTCCCGGATATTGCATGCCCGGGCTTGGCGGAGGTCTTTTCTGACCGTTGCTTTCCGTTACCAGTAGCGAACGGCACGGTATCGGTCGAGCCGATGGTATTGGCCGACGCGTTCTTGCGCTGCATGTTCGCCATTTTTGCTCCGATGTTGCAACCAAGTTCGAATGTCGCGTTGCTGGCAAAGTAGAAATGTCGCAAAGGGGCAATTCGCAGGGCAGGTCGCAGCAATCTAGAAGCGCGACAGTGACGCGCTTCTTGGCGTTGGTGCGTGTAGTGGCGATCATCGCTGTATGGTTGAGGTGTAGGTTATCTGTATTGCCCGCAAAGCGCTCATGACACGGATGGGAAAGCGCGACTGATCGCCGTCGCCTTTGTGGTGTTGACTTCTGTCTGTTCATCCTAAGCCCATGGCGTCCTCGAATGGATTGGGTCTGACCAAGGACCGCCTTCGCTTCGCTCAGTCTCGATCGTCTTCGCGCAACGACGCCGCTTCGTTTTCTTCCCCTGGCCGTACCACCCCACCACGCAGGCGGTGGCGGGGACCCCGGTTTGCGTCCATTCCTCGCGGCCCAAGAAAGCCTCGCGCCGTCGTCTTTCACTTCGTTTCAGCCACTTTGGGGTGCGGCCCAATCGTCCCCGGTCTCACGACCACCATCGAGGCCGCGATAGGCGCCGCCCGAGATAGCAGAAGGAACCACCACCATGGCGACGATCGGTACATTCTCCCGCACCGCGAACGGCTTCTCCGGCTCGGTCAAGACCCTGAACCTCAACGTCAAGACGGTGACTTTGACACC
>NZ_JBVVQI010000058.1:0-18460 GCF_055811495.1 Mesorhizobium sp. WSM4830 | reverse complement strand
CAGTCCATTCCGTCAACCAGAGCCATGAGCTGAGCATGATTGAGCTGGACCCGGTTGTGGCCGATCCGCGGCCAGCAGAACTTCGCGTCGTCCAGTCGCTTGGCATAAAGACACACGCCGCTGCCGTTCCACCAGACGATCTTGATCCTGTCCGCTCTTTTGGCGCGGAAGACATAAAGCGCGCCGTTGAACGGTTATGTGGCGCGCCACATAATGCAGAGCGTTTTTAGCTTGGCGTCGCGCAGAAAGGCGGTGGCGAGAGCGCACTGGGGTCCGATCGCGACGGTGAGCTAAAAACGTGTTGGACTAAGCCGCCGGCACGGGTGGCCGCTATGGGCGTTCAATCGAGGCGGTGCCCCATGAACAGGCGTCGTGTGGTTTGGGGATGCCGTCGCGGAGGCCGCGATTGCAAGGGGTCGCGTGCGCCGAAGCGGCACGGATATGGGTTGCGGCAAAATGAGGACCAGTGTCGCGCCCTGCCGACAGAGGCAGCCGGGGGTGACGGCGCGCAGCTTCGCGGAACCGGCTCGGTTTTCGGGCCGAACGGCTCGTGCGATGCGGTGACGGCGTAAGCGGAGCGATTCTTTCATGAAGTATCCCAGTATGGCGGGGGTCCAGTGGCGCCGTCGAAGATTTCTATGACAAGCATCTGGCCTTGACGACAGGCCGGGCATTGCCTGAGGCAATGACCGGTGAGATCCTCGTAGCGGTCGCGGTAATCCTTTGCGGGTTGGCTGTCCGATGGCTCCGGAACCGGCATGCCGAGCAGGTCGCGGCAGTGGGCAAGCTTTTGCGCGCGGTAGCGATTGCCGAGAAAGCCGTAGTAGCGGATGCGATGAAAGCCCTCCGGCAGGACGTGCAGCAGGAAGCGGCGAATGAACTCGTCGGCCGCGACGGTCATGACCTTCTGCCGATTGCCGTGCCGATAGTCCTTCCAGCGGAAACGAACGGCTCCGTCCTTGATGTCGATGAGGCGATTGTTGGAGATGGCGACGCGGTGCGTATAGCGCCCGACATAGTCGAGCACCTGTTCGGGTCCGGCGAAAGGCGGCTTGGCAAAGACGACCCACTCAGCCTTTCGTAGCGGCGCCAAATAACGCCGGAAGGCGTCGCGCTCGCTCAGGTGCTGCAAACCAGAGAAGAACTGCAACTGGCCGGCGTCGAAGGCTTTCGCAAGATGCTCCAGGAACAATCGTCGGAACAGGCGCGAGAGCACCTGGACCGGGAAGAAGAAGCCGGGCTTGCAGGCGACCCATCGATCGCCGTCGGCAGCAAGGCCGCCGCCTGGGACGACGCAATGCAGATGCGGATGATGGAGCAGGTTCTGGCCCCAGGTGTGCAGCACGGCGAAGAAGCCGATTTCGGCGCCCAGGTGCTTGGGGTCGGCAGCGATGGTGCACAGGGTCTCGGCGGTGGCGCGGAACAGCAAGCCGTAGACGAGCGCTTTGTTCTGATAGGCGATGGCGGCAATGTCGCCGGGCAGCGTGAAGACGACGTGAAAGTATTGTGCGTCGAGAAGTTCAGCGCGACGATCCTCCAGCCATTGCGCGCGGGCCAGCGACTGGCACTTCGGGCAATGGCGATCGCGGCAGCTGTTGAAGGCGATGCGGCTATGGCCGCAGTGATCGCACGCTTCGACGTGCCCGCCGAGCGCGGCGGTCCGGCACAGTTCGATCGCCGTCATGACACGGCGCTGGGCGGTCGACAGCGACGCATCATGCTGTGCGCGATAGGCCTCGCCGTAGCGGCGGAAGATATCCGCCACTTCCGGCCCCGAACGGGCCATCGGCGCGCGCTTCAGAAGTATTGCGGTTTGGCGGGTGGCGGCAGGATGGGCGCCGGACGCGGTAAGAGCTCGAAGGGGCTCGACGTGGCGCAGACCTTGTTGGTGGCAATCCGCAGGTAATGGGCGGTGGTCGCGAGGCTGCGGTGACCGAGCAGCAATTGAATGGTGCGCACGTCGGCGCCGGCCTCCAACAGATGGACGGCGAAGGCGTGCCGCAGGCTATGGGGCGTGACCGGCTTGGACAAGCCGGAGAGGTCGCGCGCTTTCGCGCAGGCTTGTCCCACCGCGTCCCTGGTGATCGGCTGGCCGGCGCGATCGCCGGGGAAGAGCCACGCCTCTGGCCGGCGCATCTTCCAATAGTCGCGCAGAATCTCCAGCAGCTTGGGCGACAGCATCACATAGCGGTCCTTCTGGCCTTTGCCCTGCTCGATGCGGATGACCATTCTCTGGCTGTCGATGTCCGTGGGCTTCAGCTGAACCGCTTCCGAGATGCGCAAGCCGGCGGCATAGCAAGTGGTCAGGATGGCATGGTGTTTGACGTCGAGGATGCAACCGAGGAACCGCTGAACTTCCTCGGCACTGAGGACGATCGGCAGCTTCTGTGGTTTCTTGGGAAGCGGCAGGACCTCTTCAGGCGCCCAGTCTCTTTCGAGCGTCACCTTGTAGAGAAAGCGCAGCGCCGCAATGGCGGTCTGGATCGAACCAGGTGCCAGCTTCTTCTCGTTGGTCAGATAGACCTGATAGGTCCGAATGTCATCGCGCCCGAGCAAGTCCGGCGACTTGCTAAAATAGCGGGCGAACAGCGACACCTGTTGCAGATACGACAGCTGGGTGTTGAGCGCGAAGTTGCGCACCTGCATGTCCTCGCTCATGCGCTGGCGAAGTTGGGTCATGACAAACTCCTTTGTCCGATGGAATGGGCTGCAAGCAGCCACTCCATGCTGACGCAGTCGGAGCTTGTTGTGGACACATGACCAGCGCGACAGACGACGCGATCAGATCACGCTGTAGGCACTCACCCTCCTTGCCGCTCCGCAATCGCGGAGCGGGTTAGTCCAACCCTTCTTATGCGTCGGGCGAGATTATGTGGCGGAGCCGCCCTGACCCCTTTCGGGCCGGCCAAACCCAGCTTGCCTCCGCCACATAATATTTCATGCCTCTCTCATGGCGCGGGATTCCCCTGTGCCACAACGCCGGAGGGGCAGAATGCTCGAGTTCTATTTTTCCTATTGTGGGGTGCTCAAGCGCCTGCGTAGCGGTGCACTCGGTGGCGAGATGGATCGCCTCGCGGAGTATTTTTTCGCCGTTGGTTACAAGCGAGCGTCCGCCAAGATTTACCTGAGCCGGATCGCGCGCTTTAGCCAGTTTGCCGCAACCCGCTGTGGTCGGATGCCGATCCATCAAGATGTCGTCGACAGCTATTTATGTACGTTTACTACGGATTCTCCACGCATTGGGGCAGCATCGGCGCTGGGACATGCACGGCGAGTGGCTCCGGAGCGCTTCATTGCTTCCGCTCCCAGGGTAGATGATGATCCGGATACTCCGCTTCTGACCTCATTTTCCGACTATTTGCGCAAGGTGCGAGGACTTGAGCCGAAGACCCGCGAAGGCGTTCTACTGGGCGGCCGCCGCTTTCTGGATTGGTTCCGCCATCATCATCCCGGTCAAAACCTCGAGGCGTTGACGGCTGAGCACGTCCTCGCTGCTGTCGAGCATCGGCTGTCGCTATCGGCGACCACCGGCACCCGCGCGGCAGCGACTTCTCACATCCGAACATTTCTTCAGTTTTTATGTTGGGCTGGCCACCATGACCAGGATCTCGACCGCGTCGTCCCAAGGACGCCTCATTGGCGTTTGGCGCATTTGCCGCCCCGCCTTGCATGGGATGACGTTCGGCGCGCAATCGATGCGATCGGCGCAACGACGCCGGTCGACATCCGCGATCGAGCCGTCCTGCTGCTACTCGCCACCACGGGCATTCGCAACGGTGAGCTACGCGCCATTCAGCTGCAGGATATCGACTGGCGTGCTGGTGAGGTTTCTGTCCGGCGCACCAAGGGCAAGCGGGATCGGGTGGCGCCGCTGCTCGAGGAGACCGGCGCCGCGCTCGCCGACTACGTCCTGCGCGCTCGACCGAAGGTGGATAGTCCGTATCTGTTCCTGTCCTTCACGCCGCCCGTGGCACCATTCAAATGCGCGTCGCCTGTTTCGAGGATCGTGCGGAAGCGGTTGCGACATGGCGGGGTTGAACTCGGGCGGGTCGCAGGTGCGCATCTCCTGCGCCACAGTCTTGCCACCCAGCTCGTCAAGCAGCGAAGGCCGATCAACGAGGTCGCCGATCTTCTCGGGCACCGAAGCATCAACACAACGGCATTATACGTAAAGGTCGCCACCTCGCAGCTCGCCGAGGTCGCACTCCCCTTTCCGGGAGGCGTCGCATGACCGCCTTTGCCCAATTCCTCGGCGAGAAGGCCGAGCGGTACATCGAGAAGTAGTCGGGCTTGATCGTTCCGACGTCGATCTAACCAACGGGGTTCTCCTCATTCGGAAGACAAAGTTCCGCAAGGATCGTCTCGTTCCAGTTCACACGACAACCCAGGCTGACCTTGGTTGCTATGCCCGTGAGCGCGACGCCGCTTTCCCCATACCGAAGGATCAGGCCTTCTTCCTCAGTTCCCGGGGCAACCGCCTCTCGGCGACCGGCCTGCAAAACGGCTTTGCCGAGGCCCGTAAACTCGCCGACTTTGATGGCGGTAAGCCGTTAAGGCCGCACGATCTCAGGCACCGGTTTGCCGTGACCCGCCTCAGCCTCTGGCACCAACAGCGCGCCGACGTTCAGGCGCTATTGCCTTTGCTCGCCACATATCTCGGCCACGTTAGTTACAGCGACACGGCCTACTACCTCACGGGCTCGGCGGAGCTCCTCGCTATCGCGGCTGAGCGTGCCGCCCTCGATGGAGGCGCAGCATGAGCGAACACCTGCTCCTGGCGCCGCTCCTGGAGTCCTATTTCCGCCGGTACCTGACGAAGCAGCGGAACGCGACTCCCGCGACCGTGGCAAGCTATCGGGACGCCTTGCGCATGCTGATCCTCTTTGCCGCCGACCGGTTGCGTAAGAAGCCGGCGGCGTTGGCGCTCGAAGATCTCGATCGAGACCTCGTTCTCGCTTTTCTCGACGAACTCGAGGAGAAGCGGAACAATTGCGTCGCCACGCGCAACGCCCGCTTGGCCGCGATCCGATCTTTTTTCCACCACGTCGCTGCCGCCGACCCGGCGTCCTTCGGTGTGGCCCAACGCGTGCTGTCGATTCCCATTAAACGGGCGCACATCGAGGTAACGCACCATCTCACCAAGGCCGAAGTGGATACCCTCATCGCGGCGCCCGATCCAAAGACGCCCCGTGGTCGGCGCGACCGAGCCTTTCTGCTCTTCCTGGCACGGACCGGTGCCCGGGTCTCGGAAGCCACCGGCGTCAACGCAAACGACCTTGAGTTGGAGCGCTCTCACCCGCAAGTGCTGCTGCGCGGCAAAGGGCGCAGAGACCGCGTCGTGCCCATCCCTAAGGACCTGGCGCGAGCGCTGACGACCTTGTTGGGCGAGCGCGGGATCACCCATCACGAGCCGCGACCGATATTCGTCGGCGCCCGCAACGAGCGCCTGACTCGTTTCGGAGCGACCCATATCGTGCGGCGTGCGGCCACCGAGGCCGTGCCTACCAGGCCAGCCTTGGCCGACAAGCCCATATCGCCGCACATCTTCCGGCACTCCTTCGCCATGAAGCTTCTCCAGTCCGGCGTGGACCTTTTGACCATCCAAGCCTGGCTCGGGCACGCACAGGTCGCCACGACCCACCGGTATGCCGCAGCGGATGTCGAGATGATGCGCAATGGACTCGAGAAGGCGGGCGTCACCGGCGATCACGGCGTGCGTTTCCGACCAAATGACTCCGTTCTGCAACTGCTGAACTCCATCTGAATATTATGTGGCGGAGGCAAGCTGGGTTTGGCCGGCCCGAAAGGGGTCAGGGCGGCTCCGCCACATAATCTCGCCCGACGCATAAGAACGGATCCGAGCCGGCATCGCGCACCAGTGCCAGAAGGCCGTCGGGACCTTTTCTAAAATCGGCGGGATGACTGGCGACCAACACCTTCACGCCAGCCGGGATCATGCCTGGCGAACCGCCCGGATGATCCGCACCAGCTGCTCCTCATTGATATCGGCACCGGCGCGAATGACCACGCCACCCAGCTCGATCTCCACCGACGCAGACGCTGTCGGCGTGACCTCGACAAAGCCGAGCCGAGCCGCATCTCACTGCCGCCTGACCGCACCGCTCTTGATCGCCTTGCGCCGCCAGCCGAACAGCTGCGAGCTCGCCAGTCCAGCCTGGCGCGCGATCGCCGACACATTCGCCCCTGGCTTCAGGGACTCTTCAACCAGCCGTGCCTTCGCTTCCGCCGACCAGCGCCGCCGCGGACGCTGCGGACTTGCGTCCAGCCGGTTCGCAACCGCCTCAAGAACATGGAAGGTCCTGTCATCAGGCATAGGCGCAGACATAGAAATTGACACTGCAAGCTCCTCAGCTCCTTCAGTGTCACTATCTCTCGCTCATCACCTCAAACCGCGCCAGATGGGGTCAGCTTGGCGCTTACATCGCGGACGACCTCGGAACGAAAACGGCTCGTCGCGACCCGCCACGCTGCCAGGCTAAGTATTCCACAAAGCCTTCCGCCCTCTTCAGGCGCCCGCTACGCACGCCGTTGCGGTCCTGCCCGGGCTACGAAGCTACGAGGGCAAATACACTTCCAGGACACCGCGCCTGCCATTGCGTCGGCCGACCTGAACAACCAGGTCAATCGTCCTTTTCGCATAGTTGACAATATCGCCATGGGACATCTGCACGCCAGAGCGCATCACCATGAGTGCCAGCCTGTCGAATGCAAGTTCAGGACTGTCTGCATGGACGGTTGTTATCGCGCCAGGATGGCCGGTATTGATCGCCTCAAGAAAATCAAAAGCCTCGATGCCACGAATTTCGCCGAGAATGATCCTATCGGGGCGCATTCGCAGACAGCTTTCCAGCAGCTTCGACGGGCTGCGAGCAGATTTCCCCTTACGGTCAGCGATTAGCCCCACCTGGTTCTTGTGTGGTGGGCAAAGCTCCTGCGCATCCTCTATGGTGATAATCCGCTCAGAGGGATCTGACATTGCCAGCAATGCGCGCGCGACCGTGGTTTTGCCAGACGACGTGCCGCCTGAAATCAGAATGTTAAACTTCTCGTCAATCGCCTGTCGGAACAGACCTTGCAGGCTGCCGGCCTTAGCCATATTGGCAACTGTCCGGCGGCGGTCGCGACGGTTGGCATCCACGGTGATCTGCCCGCCGTCAACGAAGTCGATATCGGCACTTTCCAAAGTTCGCGTCAGATATTTGCGGATCGACAGGGACACGCCTTCTTCGATAGCAGGCTCGACCACCACCTGCACGCGCTGCGAACTACCCCAAACCATAACGCGGCCTGAGACGATCGGGTGAAACGCTCCCAACGTGTTGCGCGTCTCTCCGGCCAGCTGTGCTCCAAGCCGCTTGATGGCATGTGCCGACAAGGCCACATCGATCTGATGCATATGTACCGATCCGGCTTCCTCGACGAAAATGGACCCGTCGGGGTTGATCACCAACTCATTGATATTGTCATTCACGAGATAGTCCCGGAGCGGACTCAAGTACTGCTCCACATATGAAATGCCGCGACTGGGCCGATAAGGATTCATCTAATAACGAGATCTTGATTGACGAACACTCGGATTTCCTCGCCCTGCGGGATAGCAAGGACGGGAGGCAGCGAGAGGTATTTTTCCAGTATACCCTTACCTTGATTGCTAAGTGCCCCGCCGATACTAGATACCGCTTGGCCCCCAGCGTTGTTGTTGCTTAATCCAGCACCTCCAGTATTGATCGTCGCGCCACCTTCTCTGGAGGACCTGTTGCTGCCGGTCGGAGCAGGAATGACCGAGGGCAAAGCGGTGATGGCGCTGATGAGAACAGCTGCACCTATCTTTTTGCCGTAGCGGTTGTCCACATTGCCTTTGGTACCGGCGCGACCGAGGAGGTCCGTGCCTGTGGAGCCCAACGCCATTGATTTGCCGTCGGGAGTGATGGCCCGGTTCCATGCGATCAGCACGCGTTTTTGCTCGATATCCGTTTCGTTATTGAAGGTGCCTATCAGGCTTGTCCCTGCTGGCAGCAGAATGCGAGAACCGTCGAAAGAGAATACCGGTTCGATGATCTGAGCGCGGATATTTCCCGGCATTTCTGTATCAATGGCGGTTTCAAGCACTGCCGAGATTATCGTGCCCTGCACGACGGTAAACGATGGATCAGCGAGAGCACGAGACACTGAGGTCTTTGTTTCCGAAACGGCTGCAGAGGCAAGAAAACGATCGTTCGCGCTCAGATTTTGGGGAATTTGTGGCATACCGCCAACTGCTGCGAGATGTGCCTCAGAATCGTCCAAGACTACGCCATTCGACTCTCTTTGCTTGGTGTTGATTTCTTCCTGTTGGCGACGCCTCTCGGTGTCGAGCTTGGCGGCATCCTCAAAGCGTTTGCGCTCTACTTCCAACCGCGAGGCCTCGGCACGCAGACGCGCATCTTCGGCCTTCGCGTTCTCGCGCTCCTCGTGAAGCTTCTGCGTCATTTCTTTGTTATAGCGCTCCAGCAGTTTCTTGACGTCGGCGAGTGAAAAGTCCGAGCCATTGGTGGACCGGCGGGCCAGTGCATCGATCTCCTTGCGTAGCTCATCAAGTCGCTTGTTTATCCCAGCGTTGCGATCGGCCTCAGTCTCGCCGACTGCAGGCGGCTCGGGAACTAGAAAGTCCAGATGCTGAGGGTTCGTGGGCGCGCTTCCGACAGTCAGGTCAATCTCCGAAGTTTTTTCCTCATCGTCACCTCCCAAGCCGAGGATTTTCAGAGCTTGTGTCGGCCCGAAAGTCACCACGACCGCGACGACGACACCGGCCAGCAGTATGGCAGCAACAACCACCCTGCGGTTACTTCCGCGCTTTAATTTACCCATCTGCCGAGCTCGGCGTTCCTCGATCAGTTTTTCCCGTTCCACCGCTTTTTGTTCGGCATTGTGGTCGGGTCGATGGTCACTTTCGCCCGATTTATCCGGCACGCCTCAATCCGTTCCTCGCTGGTTTTGCCGTGTGCACGGCGCTTGCCTTGCCCACGCAGACAGTGTCATCGCCGATTCGCATCACCCAATAGTCGCTGGTGCCGTCGACGATGATATGGTTGCCGTCTGTGCGCGAATTGGCCAGTTTCTCCTCCCGGTCATGACCGACCTTAAAAATTGCCGGCCGTGGCGCGCCCTTGGGCAGGACGAAAGTCGTCTGCAACGTATTGTCTCTCACCGCGAGCGGACGGAACTGCGCATAACCCGAGACCATGTAGTCGTGCTTTATGGGACCGCCTTGGCTGCGGCTCTTGTCCAACGTCTTGAACCTATCAGGATAAGTAAAGACTGTCCGGAACGCTTGGTCGGCTCTTGTCTTCATCCCTGCCTTTACCTCGCCTACTGACCGTAACTCGAACGTATAAACGCGCTGGTCGGTGTAGATTGTCATATTGGTCAGCGCTTGGTCGATAATAGGCTTCAAGCTGACCACATTGCCCATTTTGAGCTTGACCACTTCCCAGGATGCGCTATCGCCGATGAGAATTGATTCGACATTCTCCCCTTCAGCGAACTGGACAGCTGTGACTGATTTCAGGTAAAGGTTAAGTTTGTAGACGTTGTTCTCATCGTACACATAGCGTTTGATGCGCGCGTCTGATGCAAACCCCACCGGTGATTGCTCTGCCATCACTGGATTTATCAGTGCTACGGCAGTGATTACTGAAAGTAATTGAATCAGGAACACTGCTTTTACCATTGTTTCCTCAGAGCTTTAGTTGGCGGTTTCCGCATCGATCCGGTATGACGAGACATTGAAGCCAAGCGGATTTTTCCAAACCGACTCCAAGGTGGCGTTTTCTTGTGGTTTGAACTGGTAGCCGACCGTGGCGATGAAACTGCGTTGGACAGTGTCGCGTGCATTTTCTTCACGATACTTAGTGATGCGCACACGAGCGAGATCAGCTGTGCTGGGCTGGTTCGAGGGAGTCAGGGAGACAGATTTGACCACAACTCGCACTCGAACGTCGTTGCCGTAGAGTGTGGGCGGATACTGTGCCGAATTCGAGCGCCAGGTTTGGGCGAGAGTTTCCGCGGCACTGTCGGATGAGCGGGCCATGACGTCAGGAATGCGGGTGCTGTTATCGGCTGGAGCGTAGGTTTCCCGGTCGACAACATAGGAGACGAGTTCCGCCTGAAGTACGGCCTCCTGCTGTTGGAGCGAGGCAGGCCGCACCTGGACGATCTTTTCTGCCTCGCCAGTGGTCTTGTCAACCAGCACCACATAGGGCTTGATTTCTTTGAGCGGCAGCACGACTAGCAGGGCTACCAGCGACAAAAGACTCGCGGCGACGGCACCAACCGCGATTTTCGCCCAGTTGTTGCGCTGCTCGCGAAGGCTGAAAAAGACCTCGTCTTCAAATGCATGTTGTAATGCTTGTTCAGCCACACGTCTCTCCTGTTGTTCTGCGCCTCGGACAATCAGCGGTAAAGATTGATCTGTTCGGGAGACAAGGTTCGGTTGCTTGATCGAGAGGAACTGCCGGGACGGCGAGCAGCAGTTCCGGCACCATCTGATTTCAGCGATGACTGTCCGATCATGCGGCGAGCAAGACGCTCATCCCGACGCTGTTGCCGCATATGGGCGCTTTGGCGCATCGCGCTGATCGCCGACCGCACTGCCCCGCCCGTCGAAGCGCCAGCGGCACGTGCGGTGCTTGCTGCATTCGCGCCGTCTCGCAATCGTTGACCGCTGGCGTGAAGTTTCATTGCAGCAGCTTTGGCCATGGAAGCTGCGGCACCGACCGCGCCGGCGCCGACAGCGGCAACCGATGCAGAGGCTAGCGTGCTTGCCATGGTCGGGATCATGAACAGAAGAACGGTCGCCGCGATCATGATGAAAACGAAGTCGAACTCATCGTTCGATGTCGCATAGATATCACCGGCGACATACAGCACAAGAGTCATCAATGAGGCCGTTAGCAACGGGATAACTGCGAAGCCAACCGTGAAACGGGTCCAACTCTCGAAATGCTGCTTCGTTTGAGGCATCATCAGCATGATGATGGCCAGAGGCGCCAGGCTGATCGATACTGCGAGGCCTATTTTTCCGACTAGCACAATAATAGCTGATGCGGCGGTAAAAAACAAGCCCACAGCCAGGATGAACGTGCCCACGAAGATGCTTCGAAATGCCTTCGCGAGCTTCCAGATTGAAATGTTCGAAAGGTGATCATGGGCAATTCGCATGATGGCGTGGGAGAACTCATCCATTGCCGAATATGTGTCCTTTATCCGTGCTGGATCGAGAACAGTGGGATCCTTAGTCCGTATCGCTGCTGCAACCCCCTGCATCATAAGCGCACCGTAGTCACCCGGCACCTCCACGAGCATTGTATAAATGCCTTGGAAATTTACCCACACACTGGCAAATGAATAAATAAGTATATAACGCAGCCCCCATTGTAGGTATGTCGAGTAATTAACAGGCTGGAACTGGATTATGTGATTCACAGCGATAAACAACAGCGCCACCAGCGCTATAGCGCCAAGTAGCGTTCTTATTGGGCCAGCGGTTGATTCGAAAACTGTCTGAACATAATCGACAAGCGTCGTATCGATTATATCGGCAATCGTTGCAATCGCGCCCATAACGATTACCTGTTGAAGTCTTTAAGATCACGGATGCTCTCCGGCTCGGCGGAATCCGCTCCTAATGCCATGAAGTACGATCCTGCCAGCGAAGCGATTGCGGCTTGGGTGCGCAGTGTTTCGTTGAGTTGCTGCGCGATTTC
This sequence comes from Mesorhizobium sp. WSM4830, assembly GCF_055811495.1. Taxonomy (NCBI): domain Bacteria; kingdom Pseudomonadati; phylum Pseudomonadota; class Alphaproteobacteria; order Hyphomicrobiales; family Phyllobacteriaceae; genus Mesorhizobium; species Mesorhizobium sp. WSM4830. Next base: position 6,695 of record NZ_JBVVQI010000058.1, on the reverse strand, counting down.
GATCATCACGCGTGTGTTGATGTCGACGCTGGTTTTCAAGTCGTCACTAGATTCTAGTGCAGTGATATAGCCGTTGATCCTGCCCATGCTCGCATTGGCGCGCTTATAGGAATCCTCTGCGGTAGAGGCGGTAACCGCGCCTTGAGCCGATGCATGGGCGATAATAACCTTATCGAGGAGTTTGTCATTTCGAAGCGCAAATGCGTCGTCCAAGCGGTAGCGGTTGATAAATCCGGTAAGCGCTGCCTGAACGCCTTGAGGCCCAACCGTCCCGCCGCCCAAAGCAGCGTCGGCCATCTCCCGCAAACCTGGCCCTCCTTCACGGGCCGCGACGTCTGCCTCGCCATTGTTGACCGGGAACGGCTTTGGGCCTGATATGGCAGCACGCTGCGCTTGAGCCGCATCGTTGATCCGAGTCATCGGGTTTTCAGCTGTGAGTGCGGACGCAAAGAGTTGTGCGATCCCACCGCCAATGAACCGGGACATTTCAACCATAGACGTCAGCAACTCGAGAGCATTCTCGTCGAAGGTTGCCTGCGCGCCAACCGGCGCCGGGGGGAGCGCTCCAATAGGGGGCAGGGGTAAAGGCGTGATCTGGGTTTCTCCGGCGTAAACCAGCGGACCCGTGGCCGCAAGCAAAAGGCCAGACACAACGATAGACTGGACAACGACATTCATGTGACGGCTCCTTCGGTTTGGTAGTCAATGACTTCCCAGGTGCAGACGCAATTGTTCTCCCGCACCGCGGGAACGGATTGGCAGGCCGGAAGGGGGACAAGTGTTAATGTAAGAAAAATCAGGGTACGTTTCATTGAAGCATGTCCATTTGAAAGTTTGGCCTGTCACGCCATCCTGCAGGCGTTTTTTCCCCACGGCCGCCTCCCAATATTTCGATGCCCTTCCCGATCGCCCCAAGCGCGAAATCAAGAACGACACTGTCACCGCCCGATTTCAACAGCACGAGATGGTTGTCCACGTTGGTTGTCTGAAGGAACGCGCTTTCGGTCGGCGTGAGGTTGAGCGGCGCGAGTTCGGTTTCGGTGTTGTAGGAACTTGGGTAGACTAGACGCGTAACGGCGCTCTCCAGTATGCCTGCGCCGGCGGCGCTATTGGCGATGTGCGACACACGCTGGGTCAGGAGAACGACCGCAGCGTTTTTCTTGCGCATCGTTAGCATCCAGTCCTTGAGGCGCCGTTCGAAGTACGGATCGTCAAGCAGCTTCCAGCCTTCATCAAGAACCAGCAGAGTTGGAGCCTCGTCTTCTACGAGCCGTTCCACGCGTCGAAAGACATAGCTGAGCCACGCTGTGCGGATGGTGTCGTTATCGAAAATTTCCGTGAGGTCAAATGCCGTGATCCGATTGTCGAAAGCGAGCGAATCGACCCCCTTGCCGCCAAACAGCCAACCGAACTGGCCAGTCTCGTCCCACCGGCCAAGTCGGTTATAAAGGTCGCCATCATCGTCAGTCGCACGCAACTGGCTGCGGAACTGTGCGAAATTCTGCAGGCGAGGGTCAGCCGTTGCATTGGCCTGAACGGCATCGTGGAGTGCCTGAAGCTGCAGCGGACTTAATGGTCCGCCCTCATTGTTAGCCAATGCGGCAAGCCAATCGGATAGCCACGCTACGCCGCGATTATCTGCCTCTGCAAGCATAGGATTGAAGCCCGTTTCCTGCCCCATACGCACCGAGGAATATGTTCCGCCCATGGCGCGGACCGCCATCTCGAAACCATTATCCTTGTCGAAGATGATAATTCGAGTGCCAAGCCGTTGGGCCTGGCTAAGCAGAAACGCGGTACCAAGTGTCTTGCCCGACCCGGTTTGGCCAAGCACGAGCGTATGGCCGACGGTGCGCTGATCTAGCTTCCCCGGCAAGTGGAAGCTGAAGCGGAAAGTCTCGCCGCGCGCTGTTGGGAAGATTGTCACGCAGTCGCCCCAAGGACATTGCTCCGGTGGGTTGCCTTTCGGCAAGCCGTGCATTGCGCAAAGTTCTGCGAAGTTCTGGGAAGAGATCATTGCCGCTCGTGTGCGGTATCTGAAATTCCCCGGATGTTGAGCGAAATAGACGGCGCGGGCAGAGAAGTTCTCGCGCACGATTGATGCACCAGCGTCCTGCACCGCGCGCGTAACATAAGCCATAGCTCCCTCAAGCTCTTCCCGCGTTTCGCAGAATAGAGCGATGCTGCAGTGATGGTCACCAAAGACGATGCGGCCGGATGCAACATCGTCCTCAGCCTCTTCGAGTTGTGCCATCAGCGAGATGGCCGCATCCTCTGCCGCCTTCATCTGCTTCCGCACACGTGCGATCCTAGCTTGGGCGGTAATGTTGTCGATGGGTGTAAAGCTCTGCGAGACCACGGTATCATACGGCAGATTGAGGCTGTCGAGGATGCCGGGATAGGTTGCGGTTGGATAGTCCTTTACCGTTATGATCGTACCGTAGCGTTTGAGGCCTGGGTTCGCATTGTCGCATTCGAAGATATTTCCGCGGAATGTGATCATCGAATTTGCTAAAAGGTCGGCGACAGGGATGAACTTCTTACCGGCGATGAGCCGCCCACTTGATCCGTCGATCAGCGTACGCAAGAAGCTGAGCCATTCACCATTCGAGACGGTTAGCCGACGAGGCTTTGCCTCACTTGTGCTGACCAAGCAGGCGTCGATCATCTGATCGAGGCGGACCGCGCGCGCGGCAATCTCTTCGCGAGTACGGGTATCCTTGTTGCCAAATATACTGATAAGATTGGTCAGCTTTTTCGGTGGTCGGATCAAAATGGTGACCATCGTAACACGGTCGCGCAGTCCAATGGTCTCAAGATAATCGCGCCAGCGCCGGTCAATCTCCTCGCTGAACGGATCCCCCTCGACAGGCCGCATAGTCGGCCGAGTTTCAACTGATATTCGGTGGACGTAATACCCAACGTCACCGCGCTGCTGTGCAATTAAGCGCGAAAACGTGTTACTCAGCTCCATAGTCTGTCGAGTGTCGATCGTGTCAGCATTGAGCCCTTCGACGACAAAAGAGGCCATTAGATCGCCATCCCGCAACATCAGTGTGACATCGTCCACGATGCTGAGATACGGCAGCTCGCTGGCGAGTTGTTCGGTTTTGGGACGAAAATCAAGCATGGTATACTAGTCCTTCACCCTTCAACAGTGATGGGCTCATTCGCGTGCTTCGCGCGGTTGCGATGAAGACATTGATGATTTTCGGATCGTAGGCGGCTAAAGCACGCAACGCGCCGTAGCCGATACCCCCCACGATTACCAGATAAACGACCGACGCGGTGATGATGAAGCCGATCATCACGATAGATATGAGGACCACCAGATACATGATCGGCAATCCGGCAAAGGAGACTTCTCGGGTCAAGCCTATGAAGAGCACTGTGCGTTGAATAGCCTATACTCCTTTGATAGATCTGCGAGGCAGTCCGCTCCCTCAGTGGGCGGCCAAGCCCTTGACGAAGGTAGCGCCACCAAAGACGATCGCAATGCCTAAGATGATGGAGACTGCGAAGGTCCAGTCCATCCGACCGGTCATGAACGAGAAGCCGACAGCAATGACAGCCAAAGCCGAGATTGCAACACCGATCGGGCCGGTGATCGCCTTCACGATCGCCTCAAGGAATGTGTGCACGCCGCTGAAATCCTGAGCCGCGCTCGGACTAGCGAAAATAAGGGCCAGGAAAACCGCAGTAGCGGCAATCGACAAAAATTTTGTCCAATTAATGTTAGAAACGCTCTGTTTCATATTTACCTCTCAATGGTTTAATTGCCGCCGTCCTTGAACTAAGTTAGCGCGCACCTGTAGATGCTGTTCGTTGATTCCTGTTATTTTTCGCGATCCTGAGAGGTTCAATGAAGCGTCCCGGCTCAGCGGCCCGTTCTGCTTCAGGTTCAAGCGCTCGCCCGCCATGGGGGACCGATGCTGGGCCCGCGGCGGCGGGACAGCTTCGGCCTCAGCACCGAAATTGAACAGTGCCGACTGCGGCCCTGCCTCCGGCGCAGCGCCGAGCGGGCGCCACCCCTCACTTCGATGACCTTTCCGTTGTCGGTTTGCTCAAATACCGCTGCCTCGGCTAGATCGGCCTGCCCGATCATGAAGACGGTCGCGGTTGAGGCCGCGACCGTCTTCACAAGCGTACTTCTACCCGCTAGATTGTTTGCTTGAGACATGGGATCCTTTCGAGCGGACTCGCTTCTATAATTCCATTCTTAATCCAATAGATGACATTTTATACGTTACGACTATTTATGCTCCGAGCGCGCGCCGCCCTATAGCGATAGTTATGTCATTGCTCGACTTAGGCGTCTAAGGAAAACTGGTTCCGATTGTAGCTTTTGTGTTGTATCTTCGTAGTTAGAAGGGGAAGTATGATTTCAAAGGAATCGAACGTCGTTCAAAGGAATCGAACGTCGTATCGGGGGCGAGCGGCTGCGTTTAGGGGTTGTGGCGCCTTCCTGTTTCGTGACAGAGAACATCAACACGACATCGGGAATAGACGTTCTGGCCGTCGTGACAGGCTGACCGCCCAGCGCAAGCCTCGTTCGCTCAAGGCCTGACGAAGGACGCGCTCGACCCGTGTCAGGAATCGGCGAGCACCATCCCGAATTGCACGCCTGCGCTCATCAGCCGCTCGATCTCTTCTATCGCGATTTCCGTCGCGCTGCCGCTCCTTCGGAACACGACCTTCGCCATCGGTTGGGAGCGCTCGTCCACTTCTAGTGGTTTCCGCCTGACATAAGAGTCCTGGGTGGGAATCTGGCGCATGCGCACAGGAATGTCTCTCACCGTCTCGCCTTCTGATCATCGGCAGCTCGCTGCCTTGGTCAGCGTGCGGCGCGGCAATCAAAGTGAGAGCGCGTATTGCCTCACCATGGAATGCTCCCGAACGATTCATCCGTTGCCTCACCAGGATGTTCCCCACGGCTGCGGCCGTTCAGCTGGCCATTGTCCTGACGGTCGCGACCGACGGCGGCGCACCAAACACCATCGTGTGAGCCTTTTCTTTGCGCCATGTCTTCACCCGGCGTTGCAGCGTGCGCAAAAGGAGATCGGGGTACTTCTCTGGGTGCTCCGCCTGCAGACGCTCGAGCAGTTCCCGGCTCGTCCGCCACGGTTCTTCGTCAAACCAAGCCCGCAATTCGTCGGTCACTCCTGCAAGAGGATCAGGTCGCCGCCGTTCTCGCTTTTGCTTTGGTTTCAGCTTCGCGGTGGGGCGGATTTCGCCCTCCTCCCACGCAGTTCGCAATCCTGAGAGGAACTGATCGAGCGCGGGCTCGGTCATGGGCGCGGGCGTGGGCGATTGATCGGCGATGGCGACAAGACGCCGTTGTGCGGATCTCATGTCCCTCAGCAGCCTGACGGGATCCAGCCGCCCATATATCTGCAACAGCTCCATGCGAACGGATTCCGGCGTCCGCGGGTCTTCCAGCAGCCGCTGGCAGGGTGTTGCCGGAGGATAATACCGCTTGCGCACCCGGGCACCGTCACGTTCCTTTTCAGCCAGCTTGAACGACGGCTGGAAGAAGTTCACGAACAGCCGCACCGTCGAATAGAGCTGCGCCAGGGCTGCGGCGGCTTCAAGTCCCTCCAGCCGGCGATAGCCGACAATGCGGCGAACGACGGCGCCGTTCTTCTGCTCGACAAATGCCTGGTCATTCTTCCGGTAAGGCCGGCAGCGGGTGAACTCGATGCCGCCGTCCCGGCAGTAATCGCGCACAGTCTCATTCAGGAACACGCTGTCATTGTCCGTGTCGAAGCCGAGAAGTTGGAACGGCAGGAGCCGCCGCAGTTCCGTCAGCACCTCGCTCAGCAGCTTCTGCTCGCGGACAAGCAGGGGAGCGCATTCCGTCCACCCGCTTGCAATGTCGGTGAGACAAAGCGTTTGGATAAAGCTGCCGCTCGCCACCGGGCCACTGTGCGCCACCAGGTCAGCCTCGACAAATCCGGGCGGAGGGTCCTGCCAGTCGGAGAAAGTACGGATCGGAATGCTCCGTCGTAGCGCCGTGGATACCGCGCTGTGGCGTCGTGCCCGTCCTCCTGCGGTCTTTCGAGCCTCGCCAAGAACGCGGTCGATTGTCGCCGCGCTCATCGTCAGAAGCGGGTGCGGATTTCCGCGGTCAAACGAAGATGTCCGTGACGTTCCATCGCCTCGACCAGAATAGGAGCCAGCGCCTTCAATCGTTTGCCACAGATCCGGTCCGACGCCTCCCAGATGACGATCAGCGCTTCACGAACGGCATCGTCATAAATACGGCGATCGGGCCTCGGCCCTGAACGAGACGGAGACGGGCCCTTCCGCAACAGCCGCATTGCGTGCTTGCGGTGAAACCCGCTCACGGCAACAAATTCATCGAGAATGCGCGCCTTTTCGGCACGGCCGCCCCGCACATAACGCTCCCTCACCGCATCTACCAATTCATTCCGTGTCGCCACGCTTACCCGCCTCATCTGATCTGCTCCTGCCACACCACTGCCGGGAGCAGATCAGATGAGGCAACGGCTTAACATTCAGGAGCAATTCAGACGAGGCAATGCGACGTATTGCCAGATTGTCGCGCTATATAGTGCCATTCGACGCCGGTCTGCTGGCACCATCGCAGGACCGCCCTCGAGGTCAGTTCGGTGCCGTTGTCGGAGACGATCGTGTCCGGCCGACCACGCCAGCGTGATGATGGCATCCAGCTC
>NZ_JBVVQI010000057.1:0-21043 GCF_055811495.1 Mesorhizobium sp. WSM4830 | reverse complement strand
GCCAAACGCCAGCGCGGCAGACCAGCCTCATACGCGACAATCAAAAACACCCAGGAACTTGTCGCGGAGCGGCAATCTGAAACCGGCAAAGCTCTTGCCAGCGACAATCACCATGATAACTTCCAACCGACCGCGACATAAGAGTCTCATCTAGATTGTCGCCGCCGTCTCATCCTGATCGCCGCGCCATACAGTCCCTCGCCTCGGCGGCGTAAAGTTGATGTAAGGTGACGCTGCCCTCGCAATTTTGAACCCGTGACGCGCTTCGCTGGTCGTCGCTAAGCCGACGGCTTATGCGGCGTCCGCATTCTTCGTCTTGGGCGGCCGGCAGCGCTCGACCGCAGTGCGCTTCCACATGGCGTGGTCAAAGGCGGGCAAGCAGCCCATGCCGAGCAAACGCTTCCGCTACGTCGACAACGGGATTGTTTCCCGGCGGATACCGTAGCCGCCGCTGATGATTGCCGCAGCGGCGCAGACCAGCCCCTCGCGCTGCAACGCGTTCGGGTTACTGGTTTGCTTGTCACTGGGGCCGTAAGCGTCTGGCGGTCTCCTTGAATGAGACCATGTTTTGAATGAGACCATGTTGCCCATCGGCTGCTCGATCGCCACGAAGTCGGGCCTGTCGCGAAGCTGGCAACTGACCGATCCCTTCTCCTCGGCGTTCTCGCCACGGCTTTGATCAGGCCAGTCTTGATCGACGAGAGCGATGAGCCGGGCTCATACCAAGCGAATTCGATGTCGAGGCCGAGGACCAACATCCTCACCCTCGGCAATGGCGGCAGGAATGCCGCCAGCGTCGGTTGTCGCCAGGCCCCAAAGGCATGCAGTCGTAAGGAGCTTGTCACAGAATGTTCGCGCACCGAGTCAATCGTGACGCAACGATATGTGGTGTTCGCCCGTAGGGTCGTCGGGACATCGTGAAAGGAAACCCAGAACATGACCAGCGAACGAGACGTCGGCACGTTCGAAAAACCCGTGACCGTATTGCTGTCCTCGGGCAAAGTCAGTGTTTCGAGCACCCGCGAAGCCGCCGAAATGCTGCTGTATGATTGGCCAATTGGAGAGACCGGGTGCCGCATCCAGGCACGAATGGCCTGCATGAAGGTGCTCGGGGGCGGAAGCGCCCCGGAGGTAGCCCGCGTAGCATTTCTGACCGCCGCCAAGGAAGCGAAAATCTTGAACGCCTGACATCTGCTGCTCCGCCGCCGCAGCAAATGCCCCATCGCGATGATCTGGCGTAGCTTTTGCTGCCAGTGACATTGGCAGTCGGTTGAGGATGCCGGAATCAGGCTCGGGGCTCAGATCCATGGTGCCAGCGCGCCGATAATTCGAAGATCGCGATCTCATTGGGATCAAACCTCCAGCCGGATGTTCGGGCATCGAAGTGCATCGGAGCAAAGGGGCGGGAGATGCGAGTGAAGGGACGCATGAACCGGTGCATGGCTATTCGGCGGCCTGAGAAATCAGCTTCATCGCATCGCCGAAGGTGTGAACTGGGTCCCATACCGGTGGGCCTCCCCTACCTCGAATTCCGTTACGGGGGAATTGGGTACCGTGCTCTTGTCGCCAGACTGCACGGCCTCGTCTGTTTGGGTGTGACCGGCTCTGGAGGCGGCGATCTGCGAATGTAAGCGCAGATCGCCATTGCTCGCGCGAGACGCGCATAGGCCCCCCTGACGGGGTACCAGACGGACGCCAGGGGCCGCCGGTGACGATCGACATGGACAAGGTCAGGCTGGTTGAAAAATACAGGCCGCCGAAACGCAAGAAGTCCCTGCGGGACATGGTGGATTAGCACTTTGTATGTAAAAAACAGACATTGAACATTGTCCGGCAATCCTAGTTAGGATTGATGCCGCGCTATTTTTTCGACTTGTCCAGCAATGGAGAGACCTTCCCAGACCCTGAAGGTTCAGAGCTTCCGAGCCTGGAATCTGCGGAGGACGAGGCAGCAAAAACGCTGCTTGAAATCGCAAGAGAAAAGCTGCCCGATGGCACCTACCACGAGGCTGGCATTCTAGTCCGCGACGAAGCAGGCAACCAGCTAGTCCAGATCGTGGTCAACTTCGAACTGAACCGCATAGCGCGCATCAGACAATGAATCGATGGGAAACCCGATCGTCTTCGCCTTGAAGGTGCCCGGTTATACCAAACGCGGGCGTGGCGTCACGTGGACGACCGTCCTTCGACTATCGAAGAGACGGTCGGATAATCGAAGCATCGCGCCAGTTGCTGGCCCAGCTAGCCGCCCGGCCCCAGATGAGTGATCAAGAAGTTAACGAGACAAGCGCGATGCGCGCCAAACCACCGGTAGGCCAGAACTCCAACGAAGCTGCCTGTATGTAGTGTGCAGGATCGGCCATGGTTGAGGTCGACAAAAGGAAGCAGAAGGTTATCGCCGACCTTATACGACGGTGGATCACGGCAGAAGCCATCCGGGACTACCTTCGCAAGTCGCTAAATCTTCCGGTAGAAGAGGACCTGCCGCGTAAGCATAGGTCTTTGCTTGATGAAATTGATCAGGTCGACAAAGAGTTGGTACGTGTTGGCCGTGAACTGCCCAAGGTGTTGGTTAAAAACGTACGCTGCCAGACTCATCGTCCCCATCGGCTTATAGTTATTCTCCCGAACGGGAGGCTTCCATGCTGCCATTACCCCATGCCGTCGATCCAAAGGTAGTTGCTGAGATCAATAGTCTGCTAGATCATCACGCTTGGGCAGTACCGGTCCCCGTTCACAAACTCGCGGCGGTTGTCCGGCTGCGCCTCAAAAGCCATCTTTCCATCGCGACTATCGAGGAGCTGATCGTGGACGAAGCCGAGTGTCGGCATCTGGCCATGCTGTTCGAACTGCCGGGAACGGAAGCGGCCGTAGTTTCATCCGCTCTGGGTCGTGCGACTTGAAGGTCAGGCGATCTGGCATTGGGCTCAGCTAGAGGGGGCCGCCGCCACGGAGGGATAGACGACGGACCCCACAGCGGCTGCACCGAGACGGATCGACCCCTGCGAATCTTTAACCGCGAGGGCCTGCATTTGTTCCCCGAATACATGTGGCGCTACGACTGTGTGGGCAGCCGGCTCTTCCAGCAAGTTCCTGCCATGCGTAGCGCTTGAATGGGTCAGGCACCCGAGCCCAGTTCCCAAACATTCCTGACGCCTAATGCAACCATTCCCTGACCTGCGAGTTGCGCGATAGGCGGGGAACCTCGGCCGACATGACAAAGCGCGACAAAGCTGGGCATAGGTCCCTTGCAGACGCCGTTCGGGAGTTGATCGGCACCGAAGACAATCGTCGGCATGTACAGAAGCTGTTTGGGCCAGTCGAAACAGAGCTAACCCCAACCCTAGCTTCATTACTTGAGGCGATTGGTAAGGTCAGAGACGACGAAACTCCCTAGCCGCCCTACATTCCCCTCATGGCAACCCATTGGTTCGTCCCTCCGGTGTTCGTAAGGACTGAAGCCGGTGATCGGCGTAGCTGCAACAATGCGAGGGCAGCCCTTGAGCAGCTCAAGACGTGGACCCGGCGAGGACCTCGCTGGCACAAGGCTGTGACCCTCTGCCTGTCGGCTGTGGAGGGCGATCCGATTGACCCTCACGTGATCCGAAAGGCATTTGAGGCTGCCGCTAAGGAGGCCAAAATGTACCTCTCCCCTGAGAATTAGGTACACGGTCAAGGGAGCGCGGGTGGATATAGTGGCAGCCGCCGAAGGGCTGCCCGTGCGGTTATGCTGGCTGACATGAACGCGCTCTGGTGACTATCGTCCCACTGAAGGCAAACCATGCGCGCGGGCTCATTTGTGGCCTGTTTCCTCGGGACGCTCGCCGGGTCGCGCCTAGGCACGCGCGTCCTATGGCAGCTCGGGCCGTGGAAATGCCTCCGTGCAAGCCTTCGGCTCGCCCATGGCGTGCGTGGCATAGATCAGGCAGCGAATAGCCGTGGCGCGGCGACGACCAAAGTAATCGGGCCCAAGCGTGGCCGCCAAATTTGCGACTTGCAGAACAATGAGTACTGTGATGGCGGTTTTCATGGTCTTTCCCCCTGGCCGGCGCGGCCTTTGTGCGGCGTTGGATCACTTCAGAGGTAATCCGCAATTACCTTCGCGCCATGCTAGATCTGCCTGTAGAACAGGAGCTGCCGGCTGAGCAAAGGGATTTGTTGTAGGAACTTGATCGGGCCGACAAAGAGTGACCCTGCATGGCACTCCATTGGTTTTCCCCGCCGGTCCCTGTCAGGACCGAGGGTAGCGGTTCGACGCGCAAGGTCGGCAACGCTGAAGCCGCCGCTGAGGAACTCATGAAGTGGACCAACCATGGCCTTCAGTGGAACCTCGCGGTGCGCGTTTGCATCGCCGTGATTTCCGACCAAATGGAACCGGAGGAGGCCCGCAAGGCATTCCTGGCTGCCGCTAATGAGCAGGGGACGTTAGCCCCTCCACAAAGGCGGGCCCGCCACTCGTGAGAAAGCTGGCGGACCCAACAGCGGCTGCATCCACGAAGAATTGACCGCTGCGATTTCTAAACTGCCGAGGGCCTGGGTTGTTCCATTATCGCAGACTACAACTGAGTTAGTCGGCAGGCTCGTCCCGCTCTAACTTCCACCTTATGGCAACCCATTGGTTCTCCCCTCCCATCAACGTCAAGACCGACCGACCCGGGGTCACCTACGGCTGCAACAATGTCGAGCGTGCGCCGAGGAACTCCTGAAGTGGACCAAGATGGGACCCAAGTGGCGGAAGGCGGTGCAAATATGCATCGACGCTATGGAGGACCGAGTGACCCCTGATGAAACCCGTAAGGCGTTCGAGGCTGCTGCCACGAAGGAGGGGTCCTTACGCCTTCTGATTAGGGTTTCAAAGCCTCCCTGCTGTCCAACCCTCCCCAGGTTAGCGCGTGCCCTACACATCGAATGCCGCAGCGTTCCGTCTGATACTTTGACGCTATCGCCGCCACGCCCAGACCGACGACAAGCGAAATGGCGAGGGCGACACTTACCGGCAGGTGATGCATACCACCCGCCTACCGAGCGCTTCAGCGCTTCGACACGGGTCGACGAACGTTTGGAGACAGTCCCATCACGGCCTCGAACATGCTTAACGAATAGTGAAGCGTCCCCAGCAGCCTCGAAACCTTCCATTCAAAATCGTTCAAATTGAATCGGAGTGGTTTTCTACCCGTAAGCAACAATTTCAACCACAGTCGCGCGCAAGCAACTAAAAACCCCTCTGAGTTCGTTATCGCCCAAGTAGCAGGTATTCAAACTGCTGCTAGAGATAACTACCGAAGGAGAGTGTGATGGCAAATATTGCCAAGAGTTTCGCCACAGTTTTGGCAGGTTGCGCACTTATTTTATCTCTTTCCTTGCCTTCCAGCGCGGCCCGTGTTGGCATCGGTGCTGGTGTAGCTATTGGTGGCAGCGCCGGCATCAAGGCCGGTCTCGGTGCATCGATAGGCGGCAGTGATGGCATTAGAGCGGGAGCCGGCGCTTCGATTGCTGGCCGCGGCGGAGTGAACGCCGGCGCGGGTGCCAAAATGGGCGGGACGAATGGTGTGACCGCTGGGGCAGGCGCAAACATCGGCGGTTCTCGCGGCGTGACGGCTGGCGCTGGCGCTACCATAGGCGGCACTCGCGGCGTTACGGCAGGCGTAGGAGCCAATGTCCTGGGCACAGGTGGTGTCGGCGTTGGTGTCGGCGTCGGTGGCGGGACCGTTCCCGGAACCCCAGGCACTCCCGCAGGATCAGGGACACCCGGGACGGCTGGCACACCCAGCATGCCCACCGTGGTGGCCCAGCTGTCGAGCAGCCAATTGATCCGCATGAAAAAGCGCTGTGCCGACATACTCAGCAGCGAAGGGACGTATGACAGCGATCTGCGGCAACTTTGCATGCTTATTGCGCGACGCTAAGGAGACTGATTGGGAGTGTCGGATTGGGCCGTGCGGCTCAGACAAAACACTCTCCTGGCTTTTGCGCCCCGGGAGCCCGTCACTCGCAAGGTGGCGGGCTTCATTGCGTCTTTGCGCAGGCAATGCTGTGCCTCACCATGCGGCGTTCGTGATGCCGAAATTGAGGCGCTGACTGCGTTCGTGCCAGGATCCCGCACTTTAGCAGCGCCTGCAGCAAAAAGTCCGACTCTGGGGACATTAGTCCTGCCTGCTTCGGGCACGGGGCAGCAAAGAGCGACGAGCGCGGTCCAACTGGTGCATGACCGGAGTCACCATGATGCCATGCATGACAATTGAACTCACAACGGCGAAGCAGACTGTTACCCAAAGGGTTGTCGCACCGTCGAATTCGGCCTGCCCGAGTGCGAAGGCCAAGTAGTAGAACGATCCAAGGCCGCGTATCCAAAAAAGGCAATGACGGCCTTTTCGCGTGATGACGCCGGAAATCCAATCAGTCCAACCCATGCCGCGATCGGTCGCACAACCAATAGCACCAGGGCGGCAGTGGCGATCACCTGCCAACTCAAGGCGCTAAAAATCGACCCTTCAGCGATCGCTGCCCCAAAGCAGACCAGCAGCACCATCATCAGCAATCGCTCAGTCTGCTCAGCGAAGTTGTGCAAGCTCTCATGATACTCATGCTGCCGCTCGATGGATCGCAGCGCCACTGCTGCAACAAACACTGCAAGGAAGCCATAGCCGTGAAGGACTTCGGTCGAGCCGTAAGCAAGGCAGGTGATCCCGAGCGCAACAAAGCCGTCTTTCGTCTCTGACAAGCCCGATCGTTTCGGCAGACGAAACGTAAGGTAGCCCATGACTTTTCCGCCCAGCCAGCCAATGACGAGGCCGGCTGCAATCTTCCAAAGGACATCCACGAGCACCCAGTGTGTGAAGAATGGCTCGCCGGACGCTCTGGACAGCGCAATTGCGATGGCGAGATAGACGGTTGGTCCACTCGGAGGCGAGAACCAATGGGTAGCCACGATGCCTACCGCTCAGGGGAGAGATACATCTTGGCCTCCTTAGCGGCAGCCTCAAATGCCTTTCGTATCACGTGAGGGTCAATCGGATCGCCCTCCAAGGCTGACAGGCAGAGGGTCACCGCCTTGTGCCAGCGAGGTCCTCTCCGGGTCCATGTCTTTAGCTGCTCGAGGGCTGCCCTCGCATTGTTGCAGGTATGCCTGTCACCGGCTTCAGTCCTTACGAATACCGGCGGGACGAACCAATGGGTTGCCATGAGGGCAATTTAGGGCGGCTATGGACCTTGGCGGGCCAGCGATGCTCCGCCATCAAACCCCATGGACAGCCCGGCGCCTGCCCTTGCAAAGGGGTTCCGAAAGGGATCGAAATAATTTGCAGAAGTACTGTGAGCGTGACGAGCACCCCATCTTGCCTTGGGGCTATGCGCCGGGGAGATTTGCCGCCTGATTTTGCGAGGAGCGCAGGCGCATGGAGTGGGACGACCCTAGTGCCAGTCATCAAGACAGTCATCAAGGCAGGCATGAAGAGAGTCATTATCGCCGGGTCGAGGTGATCACAGGCCGGCGGAAACGGCGCAACTGGACGCCGGCGGAGAAGGCGCGGATTGTTGCGGAAAGCGCGGAGCCGGGCGCCAACATCTCGGCTGTCGCGCGGCGTTGGGGGATCAATCGAGGTCTTCTTTCGGTCTGGCGACGGCACGTGGGGCTGGTGCAGGCGAAGGCGGCTGCGGAGACGACGCCAGCTCTGCAGTTTGTGCCAATTACGATCGCGGGCGAGGAGCGGCAGCTCGAGCATAGTGACGCACGGAAGAAGGAGACGCCCAGGTCGACCGGTCGGATCGAACTCGAGATCGGTGAAAGCCGCCTCGTCCTGACGGGCTCGGTCGATCCGGCCCTGGCGGCCGCCATCGTGGATGCCTTGCGTGTGCGGCGGTGATTGCGCTTGGCGGCGACGTGAAGGTCGTGGTGGCGACGCAGCCGGTCGACTTTCGCCGCGGCATCAATGGCCTCGTTGCCCTAGTCGCCTCGGCTCCTGCAGCCGATCCCTATTGCGGTGACGTCTTTGTCTTCCGCCCCAAGCGCGGCGACAGATTGCGCCTTCTTTTTTGGGACGGAAGCGGCATGGTTCTGGCCTCGAAATGGCTCGAACCCGGGCGCTTCACCTGGCCACCGATCCGCGACGGCCAGGTCCGACTGACGCGCGAGGAGTTCGCCCTTCTGGTGGCCGGCCTCGACTGGACGAGGGTGGCGAAGAAGCACGTCAAAAGACCGGTCAGAGCGGCGTGAAGTGGCTGGATTTGCTTGAAGATTCGGGGCTACTTGGTAGGGTTGATCATGTCGCCCCGCCCTGATTCGTTGCCATCGGATCCTGCCGAGCTGCAGAGAATCGTTCTGGCTCTTGAAGCCGAGAACGCGGAGCTGCGCGTCTATGCCGATCTGCTTCGGCAGATGATCTTCGGGGTAAAATCGGAGAAGCTGGCCGTCCTCGATCCGACGCAGATCGCGCTCGATCTCGGCGACCTCTGCGAGGTGCCGGCCGCGGCCAATGACGATGCCGCCGAAGACAAGGATCGTCCGCGACGCAAGCACCGGTCGGCATCGCGCAACATAGGCGCCCTGCCGAAGCATCTGCCGCGCTGCGAGGAAGTGATCGAGCCGGAGAGCACAGTCTGCTCCTGTTGCGGACTTTCCCTCCATCGCATCGGCGAGGATATCAGCGAGGCCCTCGATATCGTTCCGGCACTTCTGCGCGTGATCCGCACGATCCGGCCCAAATACGCCTGCCGGGCCTGCGAGGCCCATGTCGTCCAGGCGCCGGCGCGAGCGCGAGTAATGGATTGGGGGCATGGCAACGACGGCGCTGGTGGCGCATGTGGTTGTCTCAAAGTTCGCCTGGCATCTTCCTCTCTATCGCCAGTCGCAGATCTTCTCGGGTTACGGCATCCATCTCGACCGGGGCACGCTCGGCGGCTGGGTCGGACGGGCCGCCTGGTGGCTGAGCCCGCTTTACGATCGCCTGCTTGCCTTCATCCGCTCACAGCCGCGGGTGTTCTGTGACGAAACGCCTCTGCCGCGACTTGATCCGGGACGCAAGCGGACGAAAGTCTGCCAATTGTGGGCGCAGGCCGTCGATGATCGTCCCTGGCAGGGACCGGCACCGCCGGCAGTCGGCTATGTGTTTGCAGAAAGCCGGGGAACCGGAGAGATCGAGACGGAGCTTTCAACGTTCGGCGGCATTCTCCAGGTGGATGGCTATGCGGCCTACAAGACCCTGGCGAAGCGGCGGCGCAAGAGCAATATCGCACCCTTGCAGCTAGCCTTTTGTCTGGCCCATGCTCGGCGCAAGTTCGTCGAGGTGGTCAAAACGACGGCCTCGAGCGAGGCGCTGGCGGTGATCGCCGCTATTGCCGAGATCTACCGGATCGAGCAATGCATCCGCGGCAGGAGCGCCGAGCAGCGCCTGTCGGTGCGCAAGGCCGAGAGTGCTCCGCTGATGGCGGCACTGAAGGAGCGGCTGGAGACGCTGATCGATGAGGTCTCGGCCAAGTCGTCGCTCGGCAAGGCCGTCGCCTACACGCTGGCGCATTGGCATGGGCTGACAGCCTTCCTCACGGACGGACGGATCGAAGTCGATAGCAACGTTGTCGAGCGTTCGCTCAAGCCGGTCTGCCTGACGAGGAAGAATAGTCTTTTTGCCGGTTCCGCCCGCGGTGGCGAGACTTGGGCGGTGCTGGCATCACTGGTCAACTCGGCAAGGCTCAATGGTCTCGATCCCGAAACCTGGCTCGCCGACGTGCTCGAGCAGATCGTCTCGGGTGCCATTCCGGTCAATCGGCTCGACGAGCTCTTGCCGTGGAATTGGAAGGCAGACCGGGAAGCACGGGGCCAACTGGAGCGTGTGGCGGCATGATCGCTCGTCGGTCAAAAGGGCCCGTCGCCGCTCGGCCCGCCGCGGCTTGCTCAGTTCCGCCTTCGCGCCCGATGCTGGACGATGCGGCCTTCGAGACGTTCTTGCACAAGCAGCGGCCGCATCCGCCGGTCTTCGGCATGGATGGGCTCGACGGCTATCTGACGGCGCTCATCATCGGTCCGCGCTTTATCGACCCGCGCCAATGGATTCCTTTGTTTGCAGGCGAGCAAGCGCTGATGGCGCTCGAAGACACGACCGAGGCGCTCGCCGTTCAGACGCTGGTTGCCAACTACAATCGCATCTCGGTCGGGCTCGGCGAAACGCCGGAGACCTGGCGTCCGCGCCTTGCGCGACAGGAGGGACGGCACATTCGACGCCTTCGAATGGTCGACCGCCTTCCTGCTTGCCACCGGCTACGCCACAAGGCTCTGGCGCCCCGTTCTCCACGGCCATGCCAAGACCGGCGACATCATCGCCCCGATCCGGGATACAACGGGGCTGAACTCCCGTCTCGACGACGCGGGCGTCGCAGCCGTTGCAAAAGCGGTCGTCGCCATCCGCTCGTACTTCATGCCCAAGCGAGTCAAAGCGGCCCGCATCTGAATCCTGCCTCTGCCAACCAAGGACAGCCGTACGGTGCTCGTGACGCTTACGAAGTACTAAGTGGGGGCTCGGGTATCTGGGCCTGTTGGCGCTAATCAGACGAGCGTCGCACCCACCCCCTCCTCTTCGGCCGCAGCCAGGAATGCCTTCCGAGCCTCCTCAGGTTCCATCTCGTCGGCAAGCACAGCGACGCAGACGTGAAGCGCGAGATTCCACTGAGGGCCACGGTTGGTCCACATTAAGAGTTCCTTGGCTGCTGCCACTGCGTTGTTGACGTGGTGCGTCGTATTGCGACCCTCAGTCCTGACTGGGACCGGAGGGGAGAACCAATAGGTTGCCATAGGGCCACTCCTTGCCGCCCGCTCAAGGCCCCTAAGCAACTTTTGCTCGTCCGTCAGCATTCGTTCTAATGATAAACTAAGCAGCATTCGAAGGTAGCTGCTGGCGGCATCCGACCTCTGCTTAGTTCTCTCGACTTCAACCATCTTTGTACCTAAACCGGTTCCGTATAATGTCGGGAACTAAGGAAAGATCAACAGACGTTTCGTATGGGAGCGTGGGCCAGGGAATGTTGTCAAGCGAAGTGAGGATTTGACCCCCCCCTATTGCCTCACCGAGGAATGTTACCGAACGCGATAGGGCCGACATGGGCCCTTTCTCCATCTGTCGCGGCGGAGGGAGATAGCGGCCAGCTCTTCATCCAACCGCCATCGAGGATGATCAGCCCAGCCACTTCCATGCGCCAGACCTTCACAAGCCGTTGCACCATTCTCAGGTTCTTTTCCTTAAAGCGCGAGGGGTCGATCTTTGTCAGGCGTTGCAACACACTTGCTGCCGAGAGCGCCGGGTCTTCTTCGAGCCATCCCTTGATCTGCGCCTCGAACGGCTCGTACATGCTGGGTCTCTTCGGATAGGGTTTGGTCCGCCGATACGGCCGCCGATGCGTTGGTCGGGTCTTGCCACTCTTCCAGGCCGTCTTCAGATTCGCGGCGAAGCGCTGTAGATCGATAACGGCCGGCTCCTCAATCTTCGCATTCAGGCCATGACGATCGACCCGCCGCCCAAGCTCCTCCTGCGCGGCGCGGATACCAGCAAACAGCAGCACGGGATCGGCGGTTTCCATCATCGCCTGGAGCCGCTGCTTGTCGGCTTCGGCCACATGCCGCCGCGCCTTGCATGGGATGACCTTCGGCGCGCAATCGATGCGATCGGCGCAACGACGCCGGTCGACATCCCCGATCGAGTCGTCCTGCTGCTACTCGCCACGACGGGCATGGCCCCACCGCAAGAGATGCAGTAGGGCTGTTTGTTTCGGACCTTCTGACTAAAGCTCACCCTGCTCGATCCCTCGGGCGTTTTTGTGGCTCCAACGGGTGCCACAACCGCCCCCAGAGCGCCTCATGGCCGACTATTCAGGACGGTGGCTGCGCAGTGAGGGAAACGAAGGGGGTACCGGAGACCGCTTGAGCACCCCACAATAGGAAAATAGAACTCGAGCATTCTTCCCCTCCGGCGTTGTGGCACAGGGGAATCCCGCGCCATGAGAGAGGCATGAAATATTATGTGGCGGAGGCAAGCTGGGTTTTGGCCGGTCCGAAGGGGTCAGGGCGGCTCCGCCACATAATCTCGCCCGACGCATAAGAATGGATCCGCGCCCATCGCCTCGCGCACGAGCGCTGCCAGACCTTCCGCTCCCTTGCGGAAGTCGACCGGCTTCGTCGCCACCATGACCTTGACCCCTCCCGTTGGCCCGATCACGACGTTGCCCTCAGCGCACGGATCACCGCTGCAACCGTCTTCGAATCCGCCCACGACCCACCCGCATTGCGATGCCGTCGATCTCGAGCTCGATCACACCAGCGTCTCGAGCCGGCTCCCGCTTTCTTGGCTGTGGCCGATGCTTCGCCGCAGGCTTCGGAGGCGCTGCCGTCACCACCGCCGGCACGAACATGGATTCCGATATCGCTGCCTCCCCCATCGACCGGCGAGCAGCCCGACGCCAGGTGAACAATTGCTGCGGGGAAAGTCCATACCGGCGTGCCACAGCACAAACCGTCTCGCCCGCCTCGTAGCTCTCCGCCACTATCCGGGCCTTCTCCTCCGGCGGCCACTCACACCGCCGACCCGAACCAGTGAAGATCTCCAGCCGACGGAGCGGCTCCTCGTCCTTGGACTTAAGCATAAACTGTGAAATCGTCATGTCGAAGCCCTCAAAGGCCTCGAACATCGTCCCTTACATCCACGCGCGAAAGGTGCCGCCAGGACAGCTGCTTACACACTTTCGGCGCCCATTTACTTTTGAGCTAGCGCTGAGGATTGGTCGAATCTACCATGGGTGGTCGGTTTGGAGATTGTCGTGCCCACTACACGTTTCAGAAAGCCTGTCGTCGTTCAGCCCGGCCGGATCGATCGTGACAGAGTCGTTGCCTCCGTATCGGACGCTGCCGAAATCTTGCTTAGGGAATGGCCTCAGCCGACAAGCAAGTCGCGGCTCACTGCCATCAAAGCGTGCCTTGCTGTCATCCGCGGAGAAAAGCCACCAAGGATAGCGCGCCAGGCATTTCTAAACGCTGCCAAAGAGGCCAAAATACTCCTCGGTGAAGAGATCTAAGCACCGTTCGCGGTGAATCGCGGAGCGGTGCCGGGATCAGCGCGCCCGGTGCTGGCAGCGGATAGTGGCTTCCAATGCACTGCATGTTCGATGTTAAGGTAGATCTTTGTTGCGCAGATTAATTCGCTAGTCCCGCCGAGCGATCGGGCCGGGTGAAGAGGTGAAGAGAACACTGCCCCTGGTGTCCACGATAGCTGGGCATCCGTCCGAAACCTCCCAGTCAGTTCACGCCTAAATGACGTCAGAGGACCGATTCGGCCGTCAGCTTTGACTGTCCCCATAACATGCGTCTGCCCCGGCAAGCACTTCGGTACGCCGATCTTTGTCCAGCGCGCCAAGCCATCGAACCGCTGCATAGAACCGTGGATAGTCGCCCGAACACAAGTCGAACAAGCGGAGAAAGGCCGGCACCCTATCGCTGTAGACAGAAGTCGCGGCGAGCTTTGCGTTATTGATCGGAGCATCGAACCAGGCGTCATATCCGCGGTATCCACCCCAGCGCTTGTCGCGCATCTGACGGTAGCGCGTCCTCAGCCGCTCGATCGCGGCCGTCTTTGCGGCCCGCTTCTGCTCAGAAGTACCATTGTCGTCATAGACATGCCTTAGCTCGTCCCGGGTCTGCGACACCAGCGCGAGAAATTCAGCCTTGCGCCTCCGGTCGGCTTCGTAACGGCGCAATCCGAGAGTATCGCCGGTCACGCGCAGCCATTTTCTCACACCCGTTGTTTCGACAGCGACCGCGAACGCTTCGTTGAACGCGGAATCGTTATGCACGTAGACGCGCTGGTGGGCCAGCTCATGGAATACCAGCCCTGCGAGATACGTTCCATCTTGGGTGAGCATCGTGCTTAGCAGCGGGTCACTCGACCAGCCAAGCGTGGAATATGCAGTGATGCCCGTCACATAGACGTCGAGGCCCTGTCTTTGAAGCTCTGCCGCGGTTTCAGTCGCAGACTTTTCGGAGAAATATCCCCGGTAGGGAACACAGCCGAAAACCGGAAAGCACCACGTTCGTGGTGTCAGCGAGAATTCCGGCGCGGCGAAGACGGCCCATGTCACAGAGTCGCGACCAACATCAACATAGCTGCGGTAGCTGTTGTTGTCGGGCAGCGCCAGTTCATCGATAGCAAAATGTCGTATGGCGTTTGCCGATGCCATTCGGGCGCGCAAAATCTGAGGGGTCGAAGGATCGTTGATCAGTTTTCCGACGTCTTGGCGCGCCGCCATGATCTGCACATGGCCCTGCAAAGATTGCGCGTAGTAGGAAATACCGGTGCAACTGGCCACGCCCGGCGTCAGGATAATCGCAGCAAAAAATCGAACGAATGCACGCATCACGCTTTTGCTCTCACGTCCCGATAGCGCAATTCGCGGTTGCCTCCGGCCACGAATAGTCGGACCAATTTGATGTGTAGGTTAGACCTTCGTCCTCGGCAAGATTGGCCAATGCGATGACTCGCTGCCAAATTGCCAGCCCGCGCGTGATGAGCGCGAAGGCGTGAGGTGCCCCCGCCATCATGGCGGAGCGATGAAGCTCGCGGTAAACGCGCAGAGCGTTTCAGCTTCCCAGCGGACACCACCGGCGCCTCCAGTGGGATCGGGCGGGCGGCTGCAGGCGCATTCGCGGCAAAGGATTGTGACGTGTTCTCGTGACGCGTGAGCCGGCGCGTGCCGAGTGGGCGGCGTCCGGACTGCTGGTAACTCGGAGCGCGCGTGTCTCATGGGGCACCGATCCTACAAATCGCTCTGAAGTCGAGCGCATGGGCGATACCATCGTCGCGGAATTCGGGCGGATCGACGTTTTGGGTGAGTTGCGCCGCAATACGTCTTCTCGACCGCGAAGGGCGTCCGAGGCGTGTTTGCAGCCACCTCCTCAAAGCCGCGACGTGAGCCAGTCTCCGGCCTGCTCTGTTCGACGGCAATCGTTCAGCTTGCTGCCGCCGACCGCTTGAAAACGATGGTCACCTTCGTACCTTTGTTGGCGCTGGACTCGACGGCTAACTGCGCCTTGGCATTCTCGGTCAGCGATCGCGCGATCAGCGCTCCGAGCTTGCCTGGCTTGGGCCACATCTCGCCTTCCGGCAGGCCGATTCCGTCGTCCGCCACTATAACCCGGCAGCCGTCGCCATCGACGATGCTGTGCAGCGTTATCGTGCCGCCATCGCGGCCCCGGAACGCATGCTTAAGTGAATTGGTCAGCAATTCATTTACGACCAGTCCCGCCGGCATGGCGACGTTTATTGACACCGGATATGTATCCACCTTCATATCCAGCCGGATCCCCTCGACCGCATGCGAGCTCATGACCGCGGACGCGATCTGGCTGAGATACACACCAAGGTCGACCTCCTCCTTCGGCTCGTCGGCCGTTAGCGTCTGGTAGAGGATCGCCAAAGCGTCGACGCGACCGGCGAGCCGCTCAAACCGTTTCCGGTCGGCCTCGGTAGCGTTGCGGCTTTCCAGCCGGATGAGTGCGGTGATCATCTGCAGGTTGTTCTTCACCCTGTGCTGCAGTTCGCGAAGGAGTGTGTCTTTGTCGCTGACAAGCTCCTCGGCCGAGCGCTGATCTCCCGCCTCGCCGTGAGCCGATACATCGACCAGGGCTACCAGCCGGAAACAGACCTTGCCGTTGTCGTCCTCTATCTCGTTGGAATAAACGTCGACGATCGCGGGTTTATCCTCGCTGCGCTCCAGCCTGAAGGTGCCGACTAAATCGGATCCCTCGACCACAGCCTCGGCTAGCGCCCTGTCCTTTTGCTGATGGAGGCCTGTGCCTAAAAGGGCGGCCCAGTTTTCTCGGGTGAGCCTGGCGGCTGTCAGGCCTGACAGTTTCTCGAATTCGGGATTGGCGTAGACCACGCGCTCTTCACCGGTAAGGTCCGAAACAGCTATGGCGATCGGCACCTGGTCGAGGAATTTCTTGAACTGTTCGCTTTCGAGTGCTGTTGCAAGGTCAGGTGTATCAAGCAACTGCTCGACCGCCTCAGCTTTCTCTGAATCCGATGTCATTTGCGCGCCCGTTCTGTGCGGATGATATCAACAATGCGGCGCGCCTGCCATCGCCAAAACTGGAGCTGCATCTCACGTTTTGCATCGCGGATCTGACAACCAGCCAGCATCGCGTAACGGCCGCATGTCTAAATTGCGACCGGCCGAAGGAAAGCGGCCAGGCCGGCTGCAATCCAGGTGCCTGGAATGTTGAGGCGGCCGGTCAAGTGGGTACGCTGCGGAAGACCAAGTGAGTGGGCATTCAGGGAGGAATGAGTTCGCACGCCAGCCCAACGCGTCGATAATCATTTCCTGTTCTGCCATGCGCAAGGTGCTCCCGATGTCACAACATTCCGTCCAGTCGAGCGGCCAGGAGGTCGGCGGTGGTCACTGTCTCGACCTGCATGCCGTAGCGGCTTTCATAGATCGCCAGCATGGCATCGTGGGTCGAGTCAGCTCCGGAACATACCGCGTCGGCGACGATGATCACCCGGTAGCCGAAATCGATGGCTCCCATCACACAGGCGAGCACACAGACCTCCGTCTCCGCGCCCGAGACGATCAGTGAATCAATTCCCGCAGCCCGCAGGCGAGCATGCAGTGACCCGTGCCAAGCGGACATCACAGGTTTGTCCTCCAACAAAGCGGGCGGCACGAACCGCGCCAGTTCTGGAACAAGATCAATCAGCTGAGGATCAAGCCTATCACGGGTCATCGTCTCCCACTTTTGATAGTAGCGTCTCCAGGCGCCGCCGGCGTCGTTAGGAGATTGAGGGGGAATAAACCGGGTGAAGATCGTCCGCGCGGGGTCAAGTTCGACGAGGGCGACGACATTGGGCAATACGGGCCCCATCCACGGCGTGTGCCACTCCGTCGTTTCGGCAAACATCCGTTGCATGTCCACGCAAAGGTGGACCCAGCGCTCACGAAGCGGGCCAAACCGCAGGCCTTGGTCCAATTTCGTCAATGCCGGACCGCTTTCCTGGCAGTGCTCTGCACCTTGGACTGGTCCAGACCAGACACGATCTTTGCTTCCCTGCCATCCGCGGCTTGGCAGCCGAGGAATATCTCCCCGATGTTCCAAAGCCTGTTCAGTGGCATGTCGGCGAACGCATATAGTGGGTGATCCTGGTGCAGGAGGAGCGGAGCTGCCCCCAGGTCATTGTGTTTGGCGGTTCCCCCGCTCGGCTCCTCCCGCCGGCCACACACAAAGAGATTTTTGTTGATCGATGTTTCATCCAATTCGACCATCTGCATTCCTCCCAGTCAATTGAGCTCGACCCAGGCCGGCGCATGGTCGCTTGGCTTCTCCCACCCGCGAAGCTCGACATCCACGCCAGCATCGCGCAGCCGATGGGAGGCAGAGGGGCTCACCAGGAGATGGTCCATTCGCAGACCGGAACTCCGATCGTAGCCACCACGGTAGGAGAAATTCCAATAGGTGTAGATGCCCTTCTCCGGATGGATGCGCCGCATGGCATCTATCCAGCCAGCTTGGAGCATTTTGGCATAGGCTTGCCTGCTCTGCGGGAAATAGACCGCATCGCCCAGCCATCGGCTCGGCACCACGGCGTCGATCGGGGTCGGAACGACGTTAAAGTCGCCGCACAGAACGCTTGGCGCCCGGTTTTGGAGCAAATGCTGGCCGTAGCTGATGAGACGATCGAACCAGCGCAGCTTGTAGTCGAACTTTGGGCCGGGCGCAGGATTGCCATTAGGCAGGTAGAGACAGCCCACGATGATCCCATTCACGTCGGCCTCAATATAGCGGCTGTGGGTATCGTCAGGATCCCCGGGCAGGCCGCGTCGACGTTCCACCGGCTCGATCCCGCGGGCGAGGATTGCGACACCATTGTAGGATTTCTGGCCGTGCCAGATCGCGCCGTAACCCGCCTCCCTGATCGCTTCGGCAGGAAACTTGTCGTCCGACGTCTTCAATTCCTGCAGGCACACGATGTCGCAGCCGCTTTCGTGCAACCACTTCAGGAGCACAGGCAGTCGGCCGTTGACACCGTTCACATTGAAGGTGGCGATGCGGGTCATGTGCATGCCCTCTCATGAGAACCTCCCGGCAGACGGTCATAGGGCAATTTGGCCTATCCTCCGCGCTGAACCGCGAGCTCTTGATATCGCCAACGTGGTCGGCGTCCTGTGCGGGCGAGGCTCACTTCCTGCCCAGCTTGTCTTCGACCTTCTTGCGACTGTTGCCGACCGACTTCACCGCCGACTTGACGTCAGCTTTGCTGGCGCCGGTCTTGCTCGCCTCATACTTCATCTCATGGTCCTGCCTACCAGCGACCCTTGCGCGGTCCTGGTTGCGTCCACGCGTTGTGCCAGTGTTCGCCATTTTCTATCTCCAACAATTGCCCTTCCAGTCACCAGACAACGCGGCCGGACTCTTCCGGTTCAATCCGGCGATGCGCGTGGCATGGAGCGAGCTCCCAGCCAGGGTATTGAATGTCCCATGTATTCGGATCCGGCATGTCGCTACCGCAGGGCGGGCCTAGCGGCCCGAAGCCAGGGAGGACTTTTCGACATGAATGATCTTGCGCAGCACTGCCGTGCTCCTCTCGCTGACGTCCACGCTCCGCTCGTTGTTGCCTTCGCCTACGGCGCCGCCTCGCCTCTCGATGTGTGGCAAAGGGCCCTCGTCGGGGAGGCCGACGCGCCTCCCGAAGGCCCACCATCTCCTAATTGGCGCCGTCACCTTCCCAACTGGAGACGTGAACATCGGAAATCTTCGTCCCGGAACTCCCAGGCTGGACGACCGTTTTGCCTTATGTAGAACAATGGAGAATATGTCATGGACTGGAATAGGGTCGAAGGAAACTGGAAGCAGGTCAAGGGTAAGATCAAGGAACAGTGGGGCAAACTTACCGATGACGATCTTGATCGCATCGCTGGCAATCGCGATCAGCTCGAAGGCAAGATCCAGGAACGATATGGTATCGAAAAGGACCGTGTTCGGCAGGATATTGACGACTGGTACGATCGGCAAGTCTGGTAGGATCGCATAAGGCTGTCATTTAGACGAGGCGCTGCTTACTTAACGGCGCTCATTGGTGCGCTGGCAGTCGCAAAGCCATAGCCAGCTCGTGTTGAGACAGCCAGCGGGGCTGAGGGTTGCGATCGTAGGCGCAGACGGACCGGCGTGTGAGGTTATGCAGTGACGGGCTGCCGTGCGGCCTTCCGCGATAACGCCATAGGCGCGAGCGTGGCCGCCGTTAAGTTCTCCAGGCGGACCTGATGTCCGCTCGGCCGGCGCCTGCCCGCCCCCAAGCTCCAAAACGGGCGCCGGCCAATCTCGTTCAGGCGGCAGCAATAACCACATGCACCGACAATATGCAGCAAATCCAACATCGACAGCAAGCAGCCCAGCAGCCTTCATCAATATGTTTGGGCGTTCTCGTCGAAGTGGTTGACCTCTCCTCGAGCTCAAATTCGCCGCGATCGAATAGGACGGAGCCTGTCCTGCGCGATTTTTCGAGTTTGCTTAATTCAAATCACGAACTTCCCGATCGCGGGCTTCCAGCCGACGCCGGCATTGGTCCGGCATTGCAGCATAAAGATCTTGCGTCCAGCCGCGTGACTCCCACTATGAATGCGAACCTCGTATCACTTCGCTCGCGAAGTAGGCTGCGGCTTTTCAGGATGTCGCGCTCCGCCCGCGGCTTCACGACTTCCTTGCGCAATCGGTCGATCTCCCGCTGTTCGGATTTCATTTGGCCGTGGCCAGGAAACGCATACGGCGGATCGCCCGATAGATCGCGCACCGATTTGTGTAGCGCTGCTGGGAGACCGCAACACCTCAATCCTTCACCTATCTCGCCACGTTGAGCTTGAACTCGCGGCTGAACTTCATTCCCTGCATTTCGAGTGTTCGAGTTGAGCGCCATTTGTCATTGGTCATGACGATCACCTGGCCCCCTTTGCCGGGCGCGCCGCCGCCGCCCGCCGCACCGTAGGACCGTCACTTCTCGAGCGCGGCGTAAGTGGCGCACGAGCAATACGTCTTGGAGGCGCCGAAGGCGAGGTGGCCCGAAATTCCGCGAGGGGAGATAGGACAAGGCGACCATGAAGGTCAGCGTGCCCTCACCTTCGCCATCGCCGAAGAAGGCCGCTTTGTAGATAGATGGCGAAGCGGATCGTGCCGCTGTCGGCGTGCGCAGCGCTGGCGATCAGGCTTGGTGCTATACTATTGCAGTGACCCTGCCCGACGCATTGAGGCGACAACTGACTTGCGCCTGCCGGACTTCGATGCCACCTTTTCCAGCGTAGTCTATTCGCACCTCGATCGGCGCCGTGAGTCCACCCCGACCTTGATGCAATGCGCCTGCGCTTACCGCGTGGACATTGACGGCGCCAAGTGGCGTCGCAGCGGCCACGATCGCCGTGCGGCAGGCTCGCACGATCACAATCGGCGTACCGGGTTTCGCTGTCAGTGGTCCCGGAGATACAAAGGGATATCCCTTGGTGGAGTCACCGTCACCGGCTTTGGAAGGCCTGAGGACGGGTGGCAGGACGATGGATTGCCCAGCGGTCTTGGCAGAAGAAGGGGCTGTCACTGCAGTCGAACTGTCGGGTGCGGTAGCCGCTTCGTTTTCGGCGGACGGATCGTCGCCCACAGGGGCACTTGTGCTTGTATCACCAACGTTGCCGCTGGCACTAACGCCTGCGTCGACTGATCCGTCATCTGCCCCGACCGAAGCTCCAACATTTGCTCCGCCTACGCCGTCGGCGCTCGTGCCCGCCCCCACGGATGCGCCTTGCGAACCGGCGCTCACTCCAGCACCGACCCCGACACCGCCCGCCCTACCGCCCACGCCTGCTTCAAGAGCCGAGGCAGGCCCAACTGTGATCCCGATCGTCAACGCGGCCGCGACATACTTCTTCATTGTCGTCTCCCCTGCGGCATTACATTTCGCTCACTAGTCTTCACTGGCGCGGCTCGAGCTTTTTGATGGCCGTGTTGGAAGCAATGCTGCGGGAAGAGGTATGGTTGCGA
>NZ_JBVVQI010000056.1:15031-22254 GCF_055811495.1 Mesorhizobium sp. WSM4830 | reverse complement strand
AGAGAAGCTGCGCTTCGCCATCCGTGAAGGCGGCCGCACCGTCGGTGCCGGCATCGTCGTCACCATCAAAGAGTAATCGCCGGCGCTGCCGGTTGAGATCGGATGCAAAAGGGCGGTCTTCGGGCCGCCCTTTTGATTCTGATATTCTGGCAATGGATTAACCGCATTGCTTCAAATCCTGTTGCAAGCGCCTCTGCCATAACTAGTATAGGTTGCATCGAGGGGGCTTGCCCGAATGGTTCCATGGCGCCGTTTGCATAGTCAGGCATGGTGGTCACTAGGGCTGATCTGCCTGGTGTCATTGCTCGTCATGGGCCACGCTGCCTTCGCAGCGGATGCAAAGAAATCCACGCCGGAAAAATCCTCGCCGGATCTCGGCCCGACAATGCGGTTCGTCGTCGTCCGCAGCAGCGCGCCGGGGTGCGAGCCGACCTGTCCGGAATGGATATCGGCGGAAGGCTCGATAGAAGCCGGCACGCCGGCCCTTTTCAAACGCACGCTGAAGCAGCTTGGCGGCCGAAAGCTGCCGATCGTCGTCGATTCCCCTGGCGGCAATGTCGAAGCGGCGCTGACACTTGGCCGCCTGATCCGCAAGAACAAGCTCGATATCGCCGTCGGCAAAACCCGCTTCGTCGGCTGTCTGCCGGATATGAAGAATTGCAAGGAAAACGACGGCAAGGGCGCCCGTTATTTCGGCGATGCGTATGCCGACGGCGCCATCTGTAATTCCGCCTGTCCGTTGATGTTTTCCGGTGGCATCCGGCGCGTGGTCGGGGAATGGGCCTTTCTCGGCGTCCATCAGATCACCACGACCTATATCCGGACTAGATTGCTGTACCGCACCACCTACCGGATGGTGAAAGGCAAGAAGAAAATACTCAGCACCAGGGTCGTCAGCCGGAAGAACGCGGGCAGCTACAAGACCTACGAAATGAACAAGCCGCTGGAGCGGAAGCTGGCGGCCTATCTGAAGGAGATGGGCGTCGGCCTGGGCGTGCTCGAGACCATGAAAAGCACGCCGGCCAGCAGCATCCAGCAACTGGCTCCCTACGACATGCTGCAAATGAATCTCGTCACCAGCCTGGATGCCGTCGACCTGCTGACCGCGCCAACCCTATGCAACTCCGATCCGTTACCGGCGAGTTGCAGGGAAGTGCCGGCGCCGGCGAATATCGCGAAGCCGGCCGGCGAAGTGGTAGCGAACGCCGAGCCTGCACCTTCAGGGCTCGAAACCCCGCCGGCGAAGGAGGTCGCTGACATGCGTTTCGTCCTGGTCCGCGGCAGCAATCCGCTATGCAATCCCAATTGCCCGGAATGGATCTCGGCGGAAGGCACGATTACCGCTGACACGGCCGAAAAACTGCGCCAACTGCTTGACAGCGTCGGCGCCCGGCGCCTGCCCATCGTAGTCAGTTCGCCGGGTGGCGACGTGCTCGGTGCTTTGGCGGCCGGAAGGCTGATCCGCGAACGTAAACTCGACGTCGCCGTGGCGCGGACCGATTTCATTGGCTGCGAGCCGCGGCAGGCCGACTGCACGGCCGAAGACGGCGTCTACAACGGACTAACGGTCGATGCCGGCGGCGAGTGCGGCTCGGCCTGCCCGATCATGCTCGCCGGCGGTGTCAAACGCCTGGTCGGCCCGCGTGCACAGTTGAGCGTGCATTCGATGGGCTTCGAGCAGCGGGTCAAGGCCTATCTCGAGGACATGACTGTTGGACCCGGCATGTTTTCGGCGATGCAATCGGCGCAATACTCGCGCTACCGGCACCTTGAACCAGAGATGATGCTGAAAGTCGGGCTGACGACCGGGCCTGGGTCCGCGGACGAATTGACCGGGCCTGGCATCTGCAGATCGGAGCCAACGCCGGAGAACTGCCGCGAGATCTCGGGCGCCAAGGCTCAGGCCACCACGCCCGTGAAATCATAGGCCGGTCAAATCGTAAGACAGGCATGATAGCCGGGCCAACTGGCCATCGAGGCAGGTTGAGTGGCGCTCGATATTTCCGCTATCGTCCAGCGAAGACCAGCATGGGAGGGATCGCGAATGAGCCAGGATGTCCCGACGTTGTTCGAATGGGCCGGCGGGTCCGAAGCGCTGAACCGTCTGACCCAGACCTTCTACGACAGCGTCTCCCGGGACCCCATCGTCGGGCCAGTGTTCAAGCATATGTCGCCGGACCATCCCGCTCACGTCGCAGCCTTCATCGGCGAAGTCTTTGGCGGACCGAAAACCTACAGCGAGAAGCATGGCGGCCATCGCGAGATGGTGATGCATCATCTCGGCAAGCATCTGACCGAGGAGCAGCGCCGGCGCTGGATCAATCTTCTCGCCGACGCCGCCGACGAGATCGGGTTGCCTGACGATCCCGAGTTCCGCTCTGCCTTCATGGCCTATGTCGAATGGGGATCGCGGCTGGCCAAGATGAACTCCAACCTTGGCGAGACCTGCGATCCCGAGACGGAACCGATGCCGGCCTGGGGCTGGGGCGTGCCGGGCGGCCCCTACAAGCCGCCTTCGGGAAACTGACCGGGCGCGAATCGGTCGAATGCCCGGCCGCTAGGACCTCATTGGCGGGAAGCGGGTGGCGGTGAATGGTTCGGTCCGCCAGGTTGGAACGGTTTGAGGCCGCCGTCGCTGGCGGGGCCGCGCTGAAAAACCGGAGGCCGCGATGGGATCGGACAGCAAAGCAAATTCTGACAGCAACCGCGGATCCCGAAATCCGTTTGGCGTCATGGACGTCCCCACTCCCGACGACGAGGAGGTGTCGGCGTTCGCCGCCGGCGTGAAACTGGAGGGCGCTGCAAGCGATGAAAACGCCGAGGCCTGGGGCACCGAAAGCGGCCGCGACCGCAATGACACCATCGAAGGCAGCTGGTCCGGCCGATGGAACGGCGGTGGCGATCCCACAATTCCGGGTGATAGCAAGGATAAATGGAAGTCTGGCCGGGGCGAGGTGAAGACAGCGGGAGAGAGAGTTTACCTGCTGTTCGATTGGCATGATGGCGTGCGCAAGGGGCTCATCGATGCGCGGCGCGAGGGTGCTAAAGGGCTGGTGGGAAAATATATCAATCTGACCGACCCAGAAATCCTGCGTCCCTGGGTCGGCTTGATCGTCAGCAATCGACGGGTCGACGGGAAATGGCCGGGAGGACGCCTGGACTTTCGAAGATGAAGGCCGGGCAGCGCACGTCGCTCTTTACAGAGCGCGCGGAAGCTTTTAGGAAGCGCCTGCTGCGCCGACATGCGCATACGGGCATAGCTCAGTTGGTAGAGCGGCGGTCTCCAAAACCGCAGGTCGTAGGTTCGAGCCCTGCTGCCCGTGCCATTCTTTGAATGGATGCCTAAAACGATTCTTTTGCAGTGCGGCCTTTGAAAATCGGCTTGTGACTTGCCATATAGCATAAGTTGCGGCATAAGGGCCGCATAGCCGGGACGGGACGACTGGATGGTTCCGAGGCGGCGTTTGGCCATAAAGCGGACACTTGCCACTTGCGTGGATCAAGAATCGGTTTTATGTAGACGAGACAGACACGCGACGCGTGGAGCTGGGAAGCCGGCTTTACGCGTCTGATTTGCATGGGCGAAATGATTGCGCTGATTCGGCGCGAACGCACGCTCAAGCGGCACGTCCCGGCCAGCGGGATCATCCAGGAGACCCGGCCAACGGGTCTTGCAGACAGAGCGGCATATGGCTTCGAAAACCACAAATCCCTTCACCTTTCTCCAGCAGGTTCGCGCGGAGACCGCCAAGGTCACTTGGCCGTCGCGGCGCGAAACGATGATCTCGACGGTGATGGTCCTTGTGTTCGCGGTCATCGCGATGATCTTTTTCTTTACCGCAGACGTGGCCATGGGCTTTGCGGTCGAAAAAATCCTCGGCCTCGGACAGTAAGTCCGGCGATTACGGAGAAGTCTTGAAATGACCGCGCGGTGGTACATCGTCCACGCCTACTCGAACTTTGAAAAGAAGGTCGCCGAGGACATCGAGAACAAGGCCAAGCAGAAGGGCCTGTCCGCCGACATCGAGCAGATCGTGGTGCCGACCGAAAAGGTCGTCGAGATCCGCCGCGGCCGCAAGGTCGATGCCGAGCGCAAGTTCTTTCCGGGCTATGTGCTGCTGAAGGCCAATCTGACCGACGCCGTGTTCTCGCTCGTCAAGAACACGCCGAAGGTCACCGGTTTCCTGGGCGACTCCAAGCCGGTGCCGATCACCGAAGCCGAGGCCCAGCGTATCCTGAACCAGGTTCAGGAGGGCGTCGAGCGGCCGAAGCCGTCGGTGACGTTCGAGATCGGCGAAGCGATCCGCGTTTCGGATGGACCATTCGCGTCCTTCAACGGTTTCGTCCAGGAAGTGGACGAGGAGCGGGCGCGGCTCAAGGTGGAAGTTTCGATCTTCGGGCGCGCTGTGCCGGTCGATCTGGAATTCGGACAGGTCGAGAAGGGCTGATCCGAAGTCCCTGCAGCGGTTTCGGCGGCAGGGAAGGCGGCGCGGAGATCGCGCGGCCAAAAACGGGTGGGAGGCGAATGCGGCTTTAGCCGGCCGCGCGGACCGCACCACCAGACTGCAACCGCCGGCAAGACCGGCATGAGAAAAGGCAGGAAGAGAGATGGCTAAGAAAATTGCAGGCCAGCTCAAGCTCCAGGTTTCCGCGGGATCGGCCACGCCGTCGCCCCCGATCGGCCCGGCGCTTGGTCAGCGTGGCATCAACATCATGGAGTTCTGCAAGGCGTTCAACGCGCAGACCCAGGAAATGGAAAAAGGCTCGCCGGTTCCGGTCGTCATCACCTACTACCAGGACAAGTCGTTCACCTTCGTCATGAAGACGCCGCCGGTGAGCTACTTCCTGAAGAAGGCCGCGAACCTGAAGTCGGGCTCGAAGGAGCCGGGCAAGGTCAAGGCCGGCACGATCGGCCGTGACAAGGTGCGCGCCATCGCCGAGCAGAAGATGAAGGATCTGAACGCAAACGACGTCGAGGCGGCCATGCGCATGGTCGAGGGCTCCGCCCGCTCGATGGGTCTGGAAGTGGTGGGCTGAGATCATGGCAAAGATTGCAAAGCGTGTATCGAAGACCCGCGAAGGCATCGATCCCAACAAGGCTTACGCTTTGGGTGAGGCGCTGAAGCTGCTCAAGGATCGCTCCTCGGTGAAATTCGACGAGACGATCGAAGTCGCGATGAACCTCGGCGTCGACCCGCGCCATGCCGACCAGATGGTCCGCGGCGTGGTCAACCTGCCGAACGGCACCGGCCGCAGCGTTCGCGTCGCCGTCTTCGCGCGTGGCGACAAGGCCGAGGAAGCCAAGGCTGCCGGCGCCGACATCGTCGGAGCCGAAGATCTGGTCGACATCGTCCAGAAGGGCACGATCGACTTCGACCGCTGCATCGCCACGCCGGACATGATGCCGCTGGTCGGCCGTCTCGGCAAGGTGCTCGGTCCGCGCGGCATGATGCCGAACCCGAAGGTCGGCACCGTAACCACCGACGTTACCGCCGCCGTCAAGGCATCGAAGGGCGGCGCCGTCGAGTTCCGCGTCGAGAAGGCCGGCATCGTTCATGCCGGTGTCGGCAAGGTCTCGTTCGACGTCAAGGCGCTGGAAGAAAACGTCCGCGCCTTCGCTGATGCGGTGACCAGGGCAAAGCCGGCTGGTGCCAAGGGCAACTACGTCAAGAAGGTGTCGGTCACCTCGACGATGGGCCCGGGCCTCAAGCTCGACGTCTCGACGCTCGCTGCGTCCTGATACGAACAATTGGATCGGCCGCTAAAACGCTGATCCGTGAAAGAATTCCGGGCCTCCGACCTGTCGGCGGCCCGGTACCGGAAGTCGAAAGGCTTCCGGACATCCTGTCCGAGATTGCAGGCGGCCCCCAAGCCTTAGGTGATGTGGGCCTTAATTCATGTGGGCCTGCATGAGACGGGTGAAGACCGGACAAAGGAGCCACAAGCTCCAATGAAAGGTTCGAACCGTGTTTGCCTTTTGTCTGCGCACCGTCCGGCTTGCCGGCAGGTGTGGCGAAAGGGGGCAGGATCCTCGAGCGTCGTTCGGGAGATCCGTTACTGGATGGCCCGGCCGGCAAAAGGCAACCCGACGCCTGTCCTTCGTAGAGGGCAGGGGTCAACTGGAGATAGGCAGTGGACAGAGCGGAAAAACGCGAACTCGTCACGGGCCTGAATGATGCGTTTTCAAGCGCGGGTTCAGTCGTCGTGGCCCACTACGCCGGTATCACCGTCGCGCAAATGAACGACCTTCGGTCGAAAATGCGCGCCGCCGGTGGCACCGTCAAAGTCGCGAAGAACCGTCTCGCCAAAATCGCTCTTCAGGGCACGGACTCCGCATCGATCATCGAGCTGTTCAAGGGACAGACGCTGATCGCCTATTCGGAGGATCCGATTGCGGCGCCGAAGGTCGCGTCCGATTTCGCCAAGGGAAATGACAAGCTCGTCATTCTCGGCGGCGCAATGGGCACTACCTCGCTCAATGCCGACGGTGTGAAGGCACTCGCCACACTTCCGTCGCTCGATGAGCTGCGCGCCAGGCTGGTTGGCATGATCGCCACGCCGGCAACCCGGATCGCCCAGATCGTCAATGCGCCTGCGGCTTCGGTCGCGCGCGTCATCGGCGCTTACGCCCGGAAGGACGAGGCGGCATGAGGCCGTTCCTCGCTATCACAAACACACGTTCGAACCTTATGAAGGAACATTGCAATGGCTGATCTGGCAAAGATCGTAGACGACCTTTCGAAGCTGACCGTCCTCGAGGCGGCCGAGCTGTCGAAGCTTCTTGAAGAAAAGTGGGGCGTTTCCGCCGCTGCTCCGGTGGCGGTTGCCGCTGCCGGCGGCGCTGCGGCCGCTGCTGCTCCGGTCGAGGAAAAGACGGAATTCGACGTCGTCCTCACCGAGGCAGGCGCTCAGAAGATCAACGTCATCAAGGAAGTTCGCGCCATCACCGGTCTTGGCCTCAAGGAAGCCAAGGACCTGGTCGAGGCGGCTCCGAAGCCGGTCAAGGAAGCCGTTTCCAAGGCCGACGCGGACAAGTTCAAGGCCCAGCTGGAAGCAGCCGGCGCCAAGGTTGAACTGAAGTAAGCGTTGAGTACCGGGGGGGCGGGGGGGCGCCGCCGCCGCCCCCCCCCGGGGGGGGGGGGGGGGGGGAAAAAAAAAAAAAAGAAAAAAAAAAATAAAAAGGGGCCCAACCACCCCGAGACGAAAACGGGTTTTTACCGGAT
>NZ_JBVVQI010000056.1:0-15021 GCF_055811495.1 Mesorhizobium sp. WSM4830 | reverse complement strand
CGCTTTTCCCACGCCCCCCCCTCAAAATCACACCCCCCCGGGCCCCCCCGCCGGCCCAATTTTTAAATTTAATTCCGTGTTCCGCCCGGGCGCCCGGGGGCGCGCCGCCCGCCACTCCTTTCGCGTCGAAGGGAGGCTGCGTAACGCGAAGAGTGCGAAAACCTCTTTCCTGAGGGCCGCAAACCGGCCTTCAGGAAACGGGTTTTCTCCCGTTTCTGGCCCACCGCCATTTGGCGGCGGGTGAAAAGACAAGAAGCCGCCGACAGGCGGCGGGCAACAAGACAGGGCCGCCAAGGTGGCCCGAGATGCAAGGCGAGCCGCGGCGAGGCTCGTCCCGAGAATTGAGCTAAGGAGCGACGATGGCCCAGACCCAGACTTTTAATGGCCGCAGACGCGTACGCAAGTTTTTCGGAAAGATCCCGGAAGTTGCGGAGATGCCGAACCTGATCGAGGTTCAGAAGGCATCCTATGACCAGTTCCTGATGGTGGAGGAGCCCAAGGGTGGGCGTCCTGACGAGGGGCTGCAGGCAGTTTTCAAGTCGGTCTTCCCGATTTCCGATTTTTCCGGCTCCTCGATGCTGGAATTCGTGAAGTATGAGTTCGAGGGACCGAAATTCGACGTTGACGAATGCCGTCAGCGCGACCTGACCTATGCGGCGCCGCTCAAGGTGACGCTGCGCCTCATCGTGTTCGATATCGACGAGGATACCGGCGCCAAGTCGATCAAGGACATCAAGGAGCAGGACGTCTACATGGGCGACATGCCGCTCATGACCTTGAACGGCACCTTCATCGTCAACGGCACCGAGCGCGTCATCGTCTCGCAGATGCACCGTTCGCCGGGCGTTTTCTTCGACCATGACAAGGGCAAGTCGCACTCGTCCGGCAAGCTTCTGTTTGCCGCGCGTGTCATTCCCTATCGCGGCTCGTGGCTCGACATCGAGTTCGACAGCAAGGACGTCGTGCACGCCCGCATCGACCGCCGCCGCAAGATTCCGGTGACGTCGCTGCTGATGGCGCTCGGCATGGACGGCGAAGAGATCCTGTCGACCTTCTACAACAAGATCATCTATAAGCGTGCCGGCGACCATTGGCGCATCCCGTTCAACGTCGAGCGTTTCCGCGGCCTCAAGGCCGTTGGTGACCTGGTCGACGCCGACACCGGCGAAGTCGTCGTCGAGGCCGGCAAGAAGATCACTGCCCGCCAGGCCAGGGCGCTTGGCGAGAAGGGTCTCAAGGCGATCAAGGCGACCGACGAGGATCTGCTCGGCAACTATCTTGCCGAGGATATCGTCAACTACGCGACCGGCGAGATCTTCCTCGAAGCCGGCGACGAGATCGACGAAAAGACGCTGAAAGTGCTGCTCGGCACCGGCGAGGACGAGATCAAGGTCCTCGACATCGACCACGTCAATGTCGGCGCCTATATCCGCAACACGCTCAACGTCGACAAGAACGAGAGCCGCCAGGACGCGCTGTTCGACATCTACCGCGTGATGCGCCCCGGCGAGCCGCCGACGCTCGAAACCGCCGAAGCCATGTTCAACTCGCTGTTCTTCGACAGCGAGCGCTATGATCTGTCGGCCGTCGGCCGCGTCAAGATGAACATGCGCCTCGAGCTCAAGGCCGAGGATACCGTGCGCGTGCTGCGCAAGGACGACATCCTGGCCGTGGTCAAGACGCTGGTCGAACTGCGCGACGGCAAGGGCGAGATCGACGACATCGACAATCTCGGCAACCGCCGCGTGCGCTCGGTCGGCGAGCTGATGGAGAACCAGTACCGCGTCGGCCTGCTGCGCATGGAGCGCGCGATCAAGGAGCGTATGTCCTCGATCGAGATCGATACGGTGATGCCGCAGGACCTGATCAACGCCAAGCCGGCGGCTGCCGCCGTGCGCGAGTTCTTCGGTTCCTCGCAGCTGTCGCAGTTCATGGATCAGACCAACCCGCTGTCGGAGATCACCCACAAGCGCCGTCTTTCGGCGCTTGGACCGGGCGGTCTGACCCGCGAGCGTGCCGGTTTCGAAGTGCGCGACGTGCACCCGACGCATTACGGCCGCATCTGCCCGATCGAGACGCCGGAAGGCCCGAATATCGGCCTGATCAACTCGCTTGCGACCTTCGCGCGCGTCAACAAATACGGCTTCATCGAGAGCCCGTACCGCAAGATCGTCAACGGCAAGCTGACCAATGAGGTCGTTTACCTTTCGGCAATGGAAGAGGCCAAGCACCACGTCGCGCAGGCCAATGCCGAGCTCGACAAGAATGGTCATTTCGTCGACGAATTCGTCATTTGCCGCAACGCCGGCGAAGTGATGATGGCGCCGCGCGAAAACGTCGATCTGATGGACGTGTCGCCGAAGCAGATGGTTTCGGTGGCCGCGGCCCTGATCCCGTTCCTCGAGAACGACGACGCCAACCGCGCGCTGATGGGCTCGAACATGCAGCGTCAGGCCGTGCCGCTGGTGCGCGCCGAAGCGCCGTTCGTCGGCACCGGCATGGAGCCGATCGTCGCCCGTGACTCGGGCGCCGCAATCGGCGCCCGCCGCGGCGGCATCGTCGACCAGGTGGACGCGACGCGTATCGTCATCCGCGCCACGGAAGACCTCGATCCCGGCAAGTCCGGCGTCGACATCTACCGGCTGATGAAGTTCCAGCGTTCGAACCAGAACACCTGCATCAACCAGCGTCCGCTGGTGCGCATGGGCGACCGGGTCAACAAGGGCGACATCATTGCCGACGGCCCGTCGACCGAGCTCGGTGATCTGGCCCTCGGCCGCAACGTGCTGGTCGCGTTCATGCCGTGGAACGGCTACAACTACGAGGATTCCATCCTCTTGTCCGAGCGCATCGTCGCCGACGACGTCTTCACCTCGATCCACATCGAGGAGTTCGAAGTCATGGCCCGCGACACCAAGCTCGGGCCGGAGGAGATCACGCGCGACATCCCGAACGTCTCGGAAGAAGCACTGAAGAACCTCGATGAGGCCGGCATCGTCTACATCGGTGCGGAAGTGCAGCCGGGCGACATTCTGGTCGGCAAGATCACGCCGAAGGGCGAAAGCCCGATGACGCCGGAAGAAAAGCTGCTGCGCGCCATCTTCGGTGAAAAGGCCTCGGACGTGCGTGACACGTCGATGCGCATGCCTCCGGGAACCTTCGGCACCGTCGTCGAAGTGCGTGTCTTCAACCGCCACGGCGTCGAGAAGGACGAGCGCGCCATGGCGATCGAGCGCGAGGAGATCGAACGCCTCGCCAAGGACCGCGACGACGAGCAGGCGATCCTTGACCGTAACGTCTATTCGCGCCTTTCCGACGTTCTCGTCGGCAAGGAGGCGATTGCCGGGCCGAAGGGCTTCAAGAAGGGCTCGAAGCTGTCGAAGGACACGCTCGACGAGTATCCGCGTTCGCAGTGGTGGCAGTTTGCCGTGGAGAACGAAAAGCTCCAGAGCGAACTGGAAGCCCTGCGTGGCCAGTACGACGATTCCAAGAAGGCGCTCGAGCAGCGCTTCATGGACAAGGTCGAGAAGGTGCAGCGCGGCGACGAGATGCCTCCGGGCGTCATGAAGATGGTCAAGGTCTTCGTGGCCGTGAAGCGCAAGATGCAGCCCGGCGACAAGATGGCCGGCCGGCACGGCAACAAGGGTGTCGTGTCGCGGATCGTTCCGGTCGAGGACATGCCTTTCCTCGAGGACGGCACGCATGCCGATATCGTGCTCAACCCGCTGGGTGTGCCGTCGCGCATGAATGTCGGCCAGATCCTGGAGACGCATCTGGGCTGGGCCTGCGCCGGAATGGGCAGGAAGATCGGCGATCTGATCGACGCGTACAAGACGGCGGGCGACATCAAGCCGCTGCGCAAGACGCTCGAGAGCTTCATGCCGGCCAACGACCGCAACGAGCCGGTCCGCGAATATGACGACGAGAGCATCGTTCGCCTCAGCGAGCAGATGCGCCGCGGCGTCTCCATCGCGACACCGGTGTTCGACGGCGCGCACGAGGCCGACATCAACATCATGCTGGAGCAGGCGGGCCTGCATACCAGCGGTCAGTCGCAGCTCTATGACGGACGCACCGGCGAACCGTTCGATCGCAAAGTGACGATGGGCTATATATATATGCTCAAGCTTCACCACCTTGTGGACGACAAGATCCACGCGCGTTCGATCGGACCGTACTCGCTCGTTACCCAGCAGCCGCTGGGCGGCAAGGCGCAGTTCGGTGGCCAGCGCTTCGGCGAGATGGAGGTCTGGGCGCTCGAAGCGTACGGCGCCGCCTACACGCTGCAGGAGATGCTGACGGTGAAGTCGGACGACGTCGCCGGCCGCACCAAGGTCTACGAGGCGATCGTCAGAGGCGACGACACCT
Organism: Mesorhizobium sp. WSM4830; assembly: GCF_055811495.1. Taxonomy (NCBI): domain Bacteria; kingdom Pseudomonadati; phylum Pseudomonadota; class Alphaproteobacteria; order Hyphomicrobiales; family Phyllobacteriaceae; genus Mesorhizobium; species Mesorhizobium sp. WSM4830. The sequence goes on along the minus strand of NZ_JBVVQI010000056.1, from coordinate 10,653 downwards.
TCGAGGCCGGCATCCCCGAGAGCTTCAACGTTCTCGTCAAGGAAATGCGGTCTCTCGGCCTCAATGTCGAGCTGGAGAACACCAAGCTCGACGACAACCCGATCCGGCTGCCCGACGCGGCCGAATAAGCAAGACGCTCGGTCGCGGGAGAGGGCTCTCGCGACCGGGGCGCACCCAAATTCTTCGGCCGATGGCCGATCAAGTCGGCGGGCGTTTGGCCCGCGCTAGATGCAAGGGGTTTTCGAGGACCCCGAAAAGGAGAACGGCATGAACCAAGAGGTCATGAATCTCTTCAATCCCCAGGCGCCCGCGCAGGTGTTCGATTCCATCCGGATCTCGCTTGCCAGCCCTGAGAAGATTCTGTCCTGGTCGTTCGGCGAGATCAAGAAGCCGGAGACCATCAACTACCGCACCTTCAAGCCGGAGCGTGACGGCCTGTTCTGCGCGCGCATTTTTGGTCCGATCAAGGACTATGAGTGCCTGTGCGGCAAGTACAAGCGCATGAAGTACAAGGGCGTCATCTGCGAGAAGTGCGGCGTCGAAGTCACGCTGTCGCGCGTCCGCCGCGAGCGCATGGGCCATATCGAGCTGGCGGCACCGGTCGCCCACATCTGGTTCCTGAAGTCGCTGCCGTCGCGCATCGGCACGCTGCTCGACATGACGCTGAAGGACATTGAGCGCGTCCTCTACTTCGAGAACTACATCGTCACCGAACCCGGCCTCACCGCGCTGAAGGAGCACCAGCTGCTCAGCGAGGAAGAGTACATGATGGCCGTCGACGAATATGGCGAGGATTCGTTCACCGCGATGATCGGCGCCGAGGCGATCCACGACCTTCTGGCCGGCATGGACCTGGAGAAGATCGCCGGCGATTTGCGTTCGGAGCTGGCTTCGACCACCTCCGAGCTCAAGCAGAAGAAGTACCTGAAGCGGCTCAAGGTCGTCGAGAACTTCATGGAATCCGGTAACCGTCCGGAATGGATGATCATGAAGGTGGTTCCGGTGATTCCGCCGGACCTGCGTCCGCTTGTCCCGCTGGACGGCGGCCGTTTCGCCACGTCGGATCTGAACGATCTCTATCGCCGCGTCATCAACCGCAACAACCGCTTGAAGCGGCTGATCGAGCTGCGCGCGCCCGGCATCATCGTGCGTAATGAAAAGCGCATGCTGCAGGAAGCCGTCGATGCGCTGTTCGACAACGGCCGCCGCGGCCGCGTCATCACCGGCGCCAACAAGCGTCCGCTGAAGTCGCTGTCCGACATGCTGAAGGGCAAGCAGGGCCGGTTCCGCCAGAACCTGCTCGGCAAGCGCGTCGACTATTCCGGCCGCTCGGTCATCGTCACCGGTCCGGAGCTCAAGCTGCACCAGTGCGGCCTGCCGAAGAAGATGGCGCTCGAGCTGTTCAAGCCCTTCATCTACGCCCGTCTCGACGCCAAGGGTTACTCCTCGACCGTCAAGCAGGCGAAGAAGCTGGTCGAGAAGGAGCGTCCGGAGGTCTGGGATATCCTCGACGAGGTCATCCGCGAGCATCCGGTGCTTTTGAACCGCGCACCGACGCTGCACCGCCTCGGCATCCAGGCGTTCGAGCCGATCCTGATCGAAGGCAAGGCGATCCAGCTTCATCCGCTGGTCTGCACGGCCTTCAACGCCGACTTCGACGGCGACCAGATGGCGGTCCACGTGCCGCTGTCGCTGGAAGCGCAGCTCGAAGCCCGCGTGCTGATGATGTCGACCAACAACATCCTGCACCCGGCTTCCGGCGCGCCGATCATCGTGCCGTCGCAGGACATGGTTCTCGGTCTCTACTATCTCTCGATCGTCAACCAGAACGAGCCGGGGGAGGGCATGGTGTTTGCCGACATGGGCGAGCTCCAGCACGCGCTCGAGACCAAGGCGGTGACGCTGCATGCCAAGATCAAGGGGCGCTTCCGCACGGTCGACGCCGACGGCAAGGTCGTGTCGAAGATCTACGACACCACGCCTGGCCGCATGATCATCGGCGAGCTTCTGCCGAAGAACCACAACGTGCCGTACGAGACCGCCAACCAGGAGATGACCAAGAAGAACATCTCCAAGATGATCGACACCGTCTACCGCCATTGCGGTCAGAAGGAGACGGTCATTTTCTGCGATCGCATCATGGCTCTCGGCTTCAGCCACGCCTGCCGTGCCGGCATTTCGTTCGGCAAGGACGATATGTTGATTCCGGACGCCAAGATCAAGCTGGTGTCCGACACCGAGGCTTTGGCCAAGGAGTACGAGCAGCAGTACAATGACGGCCTGATCACCCAGGGCGAGAAGTACAACAAGGTCGTCGACGCCTGGGCCAAGTGCTCGGAAAAGGTCGCCGACGAAATGATGGCCCGCATCAAGGCGGTCGAGTTCGAGGACAACGGCCGTCAGAAGCCGATGAACTCGATCTACATGATGTCGCACTCCGGTGCGCGCGGCTCGCCCACCCAGATGCGCCAGCTCGCCGGCATGCGCGGCCTGATGGCCAAGCCCAGCGGTGAAATCATCGAGACGCCGATCATCTCGAACTTCAAGGAAGGCCTCACCGTGCTCGAATACTTCAACTCGACCCACGGCGCTCGCAAGGGTCTGGCCGACACCGCCTTGAAGACGGCGAACTCGGGTTACCTGACGCGTCGTCTCGTCGACGTGGCGCAGGACTGCATCGTCAACTCGCTCGACTGCGGCACCGACAAGGGCCTCACCATGCAGCCGATCGTCGATGCCGGTCAGGTCGTCGCGTCGGTTGGCCAGCGCGTTCTCGGCCGTACCTCGCTCGACGACATCACCCACCCGGTCACCGGCGAGGTTCTGGTCAAGGCCGGAACGCTGATGGACGAGCGGGACGTGGAACTGATCGAAAAGGCCGGCGTGCAGTCGGTCCGCATCCGTTCGGCGCTGACCTGCGAGGTCAGGGTCGGCGTCTGCGCGGTCTGCTACGGACGCGATCTGGCCCGCGGCACTCCCGTCAACCAGGGCGAGGCTGTCGGCGTCATCGCGGCGCAGTCGATCGGCGAGCCGGGCACCCAGCTCACCATGCGTACCTTCCACATGGGCGGCACGGCGCAGGTGGTGGATTCCTCCTTCCTTGAAGCCTCCTATGAGGGCAAGGTCGAGATCCGCAACCGCAACGTGGTGCGCAACTCCGACGGCCAGCTGATGGTCATGGGCCGCAACATGGCGGTGCTGATCCTCGACGAAGCCGGCAAGGAACGCGCCACGCACCGCGTCACCTACGGTTCGCGCATCTTCGTCGACGATGGCGACAAGGTTAAGCGCGGCCAGCGTATCGCCGAGTGGGATCCCTATACCCGCCCGGTCCTCACCGAAATCGAGGGCAGGGTGTCGTACGAGGATCTGGTCGACGGCATTTCCGTTCAGGAAACGGCCGACGAATCGACCGGCATCACCAAGCGTGAGGTCATCGACTGGCGCTCGACGCCACGCGGCAACGACCTCAAGCCGGCGATTGCCATCCAGGACGCCAAGGGCAAGGTCGGCAAGCTGTCGAAGGGCGGCGACGCCCGCTTCCTGCTCTCGGTCGAGGCCATTCTTTCGGTCGAGCCGGGCGCACAGGTTCGCCCCGGCGACGTGCTGGCGCGTATTCCGATGGAAAGCGCCAAGACCAAGGACATCACCGGTGGTCTGCCGCGTGTGGCCGAACTGTTCGAAGCACGCCGTCCGAAGGATCACGCCATCATCGCCGAGATCGATGGCACGATCCGCTTCGGCCGCGACTACAAGAACAAGCGCCGTATCATCATCGAGCCGCATGACTCGACGCTTGAGCCGGTCGAATACCTGATCCCGAAGGGCAAGCCGTTCCATCTCCAGGACGGCGACGTCATCGAGAAGGGCGACTACATCCTCGACGGCAATCCGGCGCCGCACGACATCCTGGCGATCAAGGGCGTGGAGGCGCTTGCCTCCTACCTCGTCAACGAGATCCAGGAGGTCTACCGCCTGCAGGGCGTGTCGATCAACGACAAGCACATCGAGGTGATCGTTCGCCAGATGCTGCAGAAGGTCGAGATCACCACGCAGGGCGATTCGACCTACATTCCGGGCGACCACGTCGACGTGATCGAGCTGGAAGAGGTCAACGAGCGCCTGGTCGAGGAAGGCAAGAAGCCGGCCGAAGGCCAACCGGTGCTGCTCGGCATCACCAAGGCCTCGCTGCAGACGCCGTCCTTCATCTCGGCCGCCTCCTTCCAGGAGACGACGAGGGTGCTGACCGAAGCTGCGGTTGCCGGCAAGACCGACATGCTGCAGGGGCTGAAGGAAAACGTCATCGTCGGCCGGCTGATCCCGGCCGGTACCGGTGGCACGATGAGCCAGATCCGGCGCATCGCCACCTCGCGCGACGAGCTGATCATCGACGAGCGCCGCAAGGCGTCCGGCGTCGAGGTCGCCGAGCCGATGCTGACCGACATGGCTTCCGCCGCACAGTAAGCGCGCAAGAAAGATGAAGATAGAAAAGGGGCCCAAGTGGCCCCTTTTCGCATTTTTGGTTCCCCAATCGGATCGGAGAAGAAAACGATGAGCAGGAAGATCTGGGCTTCTGTCGACGACTATATTGTCGAGGCTCTTTTCGAGGCGGATGCTGCCCTTGATGCCGTTCTGGCGGCCAACCGTGAACAGGGCCTGCCGCCGATCGACGTTTCGCCGGCACAGGGCAAGCTGCTGTCACTTCTTGCGCGAATGCTGGGAGCAAAGAAGGTACTCGAAATCGGCACGTTGGGCGGCTATTCGACAATCTGGATGGCGCGAGCATTGCCGATGGACGGCAAGGTCGTGACGCTCGAGCTTGATCCGCACCACGCCAGTGTCGCGCGGTCGAACTTTGAACGGGCAGGGGTGTCGGATAGGGTGGAACTGCGGGTCGGACCGGCGCTTCAATCGCTTGCGGCGTTAGGCGCCGAGAGTGCCGGGCCGTTCGACTTCATCTTCATCGACGCCGACAAGCCGAACAACCCGCACTATCTGTCGTGGGCCATGCGTCTTTCGAGGCCGGGGACCGTCATCGTCTGCGACAATGTCATCCGTGACGGCGCGGTGGTGAATGAAGATGGTCGCGACGCCAATGTCGAAGGGGCACGCGCGGCGTTCTCGTTCATCGGCAGCGACAAGCGTCTGCAAGGCACCGCCAACCAGACTGTTGGCGCCAAGGGCTATGACGGCTTTGCCATAGCGATCGTCGACTGAAGCTGCCACCGGCGGCTGGCTTTTGAAGGAATCGTCAATTGAACGAGGCAACCATCTGGGAATTGATCAACGCTGGCCGAGATCGCATGAGCTTTGGGCAGCGAAGACTTTGGGAGCTGATCAAGATCGAACCGGAAGAATGGCTGCATCACTCGCCTGCCGGGAGTGATCATCGCATCTGGGTCGTAGGTTTGATCGGCCGGAGCGTGATTTCCTACAATGACATTGAAGGCGGGTTCGACCGTTCAAATTTCATTCGATATGGAGAAATCACCGAGCTTGGTTGGGGGCAGGCCGATCTCGAGGTGGTGGTTCAAGATGTCATGAGCGAACTTGAACAAGGACACCGGACGGCTCCCGTTACTTCTGCGCCTCGTCCGGGAGAATTCCCGGACCGCAAGCCAAGGTGATCCGGAACATTCAAGGTCGCTCTACCGGCGTCAGTATCAATCGAAAAACGCTTCGACCACATTGCGCCTGCCGAGCATGAAGGCGTCGGCGACGTGCTGCAGGGGCTCGAGATCGACGTCGGAGGTGCCCGCGCGCACGATCTCGGCGAATCGCTTGTAGAGCATCGGGTACTCCGCTTCCGGCTCCTCGTGAACGACGCGACCATCGATGGCGAGCTTCGAGCCGCCGCCGGAAAGTACCATCGATCCGGCCTCGGTATCGGCCAGAATGTCCCAGCTTTGCGGGCCGGTCTGGCGCCAGTCGAGTTCCATCGTCACCGGCAGACCGTTCGAAGTGCGGAAGGCGATATGGGCGGCGATCGGGGCAGCGCGGTTTTCGGGGAAATCGAGCTCTGCCGAGCTGATGAACATCGGCGGCAGGATGTGGGTGGCGATCGACAGCGCGTTGATACCGGGATCGAAGACACCAAAACCGCCGGGAGCCCAGATCCACTCCTGGTTCGGATGCCAGCGGCGCACGTCCTCCTTCCAGTTGATGGCAGCCGACCTGATCGTAGTCGAGCTGAGGAATGCACGTGCAGCTTCGACAGCCGGCGCATAGCGTGAATGCCAGCTGGCGAACAGGCAAACGCCGTTCGCTGCCGCCAGCGCCTTCAGGTCTTCGACCTCGCTGACCGTGGCGCCGGGCGGCTTTTCCAAGAAGACATGCTTTTTCGCCACCAGCGCCGTGCGCGCTGAGTCATAGCGAAACTGCGGCGGCATGCACAGCGACACCGCCTCGAGCTCCGGCACCGCGTCGAGCATCGCCTCGATCGTCGGGAAATTCGGGATGTCTTCGACTTTGCCATGGCGGCTGGCTGCGGCAACCAGGCGATAATCCTGGTCCTTCGCCAGCGCAGGCAGATGCTGGTCGCGGACGATCTTTCCCACGCCGACGATGCCGAGCTTGATGGGATTAGAGGACATGGGAACTCCGCAGGTTGAGTGTGCTTGGTTTTGCCAGAGGTCGCTTCTTAGCAGAGAACTTGTGCCGGGCAAGTCGCCGGGCTTGTGTCGCCGGCCCGCGAGATCGACCGCGATTCAGATCTCTTCAAATAGGCACATCGAACGTCACGATCGATACTTCGCCTTCGAGCGCGCCCTGATAGGCGGACAGATGCGGCTCCTCGTCGGGCACGCCGTCCAGGTCGCCGATCTGATCGAGCTCGGCCTCGGCGTAACCTTCCGCGGCAAGTGATTCGAGAGCGCGGCGCACCGCCGAATCGTCGTCCGGCGCGACCAGCATCACATGCACGCCCTCCGGCTTGCCGCCTTTGCGCTTCCACACCCGGCCGGTAATAATGGTGACCGGGCGCTCCTCATTGTCATTCACGGGTTCGTACCTCCGGGCGAGGGGTTTTGGGCTGTTCATGCCGCCTTTTCGCACGAAGCACGGCCTGGAAACAGCGGCAAGCCGCTCACTTTCTGCCTTCCTCTTGAAAAACGGCGCAAGAAAATTACATGCGCTTTTCGCATGGCTGCCAAGCCTCGGGTTCAGCGCAATATTTGCCGCTCCGGGGTTGACGGACAGTGGCCATACGAGTAGAAGCCGCCCAGTCAGAACCGATGTGAGGCTCTCGCTTCCGAAGCGACACGCTTTGGAGTTTGCCTCAAACAGGGTTCGTTTTACGAGCGAAAAGACATTTCCGGCGTGCATGAAGCGGCTTCCGCTTCCTCTGCCATTTGTTCGGGCAAGACCGCGAGGCGCGGTTTGTGGCCCGAATTTGCGTATGGAAATGACGCTTTGAGCGGCCCTGACCGGGCAAGACACGGAATTGAGAGACAAGAGGGTTTAATGCCTACCGTCAACCAGCTGATCCGCAAGCCGCGCATTGCGCCGGTGAAGCGCAACAAGGTCCCGGCCATGCAGCAGAACCCGCAGAAGCGGGGCGTCTGCACGCGCGTCTACACCACGACGCCGAAGAAGCCGAACTCGGCGCTGCGCAAGGTGGCCAAGATCCGCCTGACCAATGGTTTTGAAGTGATCGGTTACATCCCCGGCGAAGGCCATAACCTTCAGGAGCACTCGGTGGTGATGATCCGCGGCGGCCGCGTCAAGGATCTTCCGGGCGTCCGTTACCACATCATCCGCGGCGTGCTCGACACGCAAGGCGTGAAGAACCGCAAGCAGCGCCGTTCGAAATACGGCGCCAAGCGTCCGAAGTGACCGAAGCGTAGCCAAGGTCGTTCCGGACGGCGTCAAGCGACGATCCGGGATCCAGGCCACCGCGTAGAATTGAGGCAGAGAAAAAATGTCCCGTCGTCACAGTGCAGAAAAGCGTGAGATCAATCCGGACCCGAAGTTCGGCGATCTGATCGTCACCAAGTTCATGAATGCCGTCATGTATGACGGCAAGAAGTCGGTTGCCGAGACCATCGTCTACGGCGCGCTCGACCAGGTCCAGTCCAAGACCAAGCAGGAGCCGGTCACCGTCTTCCATCAGGCGCTCGACAATGTCGCGCCACATGTGGAAGTGCGTTCGCGTCGCGTCGGCGGCGCTACATACCAGGTTCCGGTCGACGTGCGCCCCGAGCGCCGCCAGGCATTGGCCATCCGTTGGCTGATCGCCGCCGCCCGCAACCGCAACGAGACCACTATGGTCGACCGCCTCTCTGGCGAGCTGATGGACGCGGCCAACAACCGCGGCACCGCCGTCAAGAAGCGTGAAGACACCCACAAGATGGCAGAAGCCAACCGCGCTTTCGCGCACTACCGCTGGTAAAGCGCGAACGAGACTGAAGAGGCACCTCCCATGGCCCGCGAATATAAAATCGAAGACTACCGCAATTTCGGTATCATGGCGCACATCGACGCCGGCAAGACGACGACCACCGAGCGCGTCCTCTATTACACGGGCAAGTCGCACAAGATCGGCGAAGTCCACGACGGCGCTGCCACCATGGACTGGATGGAGCAGGAGCAGGAGCGCGGCATCACCATCACGTCGGCCGCTACCACGACCTTCTGGAAGGGTCGCGACGGCAAGATGTATCGCTTCAACATCATCGACACCCCCGGCCACGTCGACTTCACCATCGAGGTCGAGCGTTCGCTGCGCGTGCTCGACGGCGCCATCGCGCTGCTCGATGCCAATGCCGGTGTCGAGCCGCAGACGGAGACCGTCTGGCGCCAGGCTGACAAGTATCGCGTGCCGCGGATGATCTTCTGCAACAAGATGGACAAGATCGGCGCCGACTTTTACCGCTCGGTCGAGATGATCGGTTCGCGCCTCGGTGCGCATGCCGTCGTCATGCAGCTGCCGATCGGCGCCGAGACCGAGTTCAAGGGTGTCGTCGACCTCGTCGAGATGAACGCGCTGGTCTGGCGCGACGAGACGCTGGGCGCTGCCTGGGACGTCGTCGAGATCCCTGCCGACCTCAAGGCTCGTGCCGAAGAATACCGCGAGAAGATGATCGAGGCCGCCGTCGAAATGGACGAAACGGCGCTCGAGAATTACCTCGAAGGCAAGATGCCGAGCAACGACGAGATCCGTGCGCTCATCCGCAAGGGCACGATCGCGGTGAAGTTCTATCCGATGTTCTGCGGTTCGGCCTTCAAGAACAAGGGCGTGCAGCCGCTGCTCGACGCCGTCGTCGAATATCTGCCGTCGCCGGCCGATGTCCCGGCCATCAAGGGCGTCGACGCCAAGACCGACGCCGAGATCGAGCGTCATGCCGACGACAACGAGCCGCTGTCGATGCTTGCCTTCAAGATCATGAACGACCCATTCGTCGGTTCGCTCACCTTTGCCCGCATCTATTCGGGCAAGCTCACCAAGGGCATCTCGGTCGATAACACCGTGAAGGGCAAGAAAGAGCGCATCGGCCGCATGCTGCAGATGCATGCGAATTCGCGCGCCGACGTCGAAGAGGCGTTTGCAGGCGACATCGTCGCCCTCGCTGGTCTCAAGGACACCACCACCGGCGACACGCTCAGTGATCCGCTGCACCCGGTCATCCTCGAGCGCATGGAATTCCCCGATCCGGTCATCCAGATCGCCATCGAGCCGAAGACCAAGAACGACCAGGAAAAGATGGGCCTCGCCCTTCACCGCCTGGCTGCCGAGGATCCGTCCTTCCGCGTCAAGACCGACGAGGAAAGCGGCCAGACGATCATTTCCGGCATGGGCGAGCTTCACCTCGACATCATCGTCGACCGCATGCGCCGCGAGTTCAAGGTCGAGGCCAATGTCGGCGCGCCGCAGGTGGCCTATCGCGAGACGATCACCCGCAAGCACGAGCAGGACTACACGCACAAGAAGCAGACCGGCGGTACCGGCCAGTTCGCCCGCGTCAAGATCCTGTTCGAGCCGAATCCGGAAAGCAGCGAATTCGAGTTCGAAACAAAGATCGTCGGCGGCGCCGTGCCGAAGGAATACATCCCCGGTGTCGAAAAGGGCATCAACAGCGTCATGACCTCAGGCCCGTTCGCCGGCTTCCCGATGATCGGCGTCAAGGCGACGCTGATCGATGGCGCCTACCACGACGTGGATTCCTCGGTTTTGGCCTTCGAAATCGCCGGCCGTGCCTGCTTCCGTGAAGCAGCGCCCAAGCTTGGCGTGCAGTTGCTCGAGCCGATCATGAAGGTCGAAGTGGTGACGCCGGAAGATTACGTCGGCAGCGTTATCGGCGACCTGAACGGCCGTCGCGGCCAAATCCAGGGCCAGGAAGCACGTGGCGTCGCGGTGGTGATCAACGCGATGGTGCCGCTCGCCAACATGTTCAAATACGTGGACAACCTTCGCTCGATGAGCCAGGGCCGCGCGGCCTACACGATGCAGTTCGACCACTACGAGCCGGTCCCGACCGCGGTCGCGCAGGAAGTCCAGAAGAAATACGCGTAACTCGAACGAGTTGCACCAGTAACTTAATTCAAGGCCCGCACGGGCTGGCAGGAATGGAGAGATCACATGGCAAAAGGTAAATTCGAGCGCACTAAGCCTCATGTGAACATTGGCACGATTGGTCACGTCGACCATGGCAAGAC
>NZ_JBVVQI010000055.1:0-23578 GCF_055811495.1 Mesorhizobium sp. WSM4830 | reverse complement strand
CCGAACCGCCCTGTACGGACCCGTACGCAGGGTGGTGTGGGAGGGGAGGAACTGCGAAGCTCCCCCCTATCCCGATTGTCGGGGCGAGAACGTTCGGCTCATATTGTGCCGGAGCGAGAACGTTCGGCTGTTTTGTCGAAGCAGGGACCTTCGGTTCAGTCCGTCAGCAGCTTTGCCGATCGTATCGTGGCGAAAAGGACGTGGGCAGGGCGGTGGCCTGTGTCGGTGCCGGCGCTGCAAACGGCGAGCCCGCGCGTAAGTCCGTGGCATCACTCCGAAAATCCATGACGCAAACGCACCTTTGAGGCGTGGCAGTGTTCCAAATCTGTGGCGGCTCGGAACCTTGTTTTCAGCCGATCATGGCGCTGCGGCCGCCGGCTTCCGTGTCGCGCGCCTTGGTGTCGCGCGATTCGAGCATCTCGGCCTTGGAAAGTTCGGCTTCGGCTTCGCTCAGCAATGACTCGGCGACATTTCGCTGCTGGGCGAGGTCGCTTTGCGAATTTCTAAGATTGTCGCGGCGCAGACGTGCCGCCTTGGCGAAGGTCGGATAGGCAAAATGATTGATGTCGGTGATGCCGGCCTTCTTCTCTTCGGCAGCAATCTGAAGTTCCAGCTCGACGGCCATGCGCTCGAATTCGGCGATCATCATGTCGAGCTGCAGCAGCTGCCGCCGCTTCTCGCTCACCTGAAATTGCTTCAGCCGAACGAGGTTTTCACGTGACTTCATGATTCGGTACTCCCGGAAACGCACACCTGCACATATCGTCCAATTCACCCGGCAAGGCCCGGGCTTGACCCGTTTCCACCGGCTTTCCCCGAACTATGGGAAACAAACTCCTAAAGTTTTTTGCCGGCGGTAACCATTCGTTTACGGGCATTGTTAATCATACGGCTCAGGACTTAAGGGCGGGTAAAAATTCTGCTTCTCGTCGCGAAACCCGGCCAACGAGTCCGAAGAGTCACTTAGTCTGGCTTATTAATGTGCCGCATTAATGGTTTGGGTCTGTGATTCGTTATTGGATTCAACAAGGTGTAGAAAGGGGTTAAAAAATCTGATACCGTCACGGACGGGGAATTAGGTTTTATTAACCATTCGATGGCAGCCTCTGCTCAGGCAATCACTGCTCCGGTCCTGGACGGGTCGTGAAATGGTCCGGCAGCAGAAAAGGGGAATGAAATGCGCGTTCTGCTGATAGAAGACGACAGTGCAACCGCACAAAGCATCGAGCTGATGCTGAAATCGGAAAGTTTCAATGTCTATACGACCGACCTTGGTGAAGAGGGCGTCGATCTAGGCAAGCTTTACGATTACGACATCATTCTCCTCGACCTCAATCTCCCTGACATGTCGGGCTATGAAGTTTTGAGAACACTTCGCCTTTCCAAGGTGAAGACGCCGATCCTCATCCTCTCAGGCATGGCCGGTATCGAGGACAAGGTGCGCGGCCTCGGCTTCGGAGCCGACGACTACATGACCAAGCCCTTCCACAAGGATGAACTGGTCGCCCGCATCCATGCCATCGTGCGGCGCTCCAAGGGCCATGCCCAGTCGGTCATCACCACCGGCGACCTGGTGGTCAATCTCGATGCCAAGACCGTTGAAGTCGGTGGCCAGCGCGTGCATCTGACCGGCAAGGAATATCAGATGCTGGAACTGCTCTCGCTGCGCAAAGGCACCACGCTGACCAAGGAAATGTTCCTCAACCATCTCTATGGCGGCATGGATGAGCCGGAGCTGAAGATCATCGATGTCTTCATCTGCAAGCTGCGCAAGAAGCTCGACGCAGCGTCGGGCGGGCAGAATTACATCGAGACCGTCTGGGGTCGCGGCTATGTGCTGCGTGAGCCTGAAGATATCCGGGTCAGCGCCTGAACTAGAGGTGTGATCCCAAAGTGGGCGCCCGGTTTTCGGAAAGAACCTGGCAAAACAACAAGATAGAGCTCATCCGATTTTCATCGGAATGGAACAGGCTCTGATCAGGCGGCAATCTTCAAGGCGCGGAAGCACTCTAGCAATTGCGGCCGGTTGAACGGCTTCAGCAGGTAGCCCTGGGCGCCGGCGCGCTTTGCCCGCATGATCGCCCCGACGTCGACCTCGACCAGCGAAATCAAGACTTGCGGCAACACCGGGCTTTCCATGGCGCGTACGCGGCGGATGAGGTCCTGCGCCTGCATGTCCGGCAAGGCGCCGTCGACGACGATGATATCAGGCATGTCGACCGCGCACATCTCGATCGCCTCATGGCCGCTGGCGGCTTCGATCACCATCATGCCGGAACCGCCCAGGATACGCCTTGCAACCTTCCTGATGACGCTCGAATTGTCGACGAACATGCAGCGTTTCATTCCCGGACCCTCTTTGCCATGCGGCGAACCGGCAGCGTCGTGGCATCTGCCGGGGAACATAGGCCGATCTGGTAAAGAAGCCGAAAAGCCGATAGGTAAAATTTTCCTGAAGTTTTTTAGCGAAATCTTCTTTCGTAATGCTTCACGCGATCAAAACTGCAAAGCCATCTCACAGATATTGAGACAGCGCCGCAAATATGACTTGGATAAAATACTTTCCCCGCTCTTCCGGAGAACTTCAGGCTGCAGAAAGGACGATCTCGTCGGTGGTTGCATGGATCGATATCGCCATGTTGGCTTCGCGGGCCAGGAGCAGCGTATAATAGGGCTGCACCGAATGCGCGTCGATCGGCTCTTCCGGCCTGTGGCCGGAATGCAATTCCAGGAATTTGGGCGGCACGCGCAGCATCGGGCCGCTCGCCGCGAGCGCAAAGCGCGGCTCGGTCTCGAGGTTCTCCAGCGTGACCACCAGCCTGCCGCCGCGCGGAATGGCGGCGTTGGCGACGAGGATGAGATTGAGCAGCAGCTTGACCTTGTTCTTGGGCAACAGCGCGCGGGTCCCGTTCCAGATCAGTTCCGGCTTCTCGTTCTTCAGGAAGGCGAAGGCCACGGCCTCGGCGTCCCCCGTGTCGATCAGCATGCCGGCGGAACCGGCGGCGCCGAAGGCGATGCGGGCGAATTGCAGGCGGGCGGAAGCGTTTTTGGCGCTTTGGCGGATCAGCTTCATGGCGTCTTCGTCGGCGCCGCCTTCGTCGAGCAGCTCAAGCCCGTTGTTTATGGCGCCGACCGGCGAAATGATGTCGTGGCAGACCCGGCTGCACAGCAGCGCTGCCAGATCGGGTGCGGAAAGGGTGAAAAGCTCGGCCATCGGCAAAAATCCCTGCAAATTTCACAACACAATGACCGGGCGATCATGGTCACGCCTGTCCACACGAATCACGCTCTCTCCCAAGCATTCTGAATACACAGCGCTTGTGCGTGCAGCAACAAATCCAAAATCATGATTGTCGAAAATGGCATGTTCACGCAGCCGGGTGCTGCGCGGGCGATGCGAAAACAGCCTTCGAACCGCCATCTTCATGTGACAGTTTAATGGTTGAAAAAGGATTACGGCATAGTTTGCCCCTAACAGTCATCCTTAACGGCCGCCAAAGAGCCGTACGGGTGCGAGGCGTCGGCGAAAGTGCTCCCTGACGGAGATTGGAAGCATGGTTTCCCGATTCTACGACCGGACTTTTTTCCGTGTCATCTCAATGACGATCGCGCTCATCGGCCTTGTCGCCTTTTCGGCATCGGCCGCGCGGGCGCAGGAATACACCGCCCAGGAGATCGTTGATTCCGGTCATAAATTCTTCGGCGCGACATCGGGCGGGCTCGCCACCGTCGTCGAGAAGATTTTCGCCACCTATGGCCTGCCGAACGGCTATCTGCTCGGCGAAGAGGGGTCCGGGGCGCTGATCGGTGGCCTGACCTATGGCGAAGGCACGCTCTACACCAAGAATGCCGGCGATCACAAAGTGTTCTGGCAAGGCCCGTCGCTCGGCTGGGATTTCGGCGGCGAGGGCTCGCGCGTCATGATGCTGGTCTACAATCTCGACGATGTGAGCAGCCTCTATAATCGTTTTGGCGGCGTCGCCGGCTCCGCCTATGTCATCGCCGGCGTCGGCTTCAACGTGCTGAAGAACAACAATGTGCTGCTCGTGCCGATCCGTACCGGCGTCGGCGCCCGTCTCGGCGTCAATCTCGGCTACCTCAAGCTCACCCAGCGCGCGACCTGGAATCCGTTCTGATCTGCATGATGGCGCCGCTGCGATTGGACCTGTGATCCCACGGTCCGAGCTTTGCCGCGGCATACCCTTGCCGTGGCGCCGGATTTCCGTCATGCGAAGATGGCAAAGTCGACCTTTGGCGGTTGCCATGCACAACGGATAGTCATCTTGGTCCAGTCGATCCTGTTCTTTGTCCTCGGCTTTCTCTGCGCGGGCTTCCTGGCGCTGATGATTGCCCCGGCCGTGTGGCGGCGGGCGGTGGCGCTGACGCGCAAGCGCGTCGAGGGCTCGATGCCCTTGACGCTGGCCGAGATCCAGGCGGACAAGGATCGCATTCGCGCCGAGTTCGCGGTTTCGGTGCGCCGGCTTGAAATGACCGTCAAATCATTGCGCGAGAAGGCCGCCGAACAGCTGGTCGAGATCGGCCGCGACCGCGAAGCCCTGAAGGAATTGGCGGCCGAGCGGCAGGACAAGAACCGGGTCGTCGCCGATCTTACAACCAGGGGCGAGGAGCTTCGCAAGCGCGATGAGCAGTTGCAGCAGCTGTCGGAGCGGCTTGCGGAGACCGAGCGCGCGCTCGAAAAGCGCGGGCTCGAACTGCGGAAACTGGAGCACATGTATGACGACGCCAGTTTTTCATCCAGCAGCCGGCAGATCGAGCTGGTGGCGCGCGAATCCGAGCTGCAGAAGCTGGCAAGCGACATTTCGCTGCTGCGCGGCCAGCGCAAGGAGGCGGACAGGCGCAGCCAGGAATTGGCAGCCGAAAGCAAGGCTTTGCGGGACGCGCTGAAGGCCGAGAAGAAAAGAACCGGCGACCTGGAAAAGAAGGTCGAACGCCTGCTCGCCACGCTGGCCGATCGCGAGGAGAGGCTGGAGCGCCGCGAGAAGGAACTGGTCCGCCTTCGCGAAAAGCCGAAAAGCGCTGAAAGGGCGCCTGCGGTGGGTCTTGCCGGCGTGCCAGGCAGTCAGGTCAATGTGGCCGCCAACGGCGACATCGAAAAGACAACCGCCAAGCTCGATGCCGACCGCGAGCGGCTGGAGGCCAGGCTGACATCGCTGGCACGCGAGAACAGGCGGCTGAAGACGGATCTTGCTGCCGTCGAAACGTCGAAATCTCAGGCCGGAGACCATACCGGCAGCGCCAGCGCCGCATTGCGCGAAGAGATGAACGATCTGGCGGCGCAAGTCGTGGCCTTGACGGCAAAGCTCGACGGACCGGATTCGCCGATCGCCCGTGCGCTTGCAGCGCCTGAGGATACGCGGCCGGGGAGCGGCGGACGCAGCCTTGCCGATCGGGTGCGGGCGCTGCAGAAGGCCGCTTCGACCGACTGAGATTCCGCAGATCCAAGAGCAGGGCCCCGACGGCTCTAAATTTAGGCTCCGGAAAAGTGATGCAGCGCGATGGCTGACGCGGCGGCGACGTTCAGGCTGTCGAAACCTTGCGCCATACCGATCCGCAGCGTCTGCAGGCGGGCAAGCAGGCTTTCCGGCAGGCCTTCGCCCTCGGTGCCGAGATAGAGCGCCAGCCGCTCGTTTCTCTTGGCATCGCGAATGTCGATCTGCCCGCGCGGAGACAAGGCGAATTGGCTGAAGCCTTGCCGGTCGAGCATTGCGGTGCAGCCGGCTGCGTCGGCAAAGCAGGCGAAGGGGACTTTCAAGGCCGCGCCCACCGAGACGCGGATTGCCTTGCGGTACAGCGGATCGCAGCAGGTCGGATCGAGAAGCACGGCATCCGCGCCAAAGGCAGCGGCATTGCGGAAAATCGAGCCCATATTGTCATGATTGGCGATGCCGACCAGCGCCACGATCAGCGCGCGGGCGGGCAGTGTGCCAAGCAAGGCCTCGGCGGGGATGGCCGCGCCCTTGCGGCCGATCGCCAATATGCCGCGATGCATGTGGAATCCGGCGATCCTGTCGATGATTTCGCCGGATGCGACATAGATCGGAAGCCCGGCAGGCGCCTTGCGCAGGACGTCACCGAGGCCGGCCAGCCGGTTTTCGAGTACCAGCACCGATTCTGCCTCGAAGCGCCGGGCGGCGAGCAGCGTGTCGAGCACCACCTTGCCTTCGGCGACGAAACGGCCTTGCCGGCCGGCAAGATCTCGCTCCCGGATGTCGAGATAGGCGGCGACGCGGGGATCGTGCGGGTCGTCTATGCTGATCGGATTCATGGCTTCCTCGGCGGACCCTGGCGTCGGCCGCGAATCGGGATTCGGTTTCGGAAGGCATGATTGCCGGATCCGAAGCTCAGACCGTATCTCAGCGTCCAAATGGATGCACGCCGTTCGAACGGTCGAGCCCAATCAGGTGAATGCCGGGCTGTGGGGCCTGCCTACCTCTTAGCGACAGGGGAAATCCCGCGGCACGGCTCGTCGGTCAAGCCGTTTCAATCTAGAATTTTCGATCGGGCCAAGGAACCACACAGGGCCATGCCGCGTCATAGAAGCGGGCTCCTGCTGCGGTCCTGGGAGGACATCGATGATCAGGCTCCTCCTCGTCTTTGCCGCCACGCTTGCCCTTGCATGCGGCGTGGCCCGTGCGGCCAAGCTCGATCCAGCCACCGTCAATCAGGCCCAATTCACTGTCGGCGAACCGAAGGGAGTCGATCCGACGCTGCTCAAGGCGCAGATCCTTCTGGATCGCGCCCGCTTCTCGCCGGGCCTGATCGATGGCCGCCTTTCCCAGAACTTCGCCAAGGCCGTCGCTGCGTTTCAGGCGGCAAACGGACTTCCGCCCGACGGCAAGCTCAGTCTACAGACCTGGAGCAAACTCATCGCAACCTCCGCCAAGCCGGCGCTGGTGACCTATGAGGTCATGCGCAAGGATGTGCGCGGACCTTTCACCAGGCGTATTCCGGCGCGCTTGGAAAG
Source organism: Mesorhizobium sp. WSM4830 (assembly GCF_055811495.1). NCBI lineage: Bacteria > Pseudomonadati > Pseudomonadota > Alphaproteobacteria > Hyphomicrobiales > Phyllobacteriaceae > Mesorhizobium > Mesorhizobium sp. WSM4830. The sequence goes on along the minus strand of NZ_JBVVQI010000055.1, from coordinate 16,593 downwards.
GATGGCCCGCTTGCGGCGGCTCGGCTACCGCAATGCGGTGGAGAGGTTGGCCGAGCGCTTCCATATCAGCGAACAATTACTGCGAATGCTCAATCCGGGCACCAGCCTCAGGAAACCAGGCAGGACCTTGGTGGTGCCTGATGTCGGCAGGGGCGACCCTCCCGCCGGCGTTGCCGCCGTCGAGGTCGACAAGGGCGCTCGCCTGGTGCGTGTGCGCGACCGTGCCGGCAAATGGCTGGCGGTCTACCCCGCCTCGATTGGGAGTGAGGAGAAGCCGGCGCCAAGCGGCACGGCAGAGGTCAGGCGCGTGGTGCACAACCCTACCTATCACTATGATCCGGACTTCGCTTTCAAGGGTGTCAAGACCAAACGGCCCTTCACCATCGCTGCCGGGCCGAACAATCCCGTGGGATCGGTCTGGATCGATCTCTCCATCGAAAGCTACGGCATCCACGGCACGCCCGAACCGGGCAAGATCGGCACGACCTTTTCACATGGCTGCATCCGGTTGACCAATTGGGATGCCGAAGACCTTGCCTCCATGGTGCAGCCGGGCACGAAGGTCGAGTTCAAGGACGAGGTTGCGCAGGCCGCCGACGAGAGCGTTCAGTAGCAAGCCAGACTTGGCAGCAAGCCGGACTTGGCAGCAAAGCGGATTGGGCGGGGCGTTCTCCGCCCCGGCCGCTCAGGTCCCGGCGCGACGCAGCCGGTGAGCCATCTGCGACAGTTCACCTTCACCGAAAATGCCGTCCAGCGTGTGCAGCAATTCGCGCACCGCCCCGGACTTGCAGGAATAATAGATCATTTGCCGATCGCGGCGGGTCTCGACAAGGTCGGAAGCCCTGAGCTTGGCCAGATGCTGTGACAGGGCGGATTGGCTGAGCGACACCTTCTCGGCTATGGCGCCGACCGACATCTCGCCTTCGGCCAGATAGCTCATGATCAGCAAACGTTTTTCGTTGCCCATCAGTGTCAGAAACGCAGCCGCGATTCCGGCGTTGGCGACTAGCTTGTTCGAGACCATAGATCCCCCATGCGTTCTTGCTCATCCGCCGCTATGGGGGCAATAGCGTCGGATTCCATAGACTTTCCCTATAGATGCACGCCGGCGATTCAGCGTCACTCGCAAAGGTAGAACATTTCGCTCAAATCTCAAGGCTTGCTTTCCATGCAAGCCGATTAACTGTGCGGCTGTGATTAATTTGCCGATCGGGCAGCCTTTGCCATGTCGACCAGGACAAGCCTGAGGTCGCGCGCCGCTCTCAACGGCTCGGGGAAGAAAACCCGACAGACATTGTCGCCCGATACGAGATCCATCCCGTCCGCGTCGAACCCGGTGACGATCCAGCCGTCATTCTCGGCTCCGCCGAAATGACTTGCGTAGAGCGCAATCGCATCGAGATGGTCGGCGTTCATATGGTCGAGTGCCGATTGCTCGCCGGCGGCAAGCTCTTCGATGATCGCTCCCGTCGCGACCAGATCGGTGCGGTCGAGCAGATAGGCCTTGCCGAAGCCTCCGTTCAGGCTGGCGCGCTCCGGTTCGAGCCGGAAGATCGAGAAGTCGCCGAGCCCGGCATAGAGTTTTGCCTTGGGGTTGCGGTTGAGGTAGCGCCGCTCGGCGCGGGCGTGTTCGTTCGATCCGCGTTCGAGCCGCACGGCGCGGCAGACGAGCGTCAGTCGCGGATGCGCCAGCGGATCGCCCTTGCCGGGTTCGCCGACGAGCAACGAGCAGCGCGGGTCGGCAAGGATAGCGCCGGTATGTGCGGACAGCATCGACACCAGGATCAATGGCGTGCCGTCGATGTCTGTGGCGACGCCGACGCGGCTGGCCAGCGGCGAACCGGTTCCTGGTTCGAGCACCGCCAGCGCGCCGAAACGGGCGCTGCGGATCAGCGTCTTTGCCAGCCTGATCGCCTCGGCGTCGGTCGCGCGGATCACGTCGTTCCTGGGTTCGTCCAAGGCATCACCGTCGCTTTTATTTCGGCGCCATGCGGATGGCGCCATCGAGGCGAATGGTCTCGCCGTTGAGCATCTGGTTCTCGATGATGTGCAAGGCAAGTGCGGCATATTCCGAAGGCTCGCCCAAACGGGAAGGGAAGGGGACCGCGGCGCCGAGCGAATCCTGCACCTCCTGCGGCATGCCGGCCATCATCGGCGTCCTGAAGATGCCGGGCGCGATGGTGCAGACGCGAATGCCGAAGCGGGCGAGATCGCGCGCCACCGGCAGCGTCATGCCGACGACGCCGGCCTTGGACGCGGAATAGGCCGCCTGGCCGATCTGGCCGTCATAGGCCGCGACCGATGCGGTGTTGACGATGACGCCGCGCTCGCCGCCCTGCAGCGGTTCCAGCCTGGCGGTCCGGTCGGCGACCAGGCGGATCATGTTGAAGGTGCCGATCAGATTGACCTCGATTACCTTGCGGTATTGATCGAGCGGATGCGGTCCGTCCTTGCCGATCGTCTTCATGCCGATAACGATGCCGGCGCAATTGACCAGGATGCGCGGCTCGCCAAGCTTCTCTGCCACTTCCGCAACTGCGGCGGCACCGCTCTCGGCGTCGCTCACATCGCATCGGACGGCGATGCCGCCGATATCGTCCGCCACCTTGGCCGCACGCTCGATGCCGAGATCGAGGACGGCAACCCTGGCGCCGCCGGCGGCAAGAGCGCGCGCCGTCGCCTCGCCAAGGCCGGAGCCGCCACCGGTGACGATCGCAATCTGGCCGTTCGGGTTCATCTCGACGTCCTCCTCCGCGCCCAGACTATGCGGCCAAGCCACCGTGCGACAGCACTGGCATGGTCACGCCATCGTGGCGATGTGCGCGGCAATCCTTGCCTGGTCGGCGTGGCAAACCTCGCCCACCAGCCTTGCCAGCGCGCCCGGCACGATCTCGTGCGCCAAAAGCCGGTCGGGGTCGACCGGACGCGGCATCGAGATCTGCCCGCGCGGCAGCCTCCTGAAGCCGAGCGGGCCGTAGTAGGGTTCGTCGCCGACCAGCATCACGGCCGGTGCGCCGGCCTTGGCGGCGGCCTCCAGCGCGATTGCCACCAGCCGGCGGCCGATGCCGAGATTCTTGAAGGCCGGCCGCACAGCGAGCGGCCCGAGCATCAGCGCGCGGCCGGCACCGGCGGCGATGCGCGTCATCCGCACCGAGGCGACGACGATTGCGCCATCGACCGCCACGAAGGACAAAGCGCGTTCGTGCGGGCCAGTTTGGCGGATCTTGTAGGCGGAAAGCACGAAACGGCCCGGCCCGAAGGCCTCGTCGTTGATGGCTTCGATTTCAGCATCATGCGCCGGAGTTTCCGGCAGGTATTTCACGTCGGCAAGGCTCATGGTCTTTGCGTTCCGGTATACGAGGAAAGGGTTGCTGCAAGCGGCAGCGTTCGCCAGTCAGCGCTTCATCAAGCGCGGGCGCTCTTTCGTCGTCGGTCGAACCGGATTACGGCAAAGTCGAACATGCCGATGTCCGCTAGCACCAATTTTCAGCCGCCGCAATCGGCAGCCGCACTCGACGACGCAGCCGTTGACGATCTGTTCAGCGTCGGGGATTTCCGCGGCGCCGCCTGGTGCCCTAAATCAAGAAGGAACACGAAAGGATATTACATGGGATTGCTAGTCGAAGGCCAATGGCAGGACCGCTGGTACGATACCGGGGAGAGCGGCGGCAAGTTCGTGCGGGCGCAGTCGCAGTGGCGCGACTGGGTGACCCGCGACGGCGCGCCGGCCGAAGGGCGAAAACGCGGCTTCAAGGCCGAGCCCGGCCGCTATCACCTCTATGTCTCGCTCGCCTGCCCGTGGGCGCATCGGACGCTGATCTTTCGCGTGCTCAAAAAACTCGAGGACGTGATTTCCATTTCGGTTGTCCATCATTTCATGGGCGCCGACGGCTGGACGTTCCTGGCCGAGGACGGCGCCACGGGCGACACGCTCTATGGCCTCGATTTCCTGCACCAGATCTACACCAGGGCCGATCCCGGCTATTCGGGCCGGGTCACCGTTCCGGTGCTGTGGGACAAACGCGAGCAGACCATCGTTTCCAACGAATCCTCCGAGATCATCCGCATGCTCAATTCGGCCTTCGACGAATGGGGCGATGCAAAGCTCGATTTCTATCCGCAGCCGTTGCGCGGCGAGATCGATGCGATCAACGCGCTGGTCTATCCCGCGGTCAACAATGGCGTTTACCGTGCCGGCTTCGCCACCACGCAGGCAGCCTACGAGGAGGCATTCGGTGAATTGTTCTCGGCGCTCGACACGTTGGAGGACCGCCTGTCAAAACAGCGCTATCTCGTCGGCGGCCGCATCACCGAGGCCGACTGGCGGCTGTTCACGACACTGGTCCGCTTCGACCCGGTCTATGTCGGCCATTTCAAATGCAATCTGCGCCGGATCGCCGACTATCCGAACCTGTCGAATTACCTGCGCGACCTCTACCAGGTGCCGGGCGTCGCCGGCACGGTGAATTTGCACCACATCAAGTCGCATTATTACGGCAGCCACGAGACGATCAATCCGACCCGCATCGTGCCGGTCGGGCCAGAGCTCGACTATTCCGCGCCGCATGATCGGGACAGGTTCAGGAAGGCTGCGTGAGACCGGCGACCTAGCGGAAGGTTTCGGAGTCCATCTTCGCCCTTCTAACGAGTTCGGCTTTCAATATGGTATTTCCAAATCGATTGGAGTAGCCGAGCGACGTTGCCAGGAACGCCACGATGCTGCCGATCATGACGGCCTGGACCGACATCTGGAGTGGGATTGCGCGTAACGATCCCGACAGCAGAATCAGAGCCATTCCCAAAACCATTTCTATCAGGGTTGAGAAGCCGACCATTTTCCAGAATTCAGCGCGAGTAAAAAGCCGGACATGTCGCTTTAAAAAAACGAAATATGTCCCGAATGCCGCAACGAATTGTATTAAGAATTGGATGCCTCTTCCAATTCTTTCTAACCTGGATGGATCTATCCCAAGCGTTACCGTCGACACTAATGCTGTCGAAAACAATATTATTACATAAATTCCAGTGAAAAGTAAGACATATAGTACAATTCTAAGTCTATCTTTTTGTTTATGTTCCATTTTTCCCAACCGATTAGTTATACGTGTCTTGGAGAACAATGGATGCTGTCATCCTGAATCGAAGCAGCAAGGCTGTTGGAGAGGTGGTCTACCAGTAAGGCGATACCGGATTCCCCTTAAAAACCTCGGCAATCCGCCGCAGCGTCGCCGGCGTCGTTCCCTCGGGCAAGCGGTCGAGCGGGAAGAAGCCGGCTTCGGCGATCTCGCGGTCGGGCAGCTTAGGGCTTGGCTGATCGAACTCTTCGACCAGATAGAGGCCGACATGGTCGCGGCGGCTGGCGCGGCGGTTGAAATGCAGCGATTTCAGCACCGGCGGTCCAGTCAGCGCGATGTTGCCTTCCTCGAAGACTTCGCGTGTCAGCGCTTCGATCATCGTCTCGCCCAACTCGACGCCACCGCCGGGCAGGTGCCAGCCAGGAACATACGTATGGCGGATGAGGAAGACGGAATTGGAGGCTCGGTCGTGGATCAAGCCGCGCACGCCGAGCGTCATCGGCCGCCGCAGTACGAAGTACAGGTGAAACAGCCTCGCCCTGAGGCCCGGCCAGCCGGTCTGGCGCAGGGCTTGCTCCGGATCCGGCGCCGTCATCGTCCGCGAAACCGTGAGTGGAAAGCGGCGCGCGCCTCGCCTATGAAGAAAAGATGTTCAGGCTCGCGCATATTTCCGATGTCCATCTGGGGCCGCTTCCCGATGTAACCTATCGCGATCTCGCCTCCAAGCGCGTGGTCGGTTACGTCAATTGGCAGCGCAATCGCCGCCGCCACATGCACGACGCCGTCATCGACACCATCGTCGCCGACATGAAGGCCAGCGGGCCGGACCATCTCGCCATCACCGGCGACCTGGTCAATCTGGCGCTCGACGGTGAGATCGAGATGGCCAAGCACTGGCTGGAGACGCTGGGCTCGCCCAACGACGTGTCGGTGGTGCCGGGAAACCATGACGCCTATGTGCCGGGCGCCTTCGACAAGACCTGCCGGTCCTGGGCGGCGTGGATGACCGGCGACGGCGTCAATACGCCGGTCGACCGCAACACCTTTCCCTATCTGCGGGTACGCGGCGATGTTGCGTTGATCGGCGTCTCGACGGCGCGCGCCACGGCTCCCTTCATGGCCAACGGCTTCTTTCTGGAAGGCCAGGCGGAACGGCTGCGCGACATGCTCGACGCCACGGGCAAGCGCGGCCTGTTCCGGGTGATCATGATCCACCACCCGCCGTTGCGCGGTGCCGTTTCGCAGAACAAGCGGCTGTTCGGCATCTCGCGCTTCCACAAGGTTCTTCACCGGCACGGCGCCGAGCTTGTGCTGCACGGCCATTCGCATGTGCCGTCGCTGTTCTTCATCGGCGCCCGCAAGACAAAAATCCCGGTGGTCGGGGTCGCCGCCGCCGGGCAGGCCCCCGGCAGTTCGCATGCACCGGCGCAATTCAATCTGCTCGACATCGACGGTGAAAAGGACAATTGGCGGATCAGGCTGACGCGCCGCGGCCTGACCGGGCCGGCATTGCCGCCCAGCGACCTGCAGACGCTGGAGCTTGGCGTCGAGGCCGAGGCGTCGATGGCGAGAGCAATTCCAGGAAAAGTGTGAAGCGGGTTTCCGTCCGGAATTGCGTCAAAAAAAGAACTCTAGAAGCTGATTTTCATCGCGACGATGCGGTCCCAGAACAGCACGAGCGAAATCGCCAGGCCGACCAGGGCGCCGGCGGCGATCAGGCCGAGGCCCGAGAAGAACGCCGACCAGCCGTTGCTGCGCGCAGCGATCCGCAGCGGCGGCTCGGCCTCTGCCACCAGGGCGCGTTTCAGGCCGGCGACGGCCTGCTCGATGCCGCCTTCCATCATCCTCTGGCGTTCGACGACGCGCTCGGCGACGTAGCGTGTCACCTGGTCGGCAACGACCTTCATGTCGGTCGATTCGGCGAGGACGACGCGGCCGATGCGCGTGTCCTTGAGAAAGCGATAGGTGCGACGGTCGCGTCCCATGGCGACATGGCTGACGGCGTCGATCCACAGCCGTGGCTGCAGGCCGGACGAGACGGCGAAGTCGAAACTGTCCATGTCGGTGGGCACGTCGCTAAAGACCGGCGCGAGTTCGGCGGCAAGCAGATCCAGCCGCATGCGATGCGCTTCGCGCATGTCGACCACGACGTCGTCGCGGTCGGCGAAGGCGTTCTTGACGTCGCGAATGGCATCGGACAGTTTTCGCGACTGATCGATCTGGGTGATGTTCTCGCCTGCGTCCTTCATCGGCGTTGCCTCGCGGGTTTGGTTAACACCGAATTAACACAGCCGCCGGCGAAATGCACTTGCGAGATCGATGGGCCGGCAAAGCTTCGCCGGAGGAGCACCAGCGCCCCGTCGTGCCCGCGCGAGGACCGATCAGCTCGCCGCAGCGGCGAATTCCGGGCGAAGTCGCCTGCCGCGGCGCCGCATATTGCGGCGAACGGCCTCGACGACCAGGCCGGGCGCTTCCTCGACCAGCATATGGCCGGCTTCCAGCACGTGGTGCAGGTGAAAACGCTTCGGCAGGCCGTCCGCCTGGCTGACGGGCAGCATCGCGTCGTCGGTTCCCCAAACCACCATGATTGGCATATTCAGCGTTTCAAGCCGCTCGTTCGGGATGACGCCTTGCCGATCATCCCGGGTCATTGCGGCTGCGTGCTCGACAAGTGTGCGCAACTGGCCGGGACGCCGGCGCATCTCCTTGAGGAGCTCGACTCTATGCTGCGGCGGCCGGCTTTGCGGTCCCGACATGGCGGCTAGACAGGCGCGAATTTCGTCGGTGCCGGCAGCCGCGGCGTAGCGGCGCAGCAGCGGGCCATTGATCTCAGGACCAAGACCGCCCGGTGCCAGCAGCGTCAGCGAGGCCAATCTTTCCGGCTCGCTCAATGCCATCAGGGCGGCCACGGCGCCGCCCATCGAATGGCCGACGAGATGGGCCCGCTTTATTCCGCGAGCGGAAAGATCGGCAAGGACGGCGCTCGCTGCGATCCTGGCCGGACCGCCGCCCGGAAAATCGAGCGATAGCCCATGCCCCGGCAGATCATAGGCCAACGTCCGCGCGCCGAGCGCCAGGGACGCGGCCACGTCGCGCCAGTCGTCGTGGCAGCCGCCGAAACCATGCAGGAAGGCAATCGTTGTCGGGCCGGTGCCCCGTTCGGCAGCGTAAAGGGATGGGGTCATGCAAACTTTATGGCTTGGTGCCGGGATCAATCAGGATGCCGGGGGCGGTCTTATGCGAGGATCAGTCTTTGCGGGAGGTCAGACTTGCATGGAGATCGGTGTTATGCGGGATCAGACTTACGTGGGGATCAGATTGGCCGGTTCAAATTGTGTCTGAATTGCGCTTTGGCCGTGCGGATGGCCAGTAAAATTTTTGCGATCACCTGACGTCGTCACGCGCCGGGAGACATCAGCTGGCGCCGCCAAGGCCGGTGGCGCGCAGGGCTTCCACCAGCCGGTTGGTCAGATCGGCGGGATATCTTCGCTCGACGAAGGTTGCGCGCGGATCGGCTGCGAATTTCGGGAATTTGGTGGTCAGTTCCTGCAGCAGCCTGCTCGCCAGCTTCTCGCGGCCGGCAGCCTTGGCGCCGATCAGCCGCGCTGCCAGATAATGCGATTTCATTTCCGTCGTTCGCAAGCCGTCGCTGGCAAGCGTCGCCTTGTTCATGTCGCCCATCATGAATTCTCCGGCGAACAGCCCGTAATCCCACCATGTCGGATGGGCGCTGGCGATATCCACGGCGTGAGCAAGGATCGGGGCGCCCTCGCTGTACCTGCCGGCGAAAACCAGCCCGTAGCCATAGGCGGCGGCCATTGCGAGATCGTAGGGATTGAGCTCATAGGCCTTGCGCATCCAGCGGATCGATTCCGCGGAATCGCCCATGCGCGAATTGAGATAACCAAGTGCGCGGTGCGCGTAGGGGCTGGTCGGGCCCATCTGGATGGCACGATGGGCAAACGTCATCGCTTTGTCGATCGTCGCGTCGGCGGGGTAGGGATAGTGGTCGGTGACCGCTTCGAGATGCAAGGACGCGAGTTCCGAATAGACGAGCGACGACTTCGCCTCCCGGTTGGCAAGATCTTCGAGGCAGCGGTAGGCGGCTTCGTGCGTCTGGGCATTCTGGTCGAGATAATATTTGCCGTTGAGCACCAGACACGCCGTCAGCCCGGTCTGGATGCCGCTCTGCTCGATGTAGTTGTAGATCGTGCCCGAGGCGGGAAGAGCCGAGCTCAAAATGCCTGAGATCTGGTCCTCGATGGCGGTGTTCGCGCTGTCGCCGGCGGTCAGGTTGCGTGACAGCAGCACGCGGCCGGTCGCCACGCTTTGCAGCTCGAGCATAATGTCGCCGCTGCGCGGCCCGGGCAGGACATCGAATACGAAGCTGGCGGCGTCGGTCACTGGATCGGGCGGGCTGTCGGCATCACGGCCGATGAAATTGATGGTATCGAAGCCGCTAAGGCCGGCGCGCAGCGATGCAGCGACACGGCGAGCCACGTCGCTGTCGGCCTTGATGGCGATGTAGACCTGGGGGAGGTTTTCAACCGGAGGCGCTGCTATGCTGCCGGTTGCCACCGCGGTCTCGACCGCCGTGTCGCCGCCGGTCAGCAAGACCACGCTGCCCTGGCGAAGGATCAGCACACCCAGCATGAGAATGACCAGCGCGATCGCCAGCCAGAAGAACTGCAAATGGCGCTGCAGCGAAGGTGCAGCAGGGGCCACGGCTGGAACGCTCAGCAATGCAGCCGGATGTGCCCGGTTGCGGGCATCCTCCGGCGATCCGGGCGGGGCGGTCGTCGCCATCTCCTCTGTTGCCAGCTCCGGCTTGCTCTCTGCCTCCGCCTCTGCCGGCAGGCGAATGGCGTTGAGTTCGTAGGACGGAACATAGCCGCCGCGCGGAATGGCGATGCGGACCGGTTCGGCAACGCCCTCATTGGCGAAATACTGCTGCAGCAGTTCGCGCAGCCTGCCGGCCTGCACCCGCACCACCGCATCGGTCGACGGATCGAAATCGCCGTCCTTGCCGAAGACGTCCATCGCTATGGAGAAGCCTTTGAGCCTGTCGGCTTCGCCTGCCTGCTCGCGCTCGACGAGGTAGCGGAGCAGCTTGCGCGCGCGCTCGGATCGTCCGAACGTTTCGCTGGCAAGCAATCGCTCCAACGTTTCGCGCACTGCGGGGGCGGCAGGCGTGGTATGCTGCAAGTGTCGATCCCTTCGAATTCGGCACAGGTTGAGGTACAATCATATAGCGCTGGCGGCGCCTTACAAGCGTGTGCTTATGGTGCGATAGCGTACCCACCGGATAAAAATCCGGTGGGCTGATGGCGCCAGCCCGGCAGTCCCGGCTAGCCGGCCTTTCGGCCGACAATGCGGTTGGCGGCCGAAACCACGGCTTCGAGCGAGGCGGCGACGATATTGGTGTTGATGCCGGCGCCGAACAGCTTGCCGCCCGGATGTTCCATCTCGACATAGGAAATAGCCGAGGCGTTCGAGCCGCGCTGCATGGAATGCTCGGAATAATCGAGCACCGACATCGGCACCCCGACATGGCGGGACAGCGCATCGACGAAGCCGTCGATCGGGCCGGTGCCGGTGCCTGATATGGTCACCTCCTTGCCTTTGTCGAGGATCACCGCTTCGATCACGCGCCGGCCCTTGACCTCGGTGTCGGGGTAGGTGTGGTGGTCGAGGAACTTCAGCCGCGCGCCGGGCTGGTCGACATAGGTCTCGAGAAAGCGCTCGTAGATGCGCCTGGCCGGCACCTCCTTGCCTTCGGCATCGGTGATCGCCTGGATGGCCTGGCTGAACTCGATCTGCAGGTTGCGCGGCAGGTTGAGTCCGTAATCCGCGTGCAGCACATAGGCGATGCCGCCCTTGCCGGACTGCGAGTTGATGCGGATGATGGCTTCATAGCTGCGGCCGACATCGGCCGGGTCGATCGGCAGGTAGGGCACCTCCCAGTGCGGCGTGTTGGCCTTGCGCAGCGCCTTCATGCCCTTGTTGATGGCGTCCTGGTGCGAGCCGGAAAAGGCGGTGTAGACGAGCTCGCCGACATAGGGATGGCGCTCGGGGATCTTCAGCTGGTTGGAGTATTCGTAGACGTCCTTCATCCGGTTGATGTCGGAGCAGTCGAGCCCGGGATCGACGCCTTGCGTGTACATGTTGAGCGCCAGCGTGACGATGTCGACATTGCCGGTGCGTTCGCCATTGCCGAACAGCGTGCCTTCGACGCGGTCGGCGCCCGCCATCAGGCCGAGCTCGGTGGTGGCGATGCCGGTGCCGCGGTCATTGTGCGGATGCAGCGAGATCAACAGGTTCTCGCGATCGTCGAGATTGCGGCACATCCATTCGATGCGGTCGGCATAGATGTTGGGCGTCGACATCTCGACCGTGGAGGGCAGGTTGATGATCAGCTTGTTTTCCGCCGTCGGCCTGACGATCTCGGTGACGGCGTTGCAGATCTCCAGCGCCACTTCGAGCTCGGTGCCGGTAAAGCTTTCCGGCGAATATTCGAAACGGTAGCCGCCGCCGGCCTTGGCCGCCATGTCGGTGATCATCTTGGCCGCATCGGTGGCGATGCGCTTGATGCCGGCGACGTCCTTCTCAAACACGACGCGGCGCTGCAGCTCGCTGGTCGAGTTGTAGAAATGGACGATCGGGTTGGTGGCGCCCCTCAGCGCCTCGAAAGTGCGGGTGATCAGTTCCGGCCGGCACTGCACCAGCACCTGCAGCGAGACGTCGGCGGGCACGTTGCCTTGTTCGATGCACCAGCGGGCGAAATCGAAGTCGGTCTGCGAGGCCGACGGAAAGCCGATCTCGATCTCCTTGAAGCCCATGTCGAGCAGCAGGGCGAACATGCGCGCCTTGCGTTCCTGGCCCATCGGATCGATCAGCGCCTGGTTGCCGTCGCGCAGGTCGACGGAGCACCAGATCGGCGCCTTGTCGATCACTTTCGAAGGCCATGTGCGATCGGCAAGGCCGACGGTTGGATAGGGCTGGTATTTGCGGGCAGCGTCCGGCATGCCCTTTACCGCAGGCTTGCTGATTTCCTCTACACTCAGACGGATATCTTCTCGTGCGTTCATCGTCTTTTCTCCCGGCGGCTCGCGGATCCAGCTTCAGGCGGATTGGTGGCGAGCGGCGCCTTTACCAGAATTTCGTTCGCTTGATGTGACGTGCCAATTTTGTAACTGGCCAAGGAGCGTGCGCGTGAGCGGCGAATTCGACCGCCGGGCGCTCCTTCAGCGAACCCGGCGATCGCCGATAAGGCCGAGAAGCAGCAGGGTGGAGGCAAGCGCGCGAACGGTCTGGCCGGCAATGCCGGTCGGACGGGACGCAAAAGAGGTGGCGCGCGGGCTCATGGCGGATTTCATACAGGAGCCGGCAAAGCGAGGCAAGTGGGAGCCTCGCCGTCGCAGAAGCTGCCGATCCAGCCTCAAGACCTGGGTTCCTCGCCCCCGCGACGCGGGGGAGAGGTGGCCGCAGAGCGGCCGGAGAGGGGGCCTTCGTAGGCCGCAGTCCCCTCTCCGTCTCGGCTTCGCCGAGCCACCTCTCCCCACTTTCGTGGGGCGAGGAACCCAAGCTGGAACGAAGGCGCGGCGCCGAGGTGAAGCGATTTTTCCTGACTATAGCAACTTTGTTCTTGCTTTGTGCCGGCAGCTATGCTACTAATCTCGGTATGGTGCTAATTGGCTCCAACGACCCGCCCGCCGAGGCGGGTTTTTCATTTTTACGGTTTTGGCGTCACCTTTCGCGGACCCAGCCGCTCACTGATCCAGTTGCTCTTCCCCGAGCCCGGCAAATGCGCCAGAGTCGATTGTCGGCGGGGGTGCGATGGCTCGCCGCCGGGAGGGATCGTCCATGAACTTCGTGTTCTTCTCGCCGCATTTTCCGGCCAACGGCGCCGATTTCTGCGACCGGCTGAAGAAGGCCGGCGCCACCGTGCTCGGCATTGGCGACGCGCCGTTCGATGCGCTGGACGGCAAATTGAAGGCAGCCCTTTCGGAATATTACCGCATCGACGACCTGGAGGAGTACGAGCCGGTGTTCCGGGCGATCGGCCATTTCATCCACAAATGGGGTCGCGTCGACCGGTTCGAATCGCTCAACGAGCATTGGCTGGAGCTGGAAGCCAATATCCGCACCGACTTCAACATCTTCGGTACCAAGCTCGACTTCGTGAAGAATTTGAAACGCAAGAGCCGCATGCGGGCGTTCTTCCGCAAGAGCGGCGTCGAAACCATCGCGCAACGCAAATGCTCCGACCGCGCCGGCGCCATGACCTTCATCCGCCGCGTCGGCTATCCCGTGGTGGTGAAGCCGGATTCCGGCTCCGGCGCCTCGAACACCTTCAAAATCTCCAATGCCGGCGAACTCGACAGGTTCTTCAGGGACAAGCCGGAAGGTGTCAGCTTCGTCATGGAGCAATTCATCGAAGGGTTGGTGGTGACCTATGACGGGCTGGTCAACCGCGACGGCGAGGTGGTGCTGGCCGCCAGCCACCGCTACGACCAGAGCGTCATGGAAGTGGTCAACCGAGACCGCCATATGAGCTATGTCTGTTTTCCCGAGATCAGTCCGGCGGTCGAGGAGGCCGGCAGGAAGATCCTCAAGGCGTTCGACGTGCGCGAGCGCTTCTTCCACATCGAGCTGTTCGAAACCAGGGACGACCGGGTCATTGCGCTGGAGGTCAACATGCGGCCGCCTGGCGCATGGATGACCGATGCCATCAATTACACCTTCGATATCGATGTCTATGCCGCCTGGGCCGACATGGTGGTCAAGGACGCCGCCGGCGGCCCTTACAGGGGCAAGTATTTCACCGCCTATGCCAGCCGCAAGCGGCACCTCAACTATGTGCACAGCCATGCCGACGTGCTAGCCGCCCATGGCGACATGATCGTCCATCATCACGCCATCGAGGAGGTTTTCAGCCGCGCCATGGGAAACTACGCCTATCAGCTGCGCTCCACGGACCCGAAGGCGCTGCGCCGGGCGGTCGACTACATCCATGCGGAAAAGGCGTGAGGCGATGGACGTTTCCTATCACAAGGGTTTTGGCCGCAACCTCGGCCGCGACATGGAATATAAGCGCTACGGCCATGCCGGCCGACCCGTGGTTGTGTTCCCGACTTCGCAAGGGCGGTTCTACCAGTTCGAAGATTCCGGCGCCGTCTCGGCTCTCGCCGAGTTCGTCGACACCGGTCGCATCCAGTTGTTCACGCTGGACGGCATCGATGCGGAATCCTTCTTCGACCGCGATGCCGAGCCGGCCCATCGCATCGCCCGGCATGAAGCGTATTTCCGCTATGTGCGCGAGGAGGCGCTGCCGGAACTCCTGTCTGTGGCAGCCGAAGGCAATGGCGGGCGTACGCTGAAGCCGCTGTTTTGCGGCTGCTCGATGGGCGGCTATCATTCGTCGAATTTCGTCTTCCGCTTTCCGGAGCTGGCCAGCGGCGTCATCGCGCTGTCGGGGGTTTACTCGACCCACGATTTCTTCGGCAACGCGCTCGACGGACAGATTTTCTTCAACTCGCCGCTCGACTACCTGCCGGGTATCGTCGATCCGGGGCTGCTTGTCAGGCTGAAGGCGCTGCGGCTGATCTTCTGCTGCGGGCAGGGTGCCTGGGAGGAACGGATGCTGGCCGATACGCAGGCGCTGGAACAGATCCTGCGTGACAAGTCGATTCCGGCCTGGGTCGACTACTGGGGCGGCGATGCGGCCCATGACTGGCCGTGGTGGCACAAGCAACTGGTTTATTTCTTCGCCCGCTGGCTGGACGACGATCTGATGCACCGGCTGGATTAGGCCACATGGAGCAAGGAAATGACCACGCCCGATGCCATCCGCCGCTTTGTCGAAGCCACCAATGCCGGCGATAGCGAAGCCTTCCTGGACAGCTTCACGCCCGATGCCTTCCTGAGCGACTGGGGCCGGTCGTTCAAGGGCCGCGAGCAGATAGCGCGCTGGAACCAGTCGGACAATATCGGCGTGCAGTCCAAACCTAGCATCATTCGTATCGAACCGGAGGGCGATACCTACAAGGTCCGCATCGCAGTCACAGGCAACGGCTTCAACGGCGAGGGCGACATGGTCTTCACGCTGGACGGCGAGCGTATATCGAGCCTGGTGATCAGCTGACGCGCTACCCGGCCGATCTTACTCCCGCAGGCTTTTCGCCACCAGCCGCGCCACGCTTGGGCCGACCAGAAGCACGATCAGGAAGCGTGCCGATTGCAGCGCCATGACGAAGGATATGTCGACATGCTGCGCGGCGGCGGCGATGATGGCGACGCTGTCCATGCCGCCGGGGCTGGTTGCCAGATAGGCGGTCAGCGGATCGATGCCGAGCAGGCGGCTGATCAGGAAGGCGAGGCCGCCGCAAAAGACGATCAGGGCAATGATCGAGCCGACGATCTGCGGCAGCGCGCGGGCCGCGTGGCGCAAAATGGCCCTGGTGAAATTCAGGCCGATGCTCCAACCGATCATTGTATAGCTCAAGGCAAGCAGCCACGGTGGCAACTGCATGGTCACGCCGAGCCCGAGATGGATCACGGTGCCGAAAATGAAGGTGCCGAGGAAGAACGGCGACGGCAGCCTGAAAAGCTTTCCGGCGAGGCCGCCGACCAGCGCCACGCCGAATGTTGCGGCCAAGCCTTGCGGGTCGACCGGTGGGAACCAGACGATGGCCGGCACCTCGATGCCTGAGGTGTCGACCCAAAGCTTGGCCACCAGGGCTGCCGTCATCGACACGCAGATGACGCGCAGATAAAGCATGAAGGCGACGAGGCGCTGGTCGGCGCCGAAGGCACCGGCCATCAGCACCATGGCGGTGGCGGCGCCCGGCGACGAGCCCCAGACCGCGGTGGTGCCGGGCAGGATGCGCCAGCGGCTGATCAGCCAGCCGAGCAGGCTGGATGCCGCGATCGTCGCCATCACGACGCCGAGGAACAGCGGCCATTCCCTGTAAAAGACGGGAAAGATATCGGCCGAGATCGAACTGGCGACCAGGCAGCCGACGACCGCCTGGGCTGAGCCGAACAGAACCCGCGGCACGCGCACCGTGGCGCCGTTGGTGCCGGCAGCGATGGCCGCCAGCATCGGTCCGATCAAGAGCGCGGCGGGCAGGGCGGCGAGTTCCAGCGCGCCGGCAAACAGCACCGAGACCACCACCAGGACCGGCCACTGCCAAGCCTTGTGGATCCGCGCCAGATGCTCGATGGCCGGCGGGTTCGGGGAAGAATCCATAGATCGGCTCTTAGACCGGTCGCTAAAAAATGCGAACCTTTTTTGCGGGGGAAACGGTCGTGGGTGGTAATACGCTGAATCTTGCAGATTAGCTGAGACATCCATCCCTTCGTCATCCTGGGGCGGAGCAAGGAGCGAAGCGACGCGGCGCAGACCCCAGGATCCATATGTGGACGGCCCCCTGCTTGCAAAGGTGTGGCTCAGGTCTGATCGGATCGCTTGCATCCATATGTCCGGCCTGTTGATGCGGTTTTGACCGCTGGCCAA
>NZ_JBVVQI010000054.1:0-25977 GCF_055811495.1 Mesorhizobium sp. WSM4830 | reverse complement strand
ACCCCGCCCCCTGACATCAGACCCCCCACTCCAAAGCCAGCGGCGTAGTTTTTCGCCTGACTGATCCTCCCGCGCATGTACGGGTCCACGGAAAGCCACAATGTTTTGGCTAGCAACTCTCCTTTTGTGGCTTCTGGGATCGGGCGATCTTCCAACATCCAGTTGCCGACCGTCGGCATTCCCGAGGGATAACTCCGAAGTACCCAGCTAGGATTTCTGATCATGGGGGCCTCCTTACGAGCACGCACGTCCGAGTTTGGAGGCGGGCTCCGTCCCTCGAAGCCCCTCTTCCACCGAACTGCTTTTCCTCTTATGGAATAGATTGCATTTCGTGATAATACGCCCGCTCTGAGAGACATTGTTTTGCATTTTGCAAGAGTGGGACGGTGGACATAATCACGGCAATGCGCATCGCCATCGAAGTCGCGCGCCTCGGCAGTTTTACCGCAGCAAGCAGGGAGTTGAGGCTTTCCGCGCCGTCAGTGAGCCGGATTATGGGCGAGCTGGAGGCCGATTTAGGGGTCCGTCTCTTCAACCGCACGACCCGTCAACTCGACCTGACCGACGCTGGTCTCGAGTTTGTGCAAAAGAGTTCTGGCATACTTGAGGAACTAGATAACATGCGAAGTGTGGTCCGAGAGCGCCACGACACTCCGCGCGGGCAACTGCGTGTATCGTGCGTTACGGCTTTTGGCAACGAATGCCTAGCGCCGGCGCTGCCTGAGTTTTTGCAAAGGTTTCCCCAGCTGGCCATCTCCCTTGAGCTTGGCAACCGCTTCGTTGACCTTATCGAAGAACATTACGATGTTGCAATTCGGGTCGGCCCGTTACGGGATTCGTCGATGGTCGCCCAGAGGATTTCTTCACAAAAAATATTGTTTGTCGCCTCTCCCGCGTTTTGCGGAAGGTTTGGTATGCCAAAATCATTCGACGAAATCAGACGCTATCCATCGGTCACGCAGATAAGCGGAGAATGGGGCAGAATACACCAGTTTAGGCATTTAGGAGAAATTGTCGATTTTGAAATAGGGCAACACTTTACAATGAACTCCGCCCGCGCCGTGAAGAATGCGTGCCTGACAGGCTACGGCTATTCCTTGCTAGCGGATTTTATGATTGCAAAGGATCTTTCAGAAAACCGCCTGGTGCGGCTGCTGCCAAACTACGAACCCGTGGACCAGCCAATTTACGCCTTTTATCCCCAACGGCGGCACACGCCGCAGAAGGTTCGAGTGTTCATTGACTACTTGACTGAGATTTTCGGGAGTTGATCACCCAGACGGCAGCCAGCATCTTTCCTTGGTACCTACTTCGGGACGCGGCAGCGGATATCCTCGGCATTCCGGAGAGGGGGTGCTGGCCAATATTGCAGATTGGTAGACCTTTCGGCATGTCTCAGCGACACCGCCTAGACGAGCCCCACTGGTCAGGCGGAATTACTCGTCCACCACGTCCGGCAAGGCTTCCGCGACGACGCTTAAATTGCGGTCGAACGTCTCGGGGTCGGTCGACTGCGGACGGAAAGATTTGGCCTTAGCAAGAATGGCCGCAATCACGGCCTCTTTTTGGGGCGAGATCCTGGTCGACGCTGCCCGGGCGGCCAAAGCCGAAAAGTCGACAGCCGCCGTTGCCGACGGGATATGGGTCGCCTCAAGCTCATTCTTTTGCGCGGCGGGCAAGCGACGGCGAGCGATTGGCGGCTCGGCACGTCCGATTTTTGCAGCGAAGGTCGCACCGCGCTGCAGTCGCGAGTGTGTGATGCCGGAGCGGTAACGAGGCCCGACCGGCACGATCGACTGGACGGACGGGGAGGGGAGGGGAGCGGCGGCAGCGACCGGTTTGGCGTGCTTTGCGTTCGCCGGGAGCGCCATGAAAGCCCGCTTGGAGAGGTCCCGATCAGCGAAATAGAAATTGCGGGTTGCAAGGATCGCATTCTCGCCGCGCGGCAAAACGACGACTTTACTCTTGTCCATGGTACGGATTTCGTCCGGACGCATCAGCGGCCGACGCACTTGCTTGCTGTGAACAGAGCGCGTGTAATAGGTGTCGAAAAGGCTCGCCTGGGTCCTGGTGACGTCCTTCTGGGGTTCGGACGTTTCGCCTATCTGCTCGGAGACGTAGCGCAGATCGTCGGTCTCCTGGGCGCCGAAGAAGATCTGGACACGGGCAGCGTTGATCAGCGTTTCGCGGCTTTCTTTCCGGTAGATCTCGTCGACCGATTTGAGCGACTGCACGAAAAACCACATCGGCACGCCATGGCCGCCAAGGACGGTTGCCATGTCCGTCACCTTCTCAAGCTTGCCGAGGTTCTGAAATTCATCGAGCAGGACAAGCACCTGATGCTCGCCGGGGCGTGGCATGGCTTCGGACATGAAGTTCATCATCTGCGTGATGAGCACATTGAAAAGCGGGCCCAGCGAAGCCATCTGCTCGCGCCGGAAATCGAGATAGAGCGAGACTCGCTCGCTCTTGAGATTTCGGATGTCGAAGGAACTGCGCGAGGTGGCCCGCATCAATCGCTCGTTCAGGAAAGGCGCCATGCCGGTGCGGACGCCGGCATAGAGACCGGAAAACTGCTTCTCCGCCATATCCGCGTAGGGCAGAAGCGTCTGCAGCGTAAAATCGGACACTTCATGCCGGCGGGTGTCGCGCAGGCTCGCCAGAAACTCTAGGATCGGCTCGTCGGCGCCGTTCATGATCTTGAGGATCGTGGCGAAGCTGCGGTTTTCGTCGGTGATCTGGGGGGACTCCATGACGTAAGAGGCAATGCCGGTGAAGAGGAGGCGCGCATCGTTGACCCAATAAGGATCGGCGTTGGCGGGCGGCCGCGGAAAGAGCGCGGCCGCCATGTTGCGCAGGTCGATGTCCCGCTGAGCCGAATCGAGCGAAATGAAGTCCATCGGATTATAGAAGGCGGTGTTGCCGTCGCGGTCGGCCGGCGCGAAGCGGACGACCTGACTGAAGGTGGCCCGGTGGCCGGCCGTAGCTTCATAGGTCTCGCCGCGCAGATCGAGCACGACAAGCGAATGGGGCCACATCAGCGCGTTCGGAATGATCAGCGCCGCGCCCTTGCCCGACCTTGGCGGTCCAATGACGAAGCCGCCGACGTCATCGCCCTCGATCCAAAGTTTCTTGCCGCCGCGAACTCTGGGGCGCGTCAGGCGCAATTTGCCGGTGCGCCGATCGCGGTGCGGGGCAAAGACGTTGACCAGTCTGCCGCCGGCGCGTCCGATGAAGATGCCTCTCGGCTTCAGCAGGCCAGCCCGGCGAACGTCGGCCATCGACATGAATTTCGCGTCGTTGCGCTTGGGCGGCCGCATCAAGAATGCGATCGCGAGCGGCAGGACGAAGCCGAATACGGCCGCGGCGCCGGCGTATTGCAGCTTTGCGAAGCTTCCAGCTTTCAGGTCCGTCCAGGCGTAGCCGAAGACCGGCCGCAGGTCCGCATTCAGGCTGTCGAAGAGAAAATGCGATCCGGTCCTGTACCAGTCGGTCGCCGCGTATGCGACCACAAACAGCAACGCGCCCAGCGCCACAGCCATCAAGGCCAGAAAAATCCTGCCGGCGACCTTTTCCATAATGCGACCTCGTCAGATCGTCTCAGCCTTCGTGAACTTGATTTCGCTGATTGATCGGCGCCCGCCTTCGCCGCGCACCATTTGCACGACGACCGGGATCACCTCGCGCAGGTAGTCAAGGATCTCGCTGCGAGAAAGCCCGACATTGCTTTGCATGACCATGAGGGCCAGGCGCTCATAGGCCGAGCGGGCCGAATTGGCGTGAACGGATGTCAGCGAACCAGGATGGCCGGTGTTGATGGCTTGCAGGAAGGAAAATGTCTCGGCACCGCGCAACTCGCCGAGCAGCAGCCGGTCGGGCCGCATGCGCAATGACGCCTCGAGCAGCTGTTGCGGCGTAACCCTGGCAAGGCCTTGGTCGCCTTTCGAGGCAAGCAGCGTCACGGTGTTGGCCGTCGCCGGCTTGAGTTCGCGCGTATCCTCGATGGTTATGATGCGCTCATCAGAGGGAATGATCTTCAACAACGCATTGAGGAAGGTTGTTTTGCCGGTCGAGGTGCCGCCGGCGACAATGAGGGAAATGCGATTGCGCACCGCGTATTGCAGAAATTTCAACGGCGAGGTGTCGTTAAGCATCTCGGCGAGCTGCTTTTCTTCGGCCGAGAGCGCCAGGCCGCTGCCCATCTCGGTCTGTTCGAAGGCGCCCATCTTGGCGTAGTCGCCAAGTGTCATGTCCATGATGACCTGCTTGCGGATGGAGATCGCGCCGCCATCGGGGGCCGCCGGCGGCAGCACGCATTGAAAGCGCTCGCCCGAGGGGAGAGCTGCCGACAGGACCGGCGTGACCTCGTTGACGACCTGGCTGGTGGCCGAAGCGACGCCAACCGAGACCGAGCGGATCCAGTTTCTGGTGAGCTCGCGTTTGACGACGTGCTCCATCTCCTTTGTACCCAGGCGCTCGATGAAAACTTCGCCGGGTCGGTTGATGGCGATTTCGGAAACCGCTTCCTCCTCCATATAGGGCCAGATCGGCTCCAGTTCGGCGCGCAGCACCGGTGCGCGCGTCCAGGGGTTCGGCACAGGCTGCACGACATTCATCGGGCCGAAGTCCCGTAGCCCGGATGGGGATCAGCCTCAGCCTTCGGCGTCATGAAGAGCGGCGTCGGATCGAGCGCCTTTGCCGCCTTGCCGCCGCGCTTCAGTCGAGCCAGCTCCTCTTCTACCGGATCCGCATAGAGCTCGGAAAAATCCAGATCCCGGCGCACGAAGACGACGATCGGCGTGCCCTGGTCGACATAAATCGTCGGCGGGATGTTTTGTGTGTCGCGGAACGCTTCTTGTGCCAGCTGCTGCAGCGCCGTGGATGATTTGTCGAAGGCGATGCTGCGGGCGTCGCGTTGCGAACCGGAGCCGCCATAGGTGGTCGTGACGGTCTGCCCTGTCACCGGGTCAACGGTCGTCACCTGCCGTTGCTGGCTGTCGCTGCCATTGTCGGCTAGGGAGGACAGGTACTCCGAAACGCCGCCAACGACCGAAAGCATGATCGCATTGCCGTAGCGTTCAAGCCAATGCGTATCGACGCGGCCGCCGAGACCGCCCCGTCCGAGACGGTCGGCGCCAGGCGAGGCGATGTCGACCGACACGCCGTCGGAACGGATGACGCGGTTCCAGACGATGAACACACGCTTTTGCCCGCGCGCGATCCCCGAACGATATTCGCCGGTCAGCCGAGACCCCTTGGGGATCAGAATGCGGCGGCCGTCGAGCGAATAGACGTCTTCGCGCGCCACCGCGCGAACCATGCCGGGCAGATCGGTGTTGATGGCGGTTTCCAGAAATCCGCGGATCATCGTGCCTTCAGGGATCAACGCATCGGTGCGACGGAAAACCCGCGCCTTCGCCATCGCGTTCGAATGTGTTTCCGATTGCGCGAGGAAAGCCTTGTTCGGATCGTTGTCGGCGCCCGGCACCGGAACAAGCTGACCGTCGGCGGCGATCTGCGCCTGGGCCGGCTGATCGTGCCCGGCGGCCGGGGTGGCTTGCTCGCTGGTAATCATCTGGTTCGACCGCAGGCGCTCCCACATCGCCTTTTGCCGCTCAGCCTCCTCGGCCTTCCTGCGGGCCTTCTCGTCGGCCGCTTGCTTGCGGCGGGCCTCTTCTTCCTCGGCTTTGCGGCGCGCCTGCTCGGCCGCCAGTTGGGCTTCGATGGCGCGCCGCTGCGCATCGAGATCGGCGCCCTGCTCAACCGTCTGATCGACGTTGTCGGCCTGCTGCTTGTTGGCTTCGCCTTCCGCGGGCGGCGGAACAACGATCTGGTCGATTGTCTTGTCGGCCGCCTGTGGCGTCTCGGCCAGCGCCGGCGGGCGAAATTCAGGCGGGTTGAAATTGTCGCTCGCGTCCGAGGCCGCATCGCGGGAGCGCGGCTCGCGGGGCCAGTTGATCCAGATCAGCGCGATCGCCACGATCAGCCCTGCGGCGACCATGGCGACTTTTACGCCCACCCCGGCATAGCGTCGAGCGACGGTCGGGCCGCCATCAAGCTCGTTATAGTCGATGTTGCTCATCTATCGTCCGCTCGCGGTCGGGACGGAGAAGGGGCCGGCCCCGCGCACCAGCTTCCTCGGCCCGTAGACGTCGGAGACAGGATCCGTCTTCGACTTCCGGGCTCGATTGTAGAGGCAGAGCGTTTTGCCGTCGGCCCTCAGCGTGAATTGCCGGCCGATATTGTCAACGATCGTGTATTTTCCCTGGGTGCGCTGATTGACGAGCGATTCATGGCCTTTTTCGTCGACGACGAAGATGGCCGGAATGTCGCCGGTGAACTCGAGGAACATCTTGGTGCCGTCGTCGAACGCAACGCGCGGCTTCAGGGCCTCATCGCCGACATAGACGTAATTGTAGTTGAGATCGGCATAGTTGAGGTTCTTGAGATCGGGATCGGCAGCACTTTTCTGGGCCTCGGAAAGCAGGCGCGCGTCTTGATCCTCATCCGCGTATCTGAACCGGACCTGGAACGACGCACGGTCGCGATCGCTGTCGGTGGCTTTGAGCAACAGCGAATAGACGCGCCGGTCGGTAATGACGTTGACATTCGTCCAGGCGTCCCGTTCGAGCGGCTTGATGAAGAGAAAGCGCGAGCCGCGTTTGGGCACGATCGACCAGCCTTTCGTGTCGCCGGCCGAAACGGTCTCGATGACTTCGGACGGGCTGAGCTCGATCATCGTGGAGACGCCGAGCGCGGCATTGACCGTCGTCACATCGTCGTTGTCGAAAGGCACGTAGCGGATACGGTAGTCGCGCGCGGCAGCGTAGCTGGCCGAGCCAAGCAAAATCAGCAGCGACAGAGCGGCGCGAATGTGGGTCTTCATTGCGCGCTCCCGGCCGTTGGTGCGGACTCCTGATCGCGACGGTATTCGATCACCTGGAAGCCAAGCGGGTTGTCGAAGCGCCATTCGTTTTTGATCGGCGTCGTCGTGTAACGGAACTTGACCACGGCCACCCAATTGTCGGTCGTGGAAGAGTTCTCGCGACGCGTCGTGGTCGAAAACCGCACCGACGCCGTCGTGCTGTTGAGCAGGGACACCGACTTGACGTCGACGGAAATGGTGACGTTGCGCCCGTAGACCTTGTCGAGGGATTGCGCGTTGGACGGCGTGTAAGCCCAAGTCAAATCCCTGGACGCCGTTCCCGTCGAATAAAGCTGCGCAAGATCGTAGTTCTGCTTGATCTCGCGCGCGTCATAGGTTTCGCGGGCGCGAATATAGCGAACGAGATTGGCGGCCGTGACCGCCTCATTCTGCGACAGATCGCCGGGTTTGAGCGCGCGCGCAACTTCGAGATATCCGGTCGTCTTGTCGACCTCAATCACATAGGGCTCGAATTGCTTGAGCGGGAGGATGAGCACGAGCGTCAGCAACGACAGCCCCGCAACCACACTCGCGACGCCGCTGACGAGCCAGGCCAGAGTGCGCGAACGTCTCAGAGACCGGTGCGTGTCGTCTTCCCAGGTCGCGCCGGCCTGATAGTAGCGCCCGTCAACGAGTTTGTCGGTCTCGGCGGGGATGCTTGCCTGCATTTTTTTCACTTTACTTTAGCCTCACCTCAAAGCTCACACTGCGGCCTCAAGCAGCACTTCTCAGGCGGATGTTTGCGCTTCTATGCCAGGGGTCTCGCGTTATCGCGCGCCGCCTGCTGAATGGATGATCGAGCGGCCTCGCTGCTGCGGGATGTTCTGAGGCGCTGCCACCGGTTTGCGACAAACCGCGCTCCGGAATAGCGACCGATATTGCCTGGGACATTCCCGTAGGAGCGGTATGCGCCGACGGTGCTGAGATACCCGCCGCCGTTCAGGATCGAGGCGATCGCCGGGATTTGCATCAGCACGTAGATGCCGATGATCGTGACCAGGACGAGCGGCAGGACCATCGACATCTTGTTGTCGACGCTGGCGCCTCCCGACGTGGCGGTGTTCAAGGCAAGATTGACCAGCGAAAAATAAAAGCCCAGGAAGCCGTAGATGAGGATTTGCTGGATCATCAGATAGGTGGTCAGCGAAATGAAGCCCTCGCTCATCCGGGTTGACCAGCGGTAGAGCCAAAGCACAATCCAAACCGGCGCCAGCGCCAAAGTGATGAACAGCATGATCTTGGCCGCGATGATTGCCGCGATCGCAAGCGCCGAAAAGATGATGGCGGCCAGAAGCACGATGGTGGAAAGCAGCGCGCCGAATATGTCGTAAAAAGTGCCGCTGTAGACCTGATTGGCAACATCCTGGGCACCGCGGTAGAGGTTGTCGATCAGTGCCGGGATCGCATCTTGGTCCGAGAGCTGGTTGCCCGTGGCGCGCGAGACGGCCCCGACGATGATCTTGCCGATTCCGCTCGGCACCGCCTGCACGAGCTTGTAGATCGTCTCGGAGAACGTGCCCCACCCATTCAGCAGCAGATAGATGACCACCGCGCGACCGAGGCGGTAGCCGGACTCGATCGGAGAAATCGCCTCGCGGCCGCTGAGGATCGAGTAGCCCCACCAGATCATGTAGAGGGTGAGCATGAGCGCGTAGACATTCCCCAGCGCATAGCCGAGCTGCATGTAGACGCTGGAGACAAAGCCCCGTCCGACGTCATCGATGCCGCCCAGAATGCTTGTCGCCAGCCCGTTCATCCAGCCTCGACAACACGATCGAAGGGCGCAGCGTTGACCGGCTTCAAGGGTCCACAGCTTGCTTTGCTCACATAAGCCAGCGGCGCGCACGGCGCCTTGAGCTCGCGACCTGGCCGGGCGCAGCCGCTCACCATGATGCTCGCGAGCGTGACGGCGACCACGCCGATCCGCCGCCACCAAGCTGGGATCCGTTTCGCTCGCGCCCTCAACGATCAGTTCCCGCTTGTGCCAAAATTCTGGAACGGATTGACTTGCGCCGGCGTCATCAGCTTTTGCACCTGGCTTTGCCGCAACAGCCGGGTCTTCATTTCCTCGTTGAGCGCGGCGACAGCACCATTTTGCACGCCGATGAGCTCGTTGACCGCACGCGCGTTCTCGAGCTGCATACGCGTGTTCTGATCGACCGAGCCTTTGACATCCTCGGCCTGTCCGATCTGGCCGCTGGCCGACTGCAACGACTGCTCGCGTTGCGCGACGCCTTGGGAGGCCTGAGAGGTGAGGGCGCTCAACAGCGACGCGACGTTGACGCTGCCGCTATAGGCTGTGTTGACGGCACTGCTGCCTTTGCCAGTGATCTGCTGGAGCTGTTTGATCAGCTGCAGGCCGTTGATCACCGCTCCGGCGATCTTCTGGATTTCCGGCGACAGCCCGCCGAAGGAGAGGGCGCCGCCATTGAGGATCGAGCCGAAGCTCGGCGCCTGCGCAATCGACATGTTGCCGCCGAGGCCCATTTGGCCGATGCCGAGAGAGCCGTTGCGGCTGCCCGTCAGGGCTTGCAGGATCTGATTGCTCTTCTCGAGGATGTCCTTGTTGGAGCCCATGATCGAATTGGTGTTGTCCGCATTCTGGCGGGCAATGTCCAAATTCGCATTGTCGATGACGGCGATTTGCGCATGAGCGGTGCTCGACAAAAACGCCGCCCCCGCTGCGATAGCGATTTTTCTCACTCTCAGACCTCCTATTCCTGGATTGCTTCGATCGCGCGAGCCGCGCCGGTCGGATCGGCGTTGATTTGCACCGACTGCGTGTTCCCCGAACCGCTCTCAGCGCTCCGGCTGGCACAGGGTAGCCATTGGCTGCGATCGAGCCGCAGCCGTTGCAGCTCGGCCGGGTCGCATGAAAATGGATTTGGGGATCCACCTTGCGGCGGGGTGATGGTCCGCGCGGTCTGCGATGCTCCGACGTTGTTCAACGAAAGATATTGACCGAGCAGCGCGGTAAAGTCCGAGGCCTGGTTGATATATTGGCCGGTCACGTCGGCATCGAGACTTCGAGCGGACGAGTTGAGCTCCCAGGCGTCCTTGTATTCGCCAACCTGTCCGACGCCGCCGGCGAGCGCGTCGATCTGCGAGGAATTGGCCGTCATCTGCATAGAGCTGGCGTCGAGATCGGCCGCGGCTTTGGAGACGGAATCGAGAGCGCCGCTTTGGGCGGCCCCGCCCGGTCCGCTCGATGTCACGATGCTGATCGCCGGCGGGAACGCCGCCGGCGCCTCTCCGCTGGAGACGTAACTGTCGAAGGTGCCGTGCCATCGGCCGACGCCCGAGGCCCACTCAGCCTGTTCGGCGGCATTCGAGCCGTTATAGAAGCTCGCCAGGCAGCTGTAGTTGCTGGCGCCGCATTGTGCGACGCCTTTGCCAAGATATTTGACGCCGCCCTCGATGTTTTGCTCGTTGATGTCGCGATCGAACCCGAGCTGCCTGCCCGTTCTCTTTGTCAGTTGCATCACGCCCTTGACGCCGGTGTGGGAGCCGGCGCAGCTGTCGAGGCGGGATTCCTGGTAGGCGACCGACAGCGCCAGCCCCTCCGGAACGCCATATTTTTGCGCATAGTTGCGGATGAGCTTTGCGTTCTCGGCGTCGCGGCTCAGCGCCTCGCCAGGCGAGCGGCTGAACATTTGCGACCTGTACTTGTTCGAATAGGTGCAAACGAGGCTCTTTTTCTTCTCCTTTTCGTCGGATTTGGTTTCTTGCGATTTTGTGCTGTGCTCTTCGTCTTGCGCGCGCTGATCCAGATTGGAATTATCGATAACGGCGATCTGGGCCAGCGCCGGGGCAACCGCCATCTGCCCAGGCATGATCGCGGCTGCGGCGATCACGCTGCTAAGCCGCTTCTTCATGCTCGCTCTCCCATCCGCAAAGGTATGGCAGCCACGCTTCCGGCTCCTGCCCGTAAATCTCGCGCAGCCGTTCGCATTCCTTGATGCTGGCTTCGTTGGTCGACAGCACCTTGATGAGGTCGGGCATGCCCGACAGGTCAAGCTTGGCCACGATGGAATCGCTGTCGTGCTTGACCAGGAAGGTGCGCGTTTCCTTGGGCGTACGGCGCACGAACTCGAACTCTTTCGCCGTCAGCGAGAAGCGCGCCATGTAGGAATCCTTGCTCGCCTTCGGATTGGGGAAAAAGATGTTGGTTTTCGTCTGCTCGATCAGCGAGGACGAGATGGACGAGTTCACCACATCCTCAGCTGTCTGGGTGCCAAAGCCGACGACGCCGTTGCGCCGGCGGATCGTTTTCAGCGTCTCGTTAATGAAGGCGGCAAACACCTCGTCATCGAGCAGCTTCCAGCCTTCATCGAGGAACATGAGAAGCGGCGTGCCGTCGATGATCTCTTCGAGCCGATGGAAGATGTAAAGCAGGGCGGCCGAGCGCAATTTTTTGTCGGCCAGGATTTTTGTCATGTCGAACCCGACCGCCGGCTTCGAGAAATCGACGAGATCGACGGGGTTGTTGAAGAGCCAGCCCTTGTCGCCAGGATCGAGCCACGGTTGAATTCGCGCCGCGAGATCGTTCATCCCCGGCGCCAGCGAGCCGCGCAGCACTTCCGGCAGCAGCTCGAACGTGCGCTGTTGGCGCGGGATCTTATAGACCTTGTCGACGGCCGTGTTGATCACGCGCATTTCCGCCACGTCGAGCGAACCGTCGTCTGGGGTCAGGATGTAGCGCAGCAGCCCTTCGAGAAACGTGCGGTTTTCTGCTGTGTCTTCCAGCTGGAGCGGGGCAAAGCCGGTGGCCTGCATCGGCTCCATGACTTCGTAGCGACCGCCGAGCGCGCGGATGAAGAGCTCGGCGCCGCGCATGTAGTCGAAGTAGACGCATCGCGGTCGCGGCGAAATCCGCATTGCCTGCGCCATCAAGAATGACAGCACGACCGTCTTGCCCGAACCGGTCGGACCGAAAACCGTGAAATGGCCGACGTCGTGGACGTGAAAGTTGAAATAATAGGCGGTCTGACTGCTCGTCTCTAGGAGCGCGATCGGCCGCTTCCAGTGCAGTCCCTCACGCTGGCCTGAGGGAAAATTGTGGCCCGAGAAGAGCCCGGCGAAGTTCAGCGACGAGATCAGGGCGCGGCGCGCAATGTAGCTGAAATTGCCGGGCAGCTGTGCCCAAAACGCAAGTTCGGTGTTGAGCGTTTCTCGCACCGGGACGATCGACATGCGCGACAGTTCGGCGGTGATGTCGGACAAGGAGCGGTTGAGCCCTGGTACGTCGGCAGCCAGCGCCATCACCGTCATGTGGTGTTGCCCGAAAATGACCTCGCCACCGGCGAGCTTGTCAGCGCCGGCGTGCACGGAATCCTCGACCGTGGTTCCGGCCTCATCCGAACCGCTGACCTGGTTCGAGATCGTGTTGATGCGGCGCATGGCCGTCACGCGATCTTCAATCGCGAACGACTGCGTGAGGACAAACTCATGGGACAGCCGCAACAGGCCATCCAGCGAGCCGGGTGCCGTGAAGGGCGGGTATTCCTTGATCGACACCATGGCGCCGATCTTGCTTTCATGCGCCCCCCTGATCTCCAGAGCGGATTTGCCGAAGAAGATTTGCCGCGTCGCACACGCAGTGGCCAAGCTCATGCGCGGCAGCGGCATTTCCACATCAGCGCCGCCGGCAAGAATCTTGGCGATGAATTCGGCAGGTTCGGAAAACACGCTGTTGCGTCGCATCACCACGCCCAGGAGCCGCGCGCCATAGGCGGAAAAGTCCTTGGTGACGCCACTGAGAACATCGTGCAGTTCGGCCATGGCCTCTTCACGTGTCTCTTCGCCGGCCGTGCTGAGGCGCAACGCATTGAGCGCCTTGTCGACCCAGCCGACACGCCCGACCATCGGGCGGCGGATGAGCGTCAGGAAAGCCTCATTGACGAAAAGATTCTTCGAGCCCAGCTCGTCCATGTAGCGGGCATCGAGTTCCGCCACGAAAGGGTTTTCGAAATCTCCTTCGATCTCTGGTGTCACGTGACGCCGGATGATGGTCGCATAGGCGGCAAAGCGGGACGTGGAGAGGTTGCGGAATGTCGTGTTGCGATTGAACATGCGGCTGTTGAGCTCTGCCTGATCCATTGTCTGGAAGGGCAGGCCGCTAAGCTGAATGACCCCGAGGAGAAAGCCGCTATTGGTGACGACCAGGTTGTCGTCGACGTGGCGCAAATAGGGGACGTGCGCCTCGACAGGCTTTTCCCGTTCGCGCGCTTTCGCGAATTTCAGGTCGGCGTTCACGCTCACGGCGAATAGCTCCTCGCGCCCCAAAAGCCTGAGTTTGCGACCGCGCCCCGCTTCGACAGTCGTCGTTCGACTATGTGGAAGATGTATGGGTCGCGCTGGCACAGATAGGCGCTGATCAGATGGGTCGCGCTGAACAGGCCGAGGCCGAGCGTGAAGCTGCTGGTCGCGATGAATCCGATGACGGCAGCCATGCCGTTAAGCGCGAACACCTCGTAGCGCACACCCCATTTCATCGGCGGGCGCGTCAGGGGCAGGCTGACCGGCTCGACATAGACCTCTTCGTCCTCCATCGGCTCACGCGCCTCCAGCGGTGGAGCGGATGGAATCGACCAGAGCTGCAGCGCCAAAGACCAGAGCAATGCCGATGATGATCGAAAGCGCCATCATCCACACCAGCCGGCCGGTCATGGCCAGGAAGCCGAGAAAGCAAACTGCTATGATCCCGAAAGATCGAGCAATGCTGCCCTGCAGCACACCGACGAACCATTCCAGTACGCCCTCGACCGGGGCGGCTGACTGCGCGTATGCGCTCGCCGGCGCGAGCGCCGTTCCGATCGCCGCAGCGGCCATAAACTGGACGGCGAATTTGCCCGCCTTTTTATAATCCATCGTCATCTCACTCCTTTTTCAGTTGCCAAAGTCCATGACGTGTCCGTCTTGCCAGGCGACGCCATCGACCGCGTCGGTCGCGGCTGCAGGACGATGATCAACAGGGTTGGGAATGGGAGCCTTGATCAGCTTGCCGAGCTTCCAGCGATTGAGCACCTTGACCGCGTATTTCGTGGTCTCGTCGTTCACGGGGATGCCGTTGGCTTTGTAAACGTTCTGCTCGCCTGCATTGTAGGCCGCCAACATCAACAGCGGATCATGGAACTCCTCATAAAGCGCTTTCAGATAGCGCACGCCGGCACGGATATTGGCTTTCGCGTCACATCTGTCGGTCACACCGAGACGCGACGCTGTCGCCGGCATGAGCTGCATAATGCCGAGAGCGCCCGCGCTAGACGGGCCTTGATTGCCGCCCATGTCGCTTTCTGCCCAGGCAACCGCCTCGCTCAGATCGGGATCGAAGCCCTCTTCTTCGGCGATCTGGCGCACCAAGGCCGCGGCCCGCCTGCGATCCGTCGGCGCACACCCGCCGCCAATCGTCGATCCGTGATCAGCGTCCGAAAAGGTCGAAACGGCCGGGCGGGCCGGCAGAGCAAACGCCGCCGCTATGCGCGTCGAGGTCGTGTCATCCGCATGTGCGCCGAATGGCGCCATGACGGCTGAAAGAGAAAGCGCAAGCGCGATCCGGTTTTTCATTGCGCTACCGATTTTGACACTTTACTATGGGTACATGGTACCAAAGTAAAGTGTCAATACGAGAAGCAGAGTCGAGGCCATTTTTCCGATGAAGCAGTTTTCCTTCCTCGCGGCATTGTTGGTCCACAGCACCGTCCTAGGCGCCGCCGATCTGGGCACTAACGAGCCGCATCCGTTCGAGCAGCCGTCGACCGCGTATCTGCAGAACTTCGCCAAACCTGGCGAAAAGACCTTCGTCTACGAGCGCTACGACGCACGCGGAGGCCTTTTTCAGCGCGAGGTGACACCACTGGCAAAGCCGGTGGAGATCACGTCCGCGACCGAACGCGTCATCAACGGCGTCACCTACCGGCTGCGGGGCCTCACGGCCTGCCCGAAGCCCAAGATCACCTACAAGGCTGAGGAGTGGGATTGCACGAAGGCCGTGCGGGACTACGACGACGCTGTCTATAACACCCGCGCATCCGTCGTGTTGTGCAAGACGCTGGTCCTCAAAAGCCAGCCCGGCGTTCCGGACGCGGTTTCGTGCTTTGCGCTCGTCGGGGCCGGCAATGCCAACGATCCCTATTCGGTCGCTTACGACGACGATTCCGTGGTCTTCTTCGACATGGCTGCGATCGGCCGCAATAAGGAGGGCAGGTCCCTGCGGCCGGATCTCGAACATGCCTCCCAACTCGGCAAACAGTTCCAGACCGATGAAGCGAACTAGCCTCGCCGCGCTTATCACACTCGCGACCGCCCACGCCGTGAGCGCCGAAGGCGCCGCGCCACCAAACGCGACAGTCACTCCCTTCATCGTGTCGAAAAGCGTCGAACTGCTGACGGGAGATACGTGGCGCGACCGCGGCAAGCTCTACCGGCTTTATGGCGTGCAATCATGCTTGCGGGGCACGATCGCCCTGGATGCGAAGGGCAACGAGCTCGATTGCGGCAACGTCTCGCTCGCCCACCTGGCTGCCTTGTTTTCGACGGCGGCCGTGACCTGCCAGCCGATCGCCTTGGCGCTCGACAAAGCGACGTTTGTGGTATGTGGCGCGAAACTCGACGGCAATACGATCGACCTTGGGACCGCCCTCATCGCGGCCGGCTACGCGTTCGCTGCCACCGATCAGAAAGGCAACACCGTCAGCGCCAGCTATCTGGTGGCTGAGCTCAACGCGAAGATGAAGGCTGATGGTCTGTGGGCGACGACGAAGTTTCCACATCCCATCGAACTTCTGCTGAAACGGCCAAAGGAGCAGGACCGTTGAACCACGAACATGAATCGAGCCGCTACTACTACCCTGTCGAGGGCCGCACGGACGGTGCCATAGCCGGGGCGTTCGCATTCATCGCCATCATCGCGGTGCCGGCGCTGACCTATGCCGCATGGCACGCGTTCGCGTCTTGGATGTCCGCCCTTTTTTCTTAGATTTGAAAGTCCACGAAAGATCGCAGCAGCTCATGCAAGTCATCCGCATCCACGTCGCACCAACCGTCGTTCATGAGCCGCGCGAAATATGCGGCCTTCATTTTCAGCTCGCAAACATCGGCAACCGGCGCCATCGCTGCCTGGCGGCGGACAAGCGCCTCGTCCGCCATCACGGCGTCAAGCCGTGGTCCGATCAGCGCGGCCTCGGCCTCTTCGGCCTGCATCAACCGTTTTCCGAGACTCTCCACATTTGCCACGGCATGGCGATGCGCCGCGATCAAATCCACGACTCCATCCGCCTCTCGTGGCTCGCCATTGCTGCTGCACACAAGTTGGATCGGCATCGACTGCTCCGAGTGGTTCGGCTCCTCCCGCATAACAAGACTGTCCCGGTCCCGCCGCGGAAAAAAGGGATGATGGCATCCCTATTTTTCCGTCGCGAAAGATGAAAACTTGCCTGCCAAGTGATCAGTGAGGACCTGTCGCCAGTGTTTCGCGCGCTCGTTGTCGAAGATCAGAATCTGATGCGGCTCGCGCTTATGGACCAGATTCGGGCGAGTCTCGGAAATTGCGTTGTCCTTGGCGCCGAGACATTGGAAATCGCTGCGCGAGAGCTTCGGAGCGCTGAGTTCGATCTGGTCGTCATTGATCCGGGACTTCCCGGCTTCGATCCGACGCTGGACGCTGATCGCGTTGCCGTCGTCGGCACAATCATCGAAGCCTCGCCAAGCGCGATCCACATCGTCGTGACAGGCTCAGACAGCGATTCTGAGGCCGAAATTTTTCGTCAGATCGGCGCGGCCGGCTATCTCGGCAAGACCGGGCTGGAGCCCGGGGTGTTTAATGACGTGCTCGACGACATTTCCACCAACGGATTTGCAGTTCGGCTTTCGCGTGTGGCGATGACCATGCCCGACGTTCGGTATTCCGTCCTGACGCCAAGAGAACAGGAAATTATCGACATGATGACCCGTCGCGAGCCAGGCATGACGCGTACGCAGTTTTACCAGGTAATGGCGGATCGCCTCGGCATCGATCCCAGCTCGGCGGAAAAATATTACAAACAGGCGCGGGCAAAATTGATGAAGAACGGACACAGGCTGCCGCAGGGTCTTTAATCAGATGTCATTGATAACCGTCCATGGGGTCAAGGTGCCCCTGCGCCCTGACGACGTCTCGCCTGTCATCTGGCAGGCCCTCGACAACGAAACCTATGAAGCCAAGGAAGCCAAGTGGATATCGAAGGCCGTGAAGCCCGGTGATCGCGTTCTGGAACTCGGCTCAGGCATCGGCATCATCACCTCGCTTATCGCTCAGATCCCGGACGTTCAGGTGTGGGCCTTCGAAGCAAATCCAGCGTCGGTTGCCCTTGCCAAGCGCGTCGTCGACGCCAACGATCTGGACAACGTGGTGCTACTGAAAGGGATTCTTGCAGCCGGTCCGCCACGCCCATTCACCTTCTATCTCCGCAAGGACCTCTGGATGTCCTCGATGGACAAAGATCAGGGGCCGTACGAGCGCGAAATGACGATTGTCTCGACTGACGCCGACGACTTCATCGTCCAGCACGGCGCCAACGTCCTTGTTATGGACATAGAAGGCGCCGAAAGGGAACTCTTGCAGAACGCCAAGCTCCCAGGCATCGAGCGCGTCTACCTAGAGCTGCATGATCACTTGTATGGCTTGGACGGAATCCGCGATATCACCCAGGCATTGGCGCTAAAAGGCTACGCGTATGATCCCCGCGGGTCCCGCGGCCCGTGCGTGCTTTTCGCCAAGGACGACGGCCCACGCGAATATGAGGAGGTTGAACCAGATGCGGAGTGATGCTCTTGCTTCTTGTCTTGCCTTCGCAGTCGCCATGGCTTTTGCCGGGCCAACGGCCGGCAAGGGCGCCTTCGCGGATCCCGATACACTCACGCTCGAAGATGCATCGGGCAAGGCCATCCAAACCCTTACCGTCGAGCAATTGAAGACCGAATTTCCGCAACAGACCTACGATACGCGCACGCCTTGGACAAAAGAGGACGAGAAGATCGTCTATCGGGGGCCCCTGCTGAAGGACATATGGGCGAAAACCGGGCTCGCCAACGTCGCTAAAGTCAAGGTGGTCGCCTACGACGACTTCGTGTCTGAACTCCGCATGGACGAGATCCAGTCATATGCGCCTATCCTGGCGGTCGAGCGCCAATGTACAAAGGATGACCGCAGCCAAGGACGATGCAAAGGCGATCAGCGGTTCCGCCCCATCACCATGAACGAGAAAGGTCCGATCTTCATGGTCTGGCCCTTCGATCGCCTGCCCGCCTCCTATGTCCCAGCCCGTAATGCTATCTGGGTCTTCTTCCCGGTGGTGCTGCGCGCGGACCAATGAGATTCGGAACCAGCCGCTTTGTTGCTGCCTTGCCTTATCTCGGGCTGGCGCTCGCCCTCCTCCTCAGCACTTGGGCGTTCGTCCGTTCGGACCGCTACAGGCAAGAGACGGACGAGATCCTCAACCAGACCTACGAGATTCAATGGCGTGCGACCCAGGTGCGCGAGCGGCTTGTCAGGGTCCATGGCTATATCCGTCTTGCCGACGAAGCCGGCAAGCTCGATCCTGACATCAACCGGCAAATGGCTCTTGTGAGCGTCAACATCGCTCAGCTTCTGGCGCTGCCGTACCTGCAGCATTTCTTCCCGCAGAAAGACATCGAACTCCTGGAAAACGTGCGTCGGACAGTCGAGCAAAACGTCGCGCCGGTCGTCGAAGCTGGTTCCAATTATTCGGATGCCCTCGACCACATGACCAATCTCGAACAGGACATGTACGAGATCTCTAGCGCCACCGTTGATCACAGCACGACGCTCCAAGAAACTGCTCAAATCGATATAGCCGCATCCCGCAACTGGTTCATGTTCGCGATTGCGCTGGGACTGGTCGCGATCTTCTATCTCATAACCCATCAGCGTCACGCTTACGTCAGCCGTCGCGATCGACACATGCGCTCATTCGCCTCGCTGTTCGCTCATATGACGCGCTCCCGCGTCACCGCTTTGCGACTGTTTCTGGAGGGCACTGGTTCGGAGCAACCTCCGAGAGAAGAGATGTTGAAAGCTGCCCGCAGTGCGGCGAATGAGCTCGAATCCATCAATGACGGTTTGCTCAAGATCGCCTTTTTGCAACGAGATTCGCATGTCCTGCCACTCGCCAAGCTTTTGCTGGACCTCAAAGGTCGGGATGGCATTGTGCAGCTGTCAGTCGATTCCGAGGCGGGAACACAAGCCGTGCCGGCAACCCAGTTTCAACTGGTGCTGAGCGAGCTCGTGCAGAACGCGCTCACGGCGGTCGAAAACACCGACAGGCCGAGCGTTGTCGTAAAGGCATCGGTCGCGCACCGGTCTTTTTTTCGCCGCAACGTTCTGTTCCTGGAGGTCGCAGACAACGGTGTCGGCATGACGCCAGAAGTCCTGCGCAAAGCAAAGACGCCCTTCTTTTCGACCCGGGCCGGGAATCACGTCGGCCTGGGCCTCACCGGCTGTTCCCAGATGGTCGCCACACTCAATGGGAGGCTTTTCATCGATAGCAAACCCGGAGCGGGCACTGTCGTCAAGGTCCGCATCCCAATCGGTGCATAATGATTGGCCTCATGGGGCGCCGGCGGCTCAGAAGAGTTCAGAGTCTCCCGCCCAGTTTTAATGAGACGGGTTGTGTAAGTAACATCGATCTGTATGACCGAGACTTAAAGTAAGTATACCGCTGCAATACTGATCGATTGTATCGTAGATTATGATCGAAAAGACTTGCATGTAGCGAGATTCATATCTTTCAATACAACAACGGCGCCGATCCGGGCGCTTCCGCCTTTGGTGATCGAAGACCTGTACGAAATCTTCAAGCCGGACTCTCCACGCAATCCCTTCAAGACCGAAGCACAACGCTGGCGCAATCTCCTGATCTTCATGCTTTGCTGCGCCTGGGGCTGCGTCGTGGCGAGGCCGCGCTGCTTCTCACGAACTCCTTCAGGGAGGACTTCGATCCGGTCGCCGGAAAGATGGTGTCGTGGCTCGACGTTGAGGAAACAAACGACGGTGACCCGCGCTACGAACGGCCCAGCTTGAAGACTGGGACGTCGCGGCGGCAGCTTCCGCTCCCCCAGGAGATCGTCGAGTTGGCTCGCGTCTACATCCGGAACTATCGCGGCCGCGTCAATTGTCCTCATTTGCTGATCTCCCAGAAGGCCAAGCCACTGTCGTTGCGCTCGCTCGGGGAAATCTTCGAAACCGCAACGCAGGCCCTATCGGAGGATGCGAGAAAATCCATTGAGAAACAGGGGCTTCAGGGGTTTCCTGTCACGATCTTCGCCACACCTCGGCCGTGGTCCGAATGAGGCGGTACCAGGATGTGGGGATTGACCTCGATCGAGCGCAGGAGAAGCTGCGCGTCTTCTTCGGCTGGACGAAGGAATCGCAAATGCCCCGTCTTAACGCAAAGGCCTACTTCGAGACCAGCCTGGCCGAGGTCTGGGACGAGAAGTTCGAT
Source organism: Mesorhizobium sp. WSM4830 (assembly GCF_055811495.1). Classification (NCBI taxonomy): domain Bacteria; kingdom Pseudomonadati; phylum Pseudomonadota; class Alphaproteobacteria; order Hyphomicrobiales; family Phyllobacteriaceae; genus Mesorhizobium; species Mesorhizobium sp. WSM4830. Next base: position 5,553 of record NZ_JBVVQI010000054.1, on the reverse strand, counting down.
CTCTTCGTGGATGCCCTCAGGCGGTCTGTGCCGGAGGGAGGCAAATGATAGAACCTGCCGCCACCGTCGACCCTGCGCTCCTCAGCGAAATAACGGCACTGATAGCCAAGCTGCCGCCGCTTCCGCCGGTCGTCCGGTACTTCGACGACTTCTCCAACGAGACGGGCTCCCTTCGAAACTTGGCCGAGAGCGACACAATCACCTTGTTTGTCGATGGGCTTCATCGAGAGATTGACTTTGCCGCCTTCCGACCTGCGGAGAACGTAATCAAGCATGTCGTCGTTGATTGGCTGCATCGCCTTGATCCGACTACTGTAGCCATCAAAGCCGCAAACGTTGTGAGATACATCACCCGTCGGGGGATTGAATCTCTTGTTCACCTCATCGCGTCATCACCCTTCGATGCTCGCGCCCATTGGAACACCTATGTCTTAGCTGGACTAAAGACTGAAGAAAGCTGGGCTTTGAGAGCCATGCTGCATTCGCTTTGCCGCCTCGACATAGGCCATTGGACGCCGCCTGCAGCCTCCATCATAAGGGCGCTCAAAAGCCCCAAGGTCGACAAGTATCGCGTGGTCCGCGTTGGCGACTGCTTCCTGCCACTCGACCATCAGGCCCGGATCGTCAATCACATCGACAGCACGTGCGCCGCCCTGGCCGCCGATCCGGAGACTGTTGGCGGAGACGATCTGCGTGACGCCTGCATGCTCGTCATGTCGTACCAGTACGCGTTCCGGCCTGGCCAGATCGCCCGCGTCGAACTCGCCGACGTCAGGCTCTACAACACCGGAGCCGTCCATGTCGCCGTCTCGCTCACCAAGCAGAAGGACAAGAACAAGCGCATCCGCGTGACCAGGCGGATCAAGCGGGAATGGGGTCCGCTGTTCAACGAACTGGTGAAGCGGCGTGAGAATGGGGCGATGCAGCCGGAGGAGGGGGTGCCCCCTCGCCTTCTCTTCGGGCTTACGCCCGGCGGGGTCAGCCGCGGCATCATGGAGTTGACGGGCGAGCTGACCGGCGAGCCATGGACGCCGACCGACCTCAGGCACACGGCGGCGCAGCGCCTCGCGGACGGCGGCATCTCCCATGCCGCGCTCACCGAGTTCTTGGGGCAGACCAGGGAACGCATCGCCAACGTCTACTTCGACAAGTCGCCCGCCCAGGCGCAGCGCATCAACGAGGCGTTGGCGATCTCGCCGATCTATTCGAACGTGGCCAAGGTCGCCAAGACCAAGACAATCGACAAGGCAATGCTGTTGGGGCTGCCGTTCGACCAGCAGATCGGAGGCGTGCCGCATGGCATTCCGATAGCCGGGATCGGCGGTTGCGGCCTCGGCCAGAGCCTCTGCTTCAAGAACCCGGTGCTGTCCTGCTACACCTGCTCGCAGTTCATGCCGCTCGGGGAACCGGCATTCATGAGCAGGTCCTCGAAGACCTAAGGCCCGTCGTCATCGACTTCGCGGCCGCCTCCCGCAACAACCAGCAGTCCCCGGCCTACGCCCAGCTCAAGTCGACGCTCGATGCCGTGCGCCGTGTCGTGGAGGAACTGAAATCGGATGCGAGCGCGGAGGTTGCGGAGGTTCGGGAATGAACCCGTTCTACGCGGAATACGTGGCGACGGCCAAGGCCGTGGTGCAGAAGCGCGGCCTTGAATGGAACCTCGTCTGCGACGACCAGGGAAAGGTCAGCAAGGAGACCCGGTGGAACCTGACGGAGCTGGTCGGCATGATGCCGCCGCCAACCCTGTGGCTTGGCCAGCTCGGCGTGGACCCCACCTCGTTCGGGAAGCTGAACGAGATCAGGCGGAGGATGAACCAGGAGCCGCTGGTTGCCCGCCCGATGCCGCAGTCGTGGCGGGACCTCTACCAGGCGGTCCTCGTCCACCAGCTTCTCGTCCGCAACACCAGACCCTCGAGCGCCATGCAGATTGCTGTGGGAGTTCGGCGGCTGGCCCAGGCCGCTGGAGATACGCCTCCCTGGGCCATCACTCCGGATCAAGTCCAGCAAGCCTACAACGCGGTACTGCAAGCCGCGGCGTCCGGAAAGTTGGCGCTCGACTTCGCGACCATGGTCAGAAACGTCTTGGACGGACAGAAGCTCGCCGACACCCCTTCCCTCGCCCGCTTCTGCGTCCCCTACCCAACGTCGGAATCGCAGGCGGCGCACAAGCAGACGGAGGCCATACGGAAGCGCCAGAATGCCCACGGGGGCGTCAGCCTTCGCCGCTCACTGTCGGAGAGAAAGACAGCCTCCAAGCTTCCGGACGAGCGTGCTTTTTGGGAGCTGGTGCGGATCGTCTTCACCGAGACGCCGGATCCTTCTCCGACGCCATCAGGTTTGCGGCGTTTAAGGTCCAGATCATCATGGGCTTCCGCATCGGCGAAACCGCGCTTCTTCCTTACATTGGCGAGTTGTCGAGCGGCGACACATGGGCGAGCACGGACCGAAGCTTCCCGGGAAAGTCAGCCGCCATTCGATCAAGCAGGATTCCAATCATTGTGCCGCTGTGCGCGACGATGACCCCGAGAGCGTCGTTGGCCTCGGAAGCTTTCAGCATTGAATTCATATGCTCCTTTGGAGCTCGCTCTTGATGCAGGAGCGCGCTGGCAGTGGCTATTTCACCTATCGTGGCGGTGTCACCGCGTGGAATTGCTATGCGAGCGCGGTGGAGTAGTTCCTGATACTCTGCTCTGTGACTGGCGGAGGTTTCGCCTCGCCGTTGATCATAGTCGACAGTTTCGACCGTTCCCCCTTCATCGATACCAACGATTGCAAGCGGCGGCATTTGCCCGAGAAATGAGAGAAGGCTACATGCTCGCTGCTGATATGCCACCACGCCGGGGTACATTACTCCGTCGGACGGCTCGATTTCCGCCATTAGCTTCTCGATCAACGACGTCCGGACTCTATGCTTGAAGCAGCAGGCGATTGACCGTGCAGTCGCAACAAGATCCGCAGACGAACTCGCCAGCCCTTTGCCTTCCGCAAGCTCAGATTGCAAAAAGAGGATCCCTCCCGAGGCGCCGAGCGCAATCACGAGATTCTCAGCCAGCCGTTTTGCTTTGACTTTGTGTGACGGATAAACGGTTACGGACCGTGTGCCCGAGATCGGCATGAAGTGGGCACGCGCAAAGAGCGCGATGGGCATCGTGACCAAAAAGTGGGAATCACGGGAAAGGGAGCCTATTGGCAATTGGCCTTGCAACAGCTCGCCGAATGTGCCGCAACAGAGAGCGTCGCTAGAATGAACTCTTGGCTGCTGGGCATCCTCGTCGATAATCTGGGCCGCATCCGCGCCCTCGAACGTCTGGTGACACATATATGGCCTCCAAACTTCATCGGCGGCCGCTTCGAGAAGCTCTCTAGTCGACATGCTCGCCCCGCTTCCTGGCGGGCCGATAGGATGGGTAGAATTGTGGATCGCCATCTCACTTCCTCGTTGGGGACATTGGAGTGTGATTTGCCGCTACGAGACGCGACCCAGTTCATCCAACCAGGGCTGACGTTCCGGATCCTGGGTCGCTAGCTCATGACCTGAGACCTTTAGGGGAACATACCATCGTCAGCGATTTGGCCGTCGCAAAGCTTGTGTGAAATTACTTGTAGGAACTGTTGCATCGTTTGATTTTCGGCGGCGTGGGGTCGCGGTGGGTACGACGTTCAAGGCACGCCATCTTTAAAAGTCTCTTGCGCGCTGCTACCTGCCGCCCGGCGCGTTCATTGGGCCAAGCCGTTGACCGAGGCTTCTAGAGGAAGTCGATGCTGTCGGCGAACAGCGACAACGAGCCGCTGCGGAGGGGATTTTGAGGTGCAAACTCAGCCGGTACGTTATGGGCATACCTCTGGCGAATTGCCCGCCGTGTTCGATAAATAGTGATTGACAGTTTATAGCGAACCGCTGACGCAAAACGAACCGAAAGCCCACGCCACCTTTGTCCGGGCATACTTGCGCGCCTCGACCAAGGAGCAGGATGCCGGCCGCGCCCGTTCCGACCTGGAGGCGTTCGCCAGCCAGCACGGCCTGCGGATCGCCGCGACCTACATGGAAAACGAAAGCGGCGCCCGCCTCGCCCGCCCCGAGCTGTTCCGCCTGATCGGTGACTGCCAGCCCGGCGACATCCTGCTGAGGTTGAACACGGCCGATTGGGAGGTCCTTCGTTCGCGGAAAAGCCGGCTGCCGGTGAGCCCGGGATATCGCGTGACACGTTCGCGAAGATAGGCCGTGAAGGGATCGATCCCCGCCTGACGCGGCTTGCGTGGTCCGTAGGCCGGAGCCTCGAGCCCGCGCGCAGGAGAAGCATCAACGATCACGCGCCGCCGGTCTCCTGGAGCGCGCTCCGGGAGACCGGCGACAGCGCTAAACTGGGGAAGATTCAAACGGCACTTCTGGGGAGTATTGAGCCGGCATCGACAGGGCTCGTAAGCGTCGCGCCAACCGCGGCTCGTTGCCCACCATCTGTCGCGGGTCGAGCAGGTAATCGACATCGCCGACAAGATCTGCCCGTGCTGCCAAGGCCAGCTGCATGTTATGGGCGAGGACGTCTCCGAGCGTCTCGACATCGTGCCCGCCCAGTTCCGGGTGATTGTCACCCGTCGACCGAAGTATGCGTGTCGGGCCTGCGAAGAGGTGGTCGTGCAGGCGCCGGCGCCGGCACGTCTTGTCGAAGGCGGCATTCCTACAGAGGCCACGGTGGCTCATGTTCTGGTGTCGAAGTATGCCGACCACCTTCCCCTATATCGTCAGGCCCAGATCTACGCCCGCCAGGGCGTCAATCTCGACCGTTCGACACTCGCCGACTGGGTGGGCAAAGCAGCTTTCCTGCTTCGCCCCGTGCATGAGCGGCTGTTCGAGCGGCTGAAGGCATCAGACAAGCTCTTCGCGGACGAGACCACTGCGCCTGTGCTTGATCCGGGCCGGGGGCGGACCAAAACGGGGCAGTTGTTCGCCTATGCCCGAGACGACCGACCTTGGGGCGGAAGGGACCTACCCGGCGTCGCCTACCTCTACGCTCCGGACCGCAAGGCCGAACAGCCCATCCGGCATCTTCAGGGCTTTGTCGGGACCCTGCAGGTCGACGGATACGCGGGCTACAAGGCATTGGCCGAACGCAACGCCGTGAGCTTGGCCTTTTGCTGGTCGCATGTGCGTCGCCGCTTCTATGAGCTCGCGCAGTCCGGCCCCGCGCCGATCGCGACGGAGGCACTCGCCCGCATCGCCCAACTCTATCACGTTGAGAGCGATATCCGCGGTCGTTCCGCCGACGAACGCCGCGCCGTCCGGCAGGAGAGAAGCCGTCCCGTCATCAATGCCCTTGAGCCGTGGCTTAGGCAGCAACTCACCCTTATCAGCCAGAAGACCTAGCTGGCGGAAGCTATCCGCTACGCGCTCTCGCGCTGGCAAGGTCTGACACGATTCCTCGACAACGGTACGATCGAGATCGACTCCAACACCGTCGAGCGCGCCATCCGTCCCATTGCAATCTCGGGGTCATTCTGCCCATGTTGGGCAGGAGGTCGAAGTCCATTATCGCTGGCATCCGTATTTCGGACGCC